>JBQCDO010000117.1:0-8725 GCA_051961195.1 Nitrososphaeraceae archaeon | reverse complement strand
CTATCTTAATTATAGAGATTATGTGCAGTACAGCGGTTTTTTTCGGGGAAGAGCTTGCAAAATACGGATTTGGACAATCACATCCATTTAATTCGAATAGATTGTATGCGTTCTGGTCAAAATTCAATGAGTTAGAACTTCAAAATTCTGGCCAAATCAAAGTAGAGCAACCCGAAATTGCATCTGCAGAGACTATACAGCAATTCCATGACTGGACATACATCGATTTCGTTAGACATGCTTCAAAACTTGGTACAGGTTTTTTAGATCTTGGAGATACTCCTGCATTTCTGGGTGCATTTGAGGCATCTTCTTATATTGTTGGCACTAGCCTACGAGCATTGAATCTAATTATGGATAGAATAGATGGAATTCAACATGCATTCAATCCAATTGGAGGACTGCACCATGCAAGAAGAGGTTATGCTGGTGGTTTTTGTATTTTTAATGATATCGGTGTAGTCATCATGGAAGCTAGAAAGAAGTATAATATCAGACGGATTTTGTACGTAGACATAGACGCGCACCATGGTGACGGAGTTTTTTATGAATTTGAAAATGATCCCTTGCTCTTTATCGCAGATATACATGAAGATGGTCACTATCTATACCCAGGAACTGGTTCTGAAGACGAAACAGGAATCGGAGATGCGGAGGGCTCAAAGATGAATTTACCATTAGCACCAAGGTCTGATGACGACGATTTTATTGCTAGCTTTAGAAAAGTTGAATCGTTTATAGAGGACACAGCAAAGCCCGAATTAATAATTTTACAATGTGGTGCAGACGGTATTCAAGGAGATCCGATAACTCACCTAGCATTTACGTCGAAGGCGCATAAATATGCAGCAGATGCATTACACCGATTATCGCATATTTATTGTGACGGGAGAATAATTGCGCTAGGTGGTGGTGGTTATAATCAGAGGAATATCGCAGAAGGATGGACAGAGGTGGTTAGCTCGTTAATCGAAGCCCCAATGTGATCATCTGTCGTTATCGAGTATATGACATTTACTGAAACACAATACAAGTACTGTGGGTAATAACTGACAACTTTGAGAATTTTTTAGTACCCCTAATCCCCTACAAGAATCTTACGTTGTGATCTAATTAATATGCCCTGGCGTACATGGCTGAAATGAGATGACTCAGTCCAAAGTTTGTTCTTTTCTGTGACTATATTATGTTTATAAGGAATATACTAACCATTGTTGAATACCTGGAAGCCTCAAAGGACCAATTTAATTCTTGGCTGATTGTGATCGCAATATGTACCTTTGATCAAATTGGTAAATGACTTGTTGGAAGTATCAATTAATCCTGTCCAGAAAGAAATTAGACAGTTTGCCAACTATCCGATACTATGGCTATGCGTGCTTGCCTGATGATGGAAACGTCCAGATGGATATCTTTGATACACTTTTTTCGAATGTTATCACACAGCTTTATATTTTGGCGAGAACAAAAGAGTAAAAGACAAAATTGTCACCTGCAGCTCGAACCGTCAAATATCCTCCTGGACCTACATCATTATTGCCAAACAAACTATTGCGTGATTTTATTCACAATCCCACCGAAACCTTGATGGCTATAACAAACAAATATGGTGATATCGCTCATTTTAAATTTGGAAGACAACATGTATACCTTTTAAACAATCCGCAATTTATAGAAGACGTATTAGTGAAGAATCATAAAAATTTCACGAAAAGCAGAGGTCTGCAAGTTTCAAAGCGCCTGCTAGGCGAGGGTCTTGTAACTAGTGAGGGCAAGTATCATGATCGACAGAGACGCATAATACAGCCAGCATTCCTTCCTAATCTTGTAAAAAAGTATGGGGAGATAGTAACGGCACATTCTGTTAATATGTGTAGGGATTGGAAAGATGAAGAGAAGCTAGACATCCATAGGAGTATGATAAACCTCACCTCGTCTATAATTAGTAAAGCAGTTCTGGGCTCTGACATTCAATCAGCTGAAGGGAGTCAAGTAGGCGATGACTTGCTGACTTGTGCTGAATACTTTAATCGTTTGCTAATGCCATTTGGAGAACTTATTGAAAAAATTCCTATACTACCCATAAACAAGGGCTTTCAAAAAGCAAAAAAGAGATTAGACTCTATAGTATTCAATATGATTCAGGAACATCGGAATAACACAGCTAATGAGAGGCCAAAGTCAGACTTATTGTACACATTGCTGGAAGCTCAGGATTCAGATGCTGGTATTAAACGAATGACTGACACTCAACTAAGAGACGAGGTCATGACAATTTTTTTGGCCGGTCATGAAACTACTGCAAATGCGCTTACTTGGACGTTTTATTTGCTGTCTGAATATCCATCAGTCGAAGCCAAACTATATGAGGAACTAAAATCGGTACTAGGTAACGGTAATGGTAAAGGTAATGGTGGTAGCAAACATGAAGCAAATGGCCTGGACCTGAGAATTCCTACCGTGGATGATATACCAAATCTTGAATATACAGAAAAGATCGTCAGAGAGTCCATGAGACTTTATCCACCGGCATGGACGCTTGGACGTCAAGCCATAGATGATTATAACCTTGATGGTTATGTAATACCTGCCAAATCAATAATTCTAATGAGTCAGTACGTCATGCATCGTAATCCCAAATATTTTCCTGAGCCAGACCTTTTTTATCCCGAGAGGTGGACGAGAGAGACTAGACTTGAGCTACCCAGGTTCAGCTACTTCCCGTTTGGAGGTGGTACAAGAGGATGTATAGGTGAGGCATTTGCATGGATGGAAGGCATATTGATTGTAGCTACTGTTTGTAGGCGGTGGAGAATGTTACATGAGTCAAATCACAAGATTGAGCTCAAACCTATTATCACGCTACGGCCAAAATATGGCATGAAAATGCAGCTTGAGCAAAAAAAATACTAGAAACATAAATGGCTGAATATGATTTTACATTAGCTTATCAAATGAAATTTTTTTGACTTGTGATATATCTAATTATACTATGAATAGAACCAGTAAAATAACCAAGATTGGTCCCTCACAATGGTCAATTCAATCTGATTCGGTTATTGCAGTTATTCATTTTGACGAACTGAGTATATCTAGCCAGGCTATTCTAAAAAGATATCAGTAATGTCTAAAGGCTTGACATCCTCATTCTCTTGTCGTAAGCTTCAATTATTTTCTGAATAGCCTGTTCCTCCTCTTTAACCGCTATGACGAACTCATCAATAAATCCATATTCTTTTATAGTCTTAACCTTATCATAATAGTTTTCATCATGCTCTTTTTCCATGTCCTTTACTTCGGAAAAGCTGGCCTCGTTATATGCCGAGCTTAGTAAGCATTTTTGAATACTTAGACGATCGTAGCGGCTTGACGCGAAATACTGTCGAAATATATTCAATCTCTCCTTGCTGTCTATTGAATCCAATTCTTTCTTACTGGGAAGTTCAAAGTAGACCATCTATCATTCAGGGTATACCAGATTATATTTGTCCCGATATAAGTGAATTTCTTTATTATATAGTTACCAATCGGTCTTAAGTAGGTACCTCGATGCTGAGACACTTTCAACCTTGAGATAATAATTCATTAGCGCTAAACATTAAAAAAAAGCGACTTTTCAGACTATATGGTTTAAAGTAAATGAATTATCGTGTTCTTAGTCTAGTCATAACCCATATATCACGAGGGGTAGTTTAGAGGACATACACATGGAAATTATTTGCTCAAAAGATATTTTATACGCTAATCACAATTATCATAAGATGGTGAAGCGATACATCTATTATATCGTGATATCGATTGTTGGAATAATCTTTGCAGTTTACTTTTATAATATGCAGATTAATAGGCCTGAATTCGGACTTCAAGTGGATCCAACAAAAGATACTACAGATATGGCAGGTACTCAATATAGAATAAGATTGACAAATATTGGATTAAAACCAATTACTGGTATAACTGTGGTACAAGGAAAAAGAGATATACAGAACTTGTCTTCCCTAGAAGCTGGCCAATCGTTTTATTTTTATCCAAAGCCAGACACCATAGTCAGCACAGTAAATGTAACAACAAATGAAGGAATTCATATTTATGCCAACTATCGGTCGCCAACTAAAGTCCTCGGATTGCCTGGAGGAGGTCGGTAGGTCTATTACCTCATCTAGTAACTATACATTTCTTTGCTTCCTCATAACAGATGGTATTCTAACATAATCTTCTATATATTGAGGAGTAGGCTATACGTTCGAAGTCTCATTTTAGAAAATGTTTTTAAACTGAAATATTTCATAACGTTTTATTCGAGGAGGATCTTCCAAGTTAATTATGCCAGATTTTAGAAGAATTAGACTCCATACGATTTATTGAAAGTCTTGGATATTAACAGCACTAAATACGACGAGTGCGTTAACAGCTGCTAGTACTAAATAATGATCTGTTATTACTCATATTGACCATTCTCGTTTTAGGATTATACTGATTTGTGCCGTAGCAAGTTGTCAATAAGACTTAAATAAAATTATTCGTTGCAGAGTGGTCTGTTATTCAGTATAATCAGTTAACAACGGAGGAGTTGAATGTTATTTATGATGCTTTGATTTTTTACGCCGAATTGTCTGGACTGTGACAGAGAACAGATCCAACTATATCACAGTATAAAATTCGTCTCGAACAAGGTAGCAAGTCTACTGAAGCATGTTAAAAGTACAATAGATTAGACTAGAGTAATAATGTGTATGTTGTCTTTGAATGCTTGTGTAGTGTTTGCGAACAGTTTATCTTTATAGCGTAGATCTGTTGATAGAAAAAGTATAGTCAGCTCCTATTTAACAGGTTGGGTTTATCTCAGGAAAATGTCTAGAATACAATCCGGGTTCGCTGATTATTCCCGTTTTCTAATCAGACCATTTGTCCTGGAGCCGTCACAGAAGGAAAGTAGTTTGCCATCCTAAATGGACTTATCCTACTACCTAATAAATTCTCAACAACGCAATTCTCAAAAGTAATTAAAAAAATTTACTTAGCACGTTATTGAGATACACAGCACTAATGGAACACCGATAACTGGCATTAATATTAATTCTATTTTTGACTCGGCGTAATTCTCAGATCTTTGGTATTTATAGATTCATATATTTATTTAGGTCAAACTTTAGGTGACGTGGAATACATAAATATATCTTTTAAGAGATAGAAGGTCCATAGATTTATTTGATTGAATGAAGCACATACTATTTCCTTCTAAAATGAAACAAAATCGTAATGTTGATAACAATTTGAATCCTAAAAGTATCATAATACGAAATTTTAAAGAGAAAGACATCCCTCAGATAGTACAGTTGCAGAGGAAATCTTTTGCAGATATGGCAAAGGATGGTATGATCTTTCCTAGCTCATACCTCCAAAATCATATCGAGATGTTTCCTGATGGACAACTATTAGCAGAAATCGATGGCAGAATAGTGGGGTCATCCAGTAGTCTTGTAATATCACTCAGCTCTGAATACGAGGAACACGACTGGTTTGAAATAACTGGAAATGGATTATTTTCAAATCACAATGCCAGTGGAGATACATTATATGGTGCTGACCTTTCAACACATCCTGAATTTCGAAATATGGGCATTGGAACTATGTTATATGACGCCAGAAAGGAATTGGCCATGAGGCTAAATCTTAGAAGGATTTTAGCCGGTGGCAGACTATACGATTATTGCAAATATTCGCATATGATGTCTGCTAAGGAGTTTGCAGAAAAAGTCGTCAGAGGGGAATTGCAAGATCCTGTTTTATCTTTTCAACTCAAAAACGGGTTCAAGTATATCAAAGTTCTGCCTAATTACCTTCTCGACAGACGTTCTTTGAATTTTGCAAGTCTTATAGAATGGCAAAACCCTACCTATCGTATTGTTAAGAGAAGCAAACCAAACAGGGTGTAAATATATTCTGTGAAAATTGTTGATTGTCACGTCCATGTTAACCATTATCCCCATCGCGGTGATGTCGCCAAATCTCTCGAGGCAAAGATTAGCGCACTGCTCCAAGCAATGGACAGTCAAAATATAAATTATTCATTAATACTTTCATCATACAAGGTCAATCAGAATAGACCATCTACAGCCCAAATCATCAAACATGCCAAAAAATACGAAAGTAGAATTGGAGTTGTTGCCTCCTTCACAATCGATAATGGCCCTAGTTCCCTAAGCGAGTATAGAAATTGGTTTAAAGACGATCTGATTGAAGGGATAAAACTTTACTGTGGTTACGAGCACTATTACCCGTATGATAAAAGATATCAGGGCATATATGATATTTGTATAGAGTATAAAAAGCCAGTGATGATTCATAGCGGAGATACCTATGCCAGTAACGCGAAAATAAGGTTTGCCCATCCTCTAAATATAGATGAAGTCGCAGTTGACAATCCCGAACTGAAGATCGTAATTTGTCATTTAGGCAATCCTTGGACCGTGGATTGTCAAGAGGTATTATTTAAGAATAAAAATGTTTATGCAGACATTTCTGGATTGTTTGTAGGCGATATTTCAACTTATGATGAAATTTATTATGCTCGTAAAATAAATGAATTATTAAGGTATGTCGGTGACCCGCATCGGCTTTTATATGGTAGCGATTGGCCCCTTTGCGATATGGGTGCTTATATAAAATTCGTTAAAAGGCTGGAGCTTGACAATTATTCTAAGGATTTATTAATGTCCGGAAACGCTGTCTCGTTATTTTCACTTTGACTTGATCCGTTACAAATAGGGTACATATATCACACGAATATCGTTGGACTTTTCTAACTAAGACCTACGGTCGTATTTATGAATTTGACTCAGTCTTTGCAGTCAGATTCTCTGCCCCTGTTAGATGTAGTAATACAAAACCAAGGCTACTCATATCAGCATCAGTAGGGTCACAACTACATAAGGCTACAATACCTATTTGTTTGGAAGGGATAAAGTCTACAAAAGCATTCCAACCTTATATCGGTAGTTCCGAATAACGAAATTAGATGCCTAAATATCTACTGGAAATATAAACATGTCTAGTTAGCAGTCTATTACTGGACAGCCAGTATTCTGTCTAATATGAAGAATAGTATGAGAATTCCACGGAAGTTATAGTATTCATGCGCTCGTTCAAGCTGACAGATACATCTATTATTATTAGACATCAAAAATAATCCAAGGCACAATATAGGCCTCTATTACCCATCTACACCATCAAACTGCCAAGGTATAGTCTATTAATGTTAAATCAGTTCGATAAACAGATTTGCAGGAATACCATTTGCTCTCAGACCAATTCTTATATTTCCTTCTTCGTACTCTATATCTCCAATGCTATCTTTAAAGCCTCTTGATGCTAAATGTATGCGACTGCATTTTAAATTAATTTTGTATGTTCCATTGCTCTCGTTATAAATTCCTGATGCAAATTGTATGTTTCCTGCATTTACTAGATCATACAATTCCCTACAAACAGGTTTGATAATCTCCCATGCTTGTTTTTGTGATATGGATTTATCCAAATGTATTATCATTAGCTCCTTTGGTCATTTTTTTTATTAATCTATCTGTTGGTAAACAAACCCAACTGCACCTTTATTTGTTTATTCTTTACTTCTCCTTCTCCTCATCTGATACTCTAGCATTAGTTAATAATACAATCAAAGTACACAACAGGTTTCCTAACCTATCTACTTGTTAATATTATTAGATAGATAATTTCTTTACTAGGAATTCTGCAGATCTCTTCAGAGCCTTTAAAAGGTTGCTATATTTGGTAAAGCCGTGTCCTTCATCTTCGAAAACCATATATTCTATATCCATATTTTTGCCCTTTAATTTTTCAACTATTTGATCAGATTCATTTTTCACTACTCTTGGATCATTGGCTCCTTGTATTACTAATAGACTGGTTGTTGGACTGATAAGGTCTACATAAGTAATAGGAGATCTTTCTTTGAGGAAATCTTCTTCCTTCTCAGGATCTCCAACTAATTCTTCCATAAATCGTTTCCAGTGTTCTGGTACTGCTTTGGCAAAGGTCACAAGATTACTTGGACCTACTATGTCTACCGCAGCATTCCAGTTATATTGTGGTAATCTAGTTATGCAACTTAATGTTGCAAAACCCCCAAAACTAGCACCAAATACGCCTATTCTATTGGCATCAATCCAATCTTGTGATTTCAACCATTTTATTGCATATTCTAGATCTTGTAGTTCATCTCCACCCCAGTCATGGTATATTTTTTTCTCAAAGCTTTTGACGTAACCAGTGCTGCCTCGGAAATTAGGAGTAATAACTACTAACCGATTATTTAAAAGATATTGATAAAGTCCAGAATAATCATACGATGGCCTTTCCTGCGCAGTAGGACCGGCATGAATTGATAGTATAGCCCCAAATTTTGTAGCTTTATTGTCTACAACTCTGTGTCGTTCTTCCTTTGGCTTGTACAAAAATGCTGAAATCTCAAGTCCATCAAAACTCTTGTATTTAATTAGTTCTGGCCTTATCAATATATTCTCCGGTATATTTGCTAAAAATGAATGACTAAGCTTTTGAACACTACTTTTTCTTTTTTTGTTTTTGCTTTTGTAGTCTTCTTTTTCATTGTTCATATTAATATCTATAACGTATATATCAGATGGAGAGGTTGGAGTTGTCATCATAATACCAATTCTATTTCCATCAGGAGATAGTTTTAGAT
>JBQCDO010000116.1:0-31863 GCA_051961195.1 Nitrososphaeraceae archaeon | reverse complement strand
GAGATTTTATCAGTATCGATACTTGCTATTTCGAATTAAATAGTATAACCAAATTTCATGTTAGAAAAATCATGTGTTATGGTAATCTTATATCTAAGAGCTGCTCAGAATGGCAATATCATGTATTCTGGAGTCTCAATCTCTGATAATTTACTTCGGGCACTTCGATACCCTGTGGACTTACCATATAAAAAATTAGAGAAATTGGGCCTAATTGCCAGGCAACGCTACCTATGTCAAAGGCAGAAATTACAGGGATTAATTAAGCATAAGCTTATCTCTTAATTCCTTTGTTCTATTTCTGACGGTTACTTCAGTAACCCCGGCTGCAGCAGCTATATTTGATTGGGTAACAATTTCTCCATTTTTAATTCCAGATAGATACAGCACAGATGCAGCTAGACCCATAGGATCTTTTCCAGCAGATATTTCTTCCTTCGTGACGTTGCTCATGATCAGCGAGGCTTGTCGTTTCGTTTTCTCGCTGAGTTTGACTTTATTTGCAACTTTTGCTATGCACTTCATGGGATCCGGTTGAGGTATTCTAAGATCAAGTCGGGTACAAAGGATCCTGAAATCTTTAGACAGCTCCTTACGCTTTACACTGCATGCTGCAGCGATATCATTCAGTGTCCTATGGATTCCCATTTCTCTACATGAAATATAGATTGCGGCTGCTAGGACCCCTGAGATGGTCCTACCACGAGTAATTTTCTTTGACTGAGCCTTCCTATAGATATATGCCGCTTTCTCGACAATACTGTCTGAGAGTCCGAGTTTATCTTTTAGAACATCTAATTTAAAAAATGCTTGTCTGAGACTTCGATCTTTTGGCGTATGTAACTGGGATCTTAAATCCCACGTAGCTAGCCTATTCATCTTGGTCTGCATAACTGCATCAAGTTTGTTACCGCTGGCATCTCTGCCAGATCTACCAATAACTGTAGACAATCCCATATCGTGACGGGCAAGCGAACTACGACTTCCAATCCTGGTCCCTATCTTAGACTCATCGATAAAGTATCTTTGCCATTCGGAATCAATATCTTGTAATTTATCAGAGATTACGCGACCACAATTACTGCAAATGATCTCTCCAGATTCAGAATCGGTGATTATACTCTCGTTCTTACATCCTGGGCATGTTGTTATAACAGAAGCCTTTATTTTTTGGTTGTTCGGAGGAATTTTACCATACGAGTCTGTATCTACGCTAACATCACCATATCTAATATAATAAAGTAATTACATATAAATGATATAGTAAGTAACAAACTACCAACTAACTGTTTGGTTAGTTAGTATTTTCATTAGCAAAATAGCTATATAGAAAGTACTACCGTAGATTTGGTAAATGAACCGGTCAGCAGTCTGATATGATATGGACTGGTTAATGTTTATACTATAAGTTAGATGGGCCTACTGCGAAAAATGATTTTATTACCAATAAGATGATACGTCAAAAACTTTCCTATTGATAATATAAGTAATATGTAGAATAGGCCTATGATTCCCGTTGTTAGAAAGGGGATTTATTGAGAACAATCTAATAAATTTGGCTATTCTATTGAAAATGCAGTTAACAGACTCTCAATAAACTTAATGGAAACGGAAAAGTGTGGATTGGCCAGATGTGAAATTTTTTCTAATGAAATACCTCTAGCATAATATTCTGGCCGGTAGAAACTCATTTCTATTATAAATTCTTAAAATTGAACCTATCACACTCATTCGAACTTTTGTAAAAAAGACTTGAGGCACAAATAATAACCAGTAACTATGGTAAGTCTTAGCAAGGGTCAAAATAGTCTTCTATACTTTTAAATACAAACAAAAAATGTCATTAAATTGCGGCTTTAATCTAGCACAGTTCGGTTATCAGGACGTTCTCGATATGGGTAGCCAAGTTTCGTGTAAATTAACTACTTACCTGAGTTGGTTATGTTAGATGGTGTAAAGTAGCTGCTGAGACAAGGCTTTAGAGATTGTTGACCATTTTTCCTTGTGTGCCTACAACATTTAGAGTACTTCGCGGTAAAGTTTTTATTTTTGCCACTTCCAGTATTAATTAGCTCGATAGCATTACCCATGAATGGAACATAGCCAGATTTGCTAGATGATCCTGAAGATGTGAGTGAGACGGTATCGTTTGCTAGCATTTGTATACTTTGTTTATAAGACTGTAAATAAAAATAGTAACCAGCACAAATATGAATAAAAATAATGATAGGAAATAGCACTTATGGCACTATTACTTTGATAGCCGCGATAGCATTGATGGCAACGGCTCCAATCGTCACTGAACACTTGGCTTATGCGGACGGACACCACCATCATCATGAAGATCGATAAGGCTCGGATGATTAAATTAAGTTGAATCGGCAATGAATGGCAACGATAACCACATTACCCCACCATTTTGTCGTCGTTCACAACAGATTTTTCAGAGCATATATACAGTAGATCAATCAACTAAAGATATTGTTTTTAGCACCTGGGCATGAATCGATGCAAATTGTCGAAGAACTGTAGATACGTTGCAGCTGTTAGATGGTATCACTATTATACAATAGCACTAGCAATGTCAATGACATAAGTAAGGCAATCTTAAATCACTTCAGTTCAGTAGATGTAACTTCAGCTCAATTTCAGGACACTTTTTTGTTTAGGATAGATATTACCTTGGAGAATGGTTTTGAAGAGTCTTATACTTCTATACCATCTAAAGTGCGTAGGTTAATAAAACCAGGGATTTACTTATGGATTTGTCTTGTCTGCGAACGAGATGGTCCTGAAGAGGTATAGCAAAAATCCGATTTTGAGTCCTGATAATAATAACTGGTGGGAATCCAAGGCAGTATTTAACTGTGGAGTACTATACGACGGGATTAGAATTCATATGTTGTATCGTGCTATTGGCGAATATGAAGATTATATTTCAAGAGTAGGATATGCTTCCAGCACCGATGGCTATACGTTTGTTAGACGTAATGAGGTTGCTATTTCTCCTAATGTCCAATACGAGAGGTTCGGTATAGAAGATCCTCGTTTAGTAAAGATTGGTCAGAGGGACTACCTTGTTTATGTAGTTCCTTCCAAGTATGTACGTGAAGGACCAGAGACTTTAACAGCATTAGCTACGACGAGTGATTATCGTGTTTTTACCAGATTAGGTACCATAACAAAACAAACCGATGACGACAAAGATGTTGTTTTCTTCCCACATAAATTTGATGCACATTCAATAAGTGGAAAAGGAACAAATAAGTATTTTTCGTTACATAGACCAAGTCGATGGGTTGGAAAGGATTATGGAGTAGATAGACCTAGTATTTGGCTTGGGGAAGGAAACTCTTTGATGGCCCGTAGCAAATACACTCTCCTTATAAGTCCTAGATCAGACTGGGAGGAATTAAAGGTCGGAGCAGGGCCACCACCGATCAAAACGAGATATGGTTGGTTAGTTATCTATCATGGAGTAAGTAATGATAAAGTTTATAGAGCCGGTGCCGCGCTTCTGGATTTGGATAGACCAAACAAGATACTTGCTAGGACTAGGAGACCAATATTGCAGCCAAGGGAATCGTATGAATTATACGGAGATGTTAACAATGTCGTATTTCCCACCGGTGGATGTGTGTTAGACGGACGGTTGTTTGTTTACTATGGCGCAGGAGATAAAGTATGTTGCCTTGCAACAGCAGATCTTGAATCCTTCATAGGTCATATTAAACATGATAGTCACGGGAACTAACCGACAACCATATCATCTCTGGCAAAGCATAGTTGAATGAGGTTTATTGTTCTAGACCAGAAAGCGTTACTAAATAATTAACCTCCAGAGTTGGTATATTTCCTTTAATCTCAAGCTTATAAAATGTAGTCGGTATACAAAGCTTCTAGTGTGGGCCCTACTCTAATAATTCACATCAGCAGATCAGTTAATTATCACTTTTCCCAAATCATATATTAGTACTGGTACAAATATCGAGCGTTATATTGATTATATGAAATTCTCCCTGTGCTAAATGACGTGAACTATCTCTGAGAATAAGAAGCAGTGGATCCACTCCTAATATCGGTGTTATAGAACATAAAAATTAGCATATAAATTACAAATGGAGCGGGTCGAGCAAAATCATTGTATAATTATCGTTTAACACGGCTTAGTAAAAGCATAATTAGGAATGCACCTATTGTATGATGTATCACTGGGATATGCATGGAGCCTATGACTAAAGGAACTAGATTAGAATCAATACGTGACGCTAATAACTCAAAAAAAGAAGATAGAACAGATAGAATGGAAGATTATCTAGAAGTAATATTTGAGCTAATTCAGCAAAAAGGATATGCAACAACTATTGAAATATCCAAATACCTTAACGTAAGCTCTCCAAGCGTTACAAAAATGGTACAAAGGCTAGGGGAGAGTGGGCACCTAAAATATGAAAAATATAGAGGCATAAGCCTAACTAACGAGGGTATAAAAGTTGCAGAGAGCATTAGAGAACGACATGGCCTTCTTGCAGAATTCTTCAAAATGATCGGTGTAACTGTTGATATAGCCAATCGGGATGCGGAGGGAATTGAGCATCACCTGCATCCTGAAAGTCTAAAGAAATTGGAAGAGTTTATACGGACTATAAAAGAGGAGTCTCGAATGAAAAGAAGCTAGAATTGTATCTTAAGTCAATCAAACCCAGTTGTCTAGACAAACTTCCAGTCTCTGATCAAAGATTCTTGTATATTCACTCCCAGTGTTACCACATATAGATATTCTCGTAAAGTAATGTCCTTAAAAATATATGCAATTTAAAGGGTGTACTATAGATAATCCTACGGTTTTATTCGGTAAACAATGGTATTGATTACCAATATTTATATACAGCTACAGCTAAATAGTTCTATGGTAGATTATACACACACAGAGGAAAATACAATTAGCTCTAAAGGTCTGAATATTTACGATTCTGTCAAGGAAAATTTACTGAGAACAGTAGACGAAATGGCGAAGGCTCAACCTCAATATTATCAGTCTATTTCTAACCTTCAGCTTGATTATATCCAGACCGCAAAAAACATTATTCAAACTGCAGTAGCCGCTCAAAAACAGCTTCTAGGAAACAATTGGTCAATCCAATCCCCTGGTCCATACGCGGAGCAATTGGTAAATCAGTCTAATCAGATTACTAATGGCACGATCAGGGCAGTTGACGTTAACAATCAACTCCTGATTAATAGTCTCGATACCCTTAGAGAGAACCTAAAGGTCTGCAATAGGACAATCGATACTGTCACAGAGTACAATAATAATGTTATGAAAGCCTGGAATTCCTTCTTTTCATCCGCAGAACAACAACACAGACAATTCTTGTCTAATATGTAATAATATTTGATCAAAATATCCATTTTCCGTCTTCATCTTTTCTCTTCATATCCTCATTGTATCATTTTCGATTTCGAGACAGGATTGGTTAATGCAGAATGCTGGCTCCTATTTCAGTGATCGCGTACTCGACACGAGGCCGTTGGTATACTAGGTTACCTTGACCGGAAAATCCGCAGATTCCGGTCTAATAGGATTAAAAAGTATACCAAACACCTTTACTGTTAATAGGTAATTACCTGATGAATGAAATACATAAGGTATAGTTACAATACCCTCAGCAGTATGTAGCGGGACCCCAGTTTGACCCGTTGAAGAAGATGCTGAGAAAATACCTTTGCCGTTATTTGTAATAAGGAAATCATAATCAATATGTGGCTGAACATTTCCTGCTGATTTGGAGAATGTTATTTTAAATTTTGTTGGCGTGTCTACCTTGAGGGTTATTGGAGTAGGCTCGATCTTAACCTTCAGACTACCACCAGTAGTAGGCTTCACAAGTGCAGCATTCTGTCCAAATGCTGTCGGTGGATGAGAGACGAAAAGGAATGACAATATAGATGCTACAAAAAACCCTAGTGTTAGCCTTATC
Organism: Nitrososphaeraceae archaeon; assembly: GCA_051961195.1. Classification (GTDB taxonomy): domain Archaea; phylum Thermoproteota; class Nitrososphaeria; order Nitrososphaerales; family Nitrososphaeraceae; genus JARBAU01. Next base: position 25,882 of record JBQCDO010000116.1, on the reverse strand, counting down.
AGGCTAGATTTGCATAACATCACAGAAATACAGATCAATATGGATTATAAGTATTTAGATTGTCCTCCAAAGACTAGATTCTAATTATATCAGGCTCTTGTAGAAATATGTTATTCAGTTGACGAGTAAGCCACATTAGTTCCCAAGTGCAATTGCCATATTTCGTTATCCCACCTTACTTAGGGTTTTTACATATGAAGTCTAGGATATAGCGAACGTGTAGTTCTCTATCGCCATGATTTATTTCTTAGGGTCATAGCAGCTACTGGAAGCAACCATGTGTAGACGAAAGTAGTGAGAAAAGTGAATACTGGCCGATATAACCAAAGCCTATCGCCCGGGTTACGTAGCCTGAAATCTACAGCATAAATCATGCCTGTATACATTATACCCATTACCCATAAAATCGTAGATCTAAAATCTCCTTCGAAGGGCAGAACTAGTAATGCATGTAGCACTATGTAGGGGCGAATAAATTTCATAGCTGTTTGTATATAATAAAGCATAGCAACATAAAATGGACGACTCCAGTACATTCCTCCGGTAGAGGACAGGCTTCGAATAAAACTCTTTTTCCATCTAATTTGCTGTTTTATGAGATCTGAGACTCTGTTTGGTACTCCTACGTTTACCTTTATACTATAGCTATACTTGACGTTCCAACGTGGAGGAGAAGAACGTTTATCATAATCCCGATCTGGGTCTGTAGTCTTTTCCAATAACTCTATTTCGTCGTTTCCTACAGCTAGAATCGGAATATCGGCCTGAGCACTTCGTCCATGATCCACGTCATCAGTCGTTCTCGTAGCTAATGTTCCATCAGTATTGTTCTCATGCATTCTAGGCCTTGTCCCAAGGACATATGCCGTCATACGTCGGTCAGTACAGAATTTAAAATCCATTCCGAGAAATGTGTCATGCGCCCATTCATGGATAAAATGTTGAACGGCTTCTCTCTTATAGAAGCTGAGGGACCCTGAGCAGCAGGTAACTGAAGAAAATGAGCTTTCTTCTGCTTTTATCGCTCTGCATGAGCCGTCAATATATACGTCCTGAAATTTTTCCAATATATTACCAGAGTGCGCGCCCCTGACCCTACCATGTGAGGTCAGTGCCCCGAGTTGTTTATCAGAAATAAAGATCTTCGCGGCCTTTTCTACTGCGTCATACGCCATGTCACAATCGCTATCCATAAAAGCATAAATCTCACCTTTGGATATTTGACTGGCGAATTCTATAGCCTTTTTCTTTCCAACACTCCTTGATAAGTGAAGAATGCGCAATTGTTGGTTATCATGATTTTTCGCTTTCTCTTCCCGTCTCATATCGTCAAGTACCTCCGCAGTACGATCCGTGCTACCATCATTGACTATGATAATTTCCTTCTTTGGATATGATTGGTTAATGCAAGATTGTACACAGTTTCTAATGTTCTCCTCCTCATTTTTAACCGGAACTACAATTGAAAAAAGCGGAAGACTATCCAAATTCGAGGAATTTATAGGAATATTCGCAGCATCGATGTATGGATCTTTATATCTAGTATAGGCAAAAAGCAAGATATTAAAGAGAACAAAGCTCGAAAAGAAACTATAGATACCTAATGTAAAATCCATCACAAATAACAACAAGTACACTTTAAGTGCAAGTACAATCGCAACTGAACCCAATAATAGATATCGTACTAACCATCTTTTTCTATCTAATTCTACTTGTTTTACTACTTGACGTTCTAAAGTGATTTCCTAACACCTAGATTCATTAGCTCTTTCATTATTAAATAAATATATATCATGATTTATAATGTATACTTTCCTAGCTGAAAGGTATGAAACATTCTTTCATATACAAATTCCATGTCCGTACCTCAATCTTTCAATAATAAAACTGCTTTCTAGGTACGTAAAAAAAATAGTGAAATCGCGGAGACGTTGAAGATTTGATCTACTCCATGATAAGTTCTGCAAGAGCTTGACATGTACTATTTGACATATATCTATTAGGCGCGATCTCCTTGTGATGGCACACCACTCTATACGTCTTAAATCAATCTATAACAAACGACTATGGCACCAACGACATCTAAAAATACAGAGAAAGGTATTAAATTTCTGATATTGTTCATATTAACAAGTTTCTATCTAGAATAGGCAAAATTTTACTTATTCACTAGCTAAATTCAGGTTCCCTACCTTCAAAATGTTTTCTTATAGGCTCGACTACTCTATTAATGTGCACAGCTACTGCGTTCTTCAAATCCATAGGATGAATTTTTTTCATCAGAAAGTCTTTTGTAACATCGCTCTGGTTATAATAAGTGATATTTCCACCATGTTTTGATGAACGTTCGATAGTGAAATGCGAAAATTCATGGAAGATTACATAATTAACCAATTCGAGAACCGGATTGGCTTCACTAGTGTCAATAGGACAATATGCCTTACGAATTTTTTCATGAATTGTCTTTTCATCATCGTGAATTGCGATCCCACTAGATGGATTGCTCTTGCTCATTTTACTGTAAATATATCTTTCCTCTAATGAATTAGTTTGTCCAAGCATGGCTGGCTCGGATAGACCTGGTAACAGATGATGGTGTACCATGACTGGTACTTTCCAATTAAGTTTAGGGAAGACTTCCCTTACAAGCATATGGATTTTCCTTTGATCCATCCCAGCATGGACTATATCTATATCAAGGGCTTTGATATCAGCTGACTGCATAGGGGGATACAGTAACTGAGATAGATCGAGGGCATCTTTCTCGGTCCTTCCCATGATTGTTAGCGATCGAGTTGCCCGTGCCAAAGTCAAGTGTTTGCTGAATCTAATGAGGTCTAGACAATAATCGATTCCGCATTTCGAGTAAAGCTCACTACCCGTTACGATCTGAACACCTGGACAAAAAAAATTAAATGCCTCAGCATAGTATTTCCCAGTTATCTCAATTTTTTCCCAATTTCCGCCAAGCTTATTATTTATGTAGCTGTGCCAGTCGGCAAGAAACACCATCGCCTTAGCTTTAGCCTTAATAAAATCATTAATCTTGAAACCAGTTAATACTAAACTTCCAAGATGCAGTTTACCAGAAATTTCCAGTCCAATATAATGTCTGGGAGAGGAAGTGACCTCAAATAAATCTTCAAGTTCTTCCGTTCTAACGACCTCCTCAGTTGGAGACCTCGTAATCAAATCTATGCGCTCCTGAAGATCCATCTATAGGAACGGCAAGAAATTGTGCCTATTAAATTCTATCGGGTTATTAGCATACTAATTGGAATTAAACCAGAAGGCGAAGGTGTTCCAAATCGCCAAATACCGATTGTCCCACAATTGGAGCAGATCTGGTGAGCTAGACAGGTATACATCCTGCGGCATTTGCAAAGTGTATTGCAACAGAGGAAGTAGTAGCGTATAGTGAGTAATACGGCTATAAGACATCTTTCAAATGGTATGCTTCATAATAAATAACATCTGACTGCTGTAGATTAATATGGTTCTTAGGATGTTTGGAGAATATATGTATAATGTCGTATAGCTGTCACGCATTAAAGGAAGCAATAAATTCCCTAAAGCATTATAGAATGCATTCAATATCAAGGCATCACGAACGCTATAGTTTTCCCTTTCTGTGCGGGACTTATTTTTCATATAGAAAAATTGATGTCTTGCGTGTAGTTTCAATAGCACATTCGATTTCAAACGATCCATCATACTTAGACGTGGGATGTGGTTACGGAGACTTCTTAAAGAGGATAAGACAGTATATTCCAAAAGCAATAGGCATAGAAAAAAATTCAGAAATTTTTTATGGGTGCGGGATTAAAAAGCCTGATTTCATTAAGATTGCAGACGCACAGTGGAGTATCGAACAAGACTTCGACATCATTTTTGTTGGTTGGATGGATCCTGGGGTGGATTTTAGAGATGTTGTCAAGCTTAGGTCTGAGATCGTAATTACAACATTAGACCAAGGACTCAGTCTTGCCGCAGAATATGATGGTCATGGCTACAAAAGGATTGCGTACTGGCGTACTCCATCGTGGGACGACGTCAATTATGAAATAATGAATCGTTATTATACGAAGATTCCGTTGGAGACGCATCTCAAGCTTTCAAGTATGCGAAGAGCCCATAATCTATGGTATATATATTGCAGCAACGAGAAAAAGTCTGAGGTTATAGTGAAGGCACTAAAACGAAGTATTAACGAAGAATGTAAATCGTTGAGCAACCGATATGACTTTGAGGACGTGCTAGACGAATGCGGGTTTAGATATCTAGAGAGAACGGGCGGTCCTACTTCTTGTGGAGACTGCCTCTGGGAGATTTATTTTGACAATAGCTAATTTGCCTTCCCTAAGCATACACTTGTTCTCTAATCTCTATTATCCGTATCGCCAGGGTATGGCATAATCTACAGAAACTCAGTAGTGCAAAATAATGAAAGTATCTGTACTAGGAGCAGCAAAAGAAGTGGGCCGCTCTGCGTTTCTCATTACTACTAATAATACAAATGTTCTCTTAGACTATGGCGTTCTTTTAAAGAGAGAACCAAATTTTCCTGTACATGTCAGGCCTAGGGACATAGATGCAGTCGTAGTTTCGCACGCCCATTTAGATCATTCTGGATTTGTGCCATCTTTATTCTTATCAAAAGATACTAGTCTGCAGGCTATTGGGACTCTTCCCACTTTCGAACTATCGAGACTACTTTTGGAAGATATGATAAAAATATCCGGATTCTATCTACCTTTTGAGTACATTGATATAATGACTATGATGGACCATTCCAAAGTTTTACAATATCGTGAACCAACTTCTATAAACAGCGATCTCAAGATAACTCTGCATGAATCTGGCCATATACTTGGAGGAGCAACCATCCTAGCCGAATCTGACGCTAAGCGTATTTTTTATACAGGTGATATTAACACGAGAGGCACAAACCTGCTTAGACCTGCCGATTTAGATATAGGAAAAATTGATCTATTAATTATAGAGAGTACATATTCGCAATCAGAACAGACTCCTCGAGAACAATCCGAAAGGGATCTGGTGGAATTTGCAAACGAAGTAATTGAAAGAGGGGGGACATTGTTTATCCCTGCTTTCTCTGTTGAACGTGCTCAGGAGATTTCAATCGTCTTAAAAAACTATAACTTTAATCATAAGATTGTTATGGATGGAATGGCCCTCAAAGCTAACGAAATTATGCTGAGACATCCGTCATTCCTAAGGAATCCTGATATGTTCAAGCAGGCAATAGGTGAAGCGGAATGGGTGAGAGGCTGGAATAGAAGAAAAAAAGTCGTGAAAGAGCCTTGTGTTATCATATCTCCAGCAGGTATGCTAGTAGGAGGATCAGCAATTTTTTACCTACAGGAAATAGCAAAGGATGAACGGAACGGGATCGCGCTGGTGTCCTACCAGGCAAACAATACACCTGGTAGAATACTACTGGAAAAAAGAGTGACTATGTTTAATGGTAAGGAAAAAAGATGCCTAGCAGACGTAAAACGGTTTGAATTTTCTGCTCACAATAGCAGAACCGAACTATTTGAGATCCTCGATCGTATTGAAGGCACTCCCAAAGTATTGACAGTGCACGGGGATGGTAGCTCTTGTATACGATTTGCAGAAGAAATTAATGAAAAATACGGTTTTGATGCAAGGGCGCCCGAAACAGGAGAAGTTATTGAGATATAATCCTAGATGATTTGTTGAGATACTATTTTTGATAGGGGCTTAGTATAACAGAGATATCATCCAGACATATTGAGCTAAGTTGATTAGAACCTTTTGCTATTGCCTGACAATCAATCTTTTCTAGCGTATCTCTTTTAAAATCTGGCGATTTTAAGCCAGCACGTATATCCGACCAATCGGCCAGGAGGTATATAATTTCAGGAAGACACATTATGGCATCAAATTCTCTAGACCGTTGATTTCATAAATAATTCCAATTTATTCATCGCTTTTTCAAGAATATCTTCAGAAGGTAAATAAACTGCTCTAAAATGACTGGACCCATATTTACTACCGAAGCCTGACCCATTGACTGTAAGAACTCCGGTATTATCAAAAAAGTCCAAGACAAATTCCTTGTCATTTTTCCAATCATGTCCTAAATCGATCTCTGGAAATACATAAAATGCACCACGAGGACTAATGCAACTTATTCCATTAATAGAGTTTAAGCGTTTGACTATATAATCTCGCCTTCGTTTGAGCTTCTCGACCATGATGTTTATATGATCTTGCGGCCCACGCAAAGCCTGCACCGCTGCAACCTGAACAGGGAGGTTAGATGCTATCCTAACTCTAGCCAATTTGGGGATATTTGTTCGTAATGAATCAAGGCGTTTTGAATCACTGTTCAAGCAAATATAACCACAACGCCATCCAGTCATTAGGTAAGACTTCGAAAAGCCATTCAATAAAATTACTGGAGCATCTTTTGAGACTCTCCCAATACCCACAAATTGTTCGTCGAATATTATTTTATCATAAATTTCATCGCATATTAAGTAAAGGTCATATTCGGCCGCTAGATCAATTACCTTCTGCAAATTCTTCCTGTCAAAGACTTCGCCAGTAGGATTATTCGGATTGATAATACATATTGCCCTCGACTTCGGTGTAATTTTTGAGACTATGTCTTCAACATCAATCCCCCCATTTTGATGCAACTCAAATTCGATAGGTCTTCCTCCATAGAACTTGACATAAGATGCGTAGGGAGGATAATATGGTCCTGGCATAAGCACTTCACTATTGGGATCTATGACTGATGCCATTACCATATCTAGCCCCTCAGAAACACCATTAGAGATAATGACATCGTCTTCTACTACTGCTAACCCCTTTTCATTTTCTTTTTCAACAACTGCCCTTTTGAGTTCTGGAAGGCCTTCTGATTCAGCATAGTAATTTTCTTCATTATTTACGGCATCTATTAGTGCTCTTTTGATGTGATCTGGAGTTTTGAAATCAAACCTAACGGGATCTCCGATATTAAGGTATATTATTTCCTTTCCGGATTCCTCATAACTTTTGGCATGTAGTATGATATCACGAATTGCATATTCTACACCACTTGTTCTTTCTGAGACTTTCAATTAGGTAGTAGATGAAAGGAATAGACGAGAGATAAATGGTTATGTATAATAATCATGGAACTAATCCGACGTTATCTCAAATGTAATATGCACCATTTAGAAAAGAGAATCCATGATGTCAATGAGTTGGCATGGTAAGAATATTGTAACAGAAATACTCCTTTTATTTCTACGGGATATTGCTGCACTATCATCACCAACCTTTTAGAACAAATGCATATAATAGTACCCAAGTTCATAATTGTATTTACACCCTCGGTCGGTAGGACTAGAAGGTTATGGACAGATGATCTGAAGATTTCATAATTTATTAGTGACTTCGACCTCAGTTTTTTACAAAAGACTGATTAGTCTTTGCACTGTTTTCCAGAAGAATAGATTTAAGACTACCATTTAATCAAACATTGTCGGGCTCGTAGCGTAGTCAGGACATCGTGGCGGTCTTCGGAACCGCAGGGCGAGGGATCGAAGCCCTCCGGGCCCGTTTTACTCCTAGTAAAATTATAATAAAATTTGGTTGGATTCTTAAAACCGAATTGATATAGTATTTTTGTATGTTTAAATAATAAACTTAGAAACATATTAGAAGAAAATCAGATCCAAGATCCAGTGATTAGCAGTTTATTTTTCCTCTCAACATTAAGCTTCCTTCATCAGGCGATCACTTTGTAATTTGACGTTCCACTCTAACATATTCTCCGGCTATAATTGCGGATTAGCATACTTCTCTGGTTTCCTCGTAAGTTAATGCAAGATCAACTTAAACCAGGATATCAGCTAAATTTGCAATTGACATTCAATCCTTAGGTACTATACGACCGCAGTTTCTCCTTTTTTCCTTGTACCTATATCGATAGCATCATTCACTGGAGAGATAAAGATCTTGCCATCACCTGTCGAACCAGTACTGACTGTACCTAAAATCGTTGTAACTACTTTGTCGACTTCTGAGTCACCAACAATTATGACAAAATTTGATCTCACTGAGAATTCTGATACAAACCGAGCGGTTCCTCTTCCAGATTCAACCACTGCTTTTTCGCCCTTTCCTCGGCCTTTCGCTTCCAGAATAGTACAACCTCCTACCCCGGCTTCTTTCAATGCTTCATTTAACTCCGTTGTCTTCTCATGCGGGATAATTGCTTCTATACGTTTCATGGTGTGCTATAAAAAGAGATTCCGATATAAGGTTTTCAATTAATATCTCTGTCTTACATTCATGTCTGTAAGTAGCAAGTCATGTATAGAGATTCCAATGCTGCTGAGTGTGGTAGAAGCTGTTAGGCTGAGGTCACTTTGTTTTATACGGATACAGGTACAGTAAGTGAACATTTAAATGTCATCTAGCCTGGGGTGGGGCTGTCAAACCTGTTTAATTCTATAGACGCTATCTAATCGACCTCAACCTCGAGGATCCTATTAAGGCCAGTCTACTAAGCCAATAGTCCTATAAAAGACATATTTTTTCTAGACCTCTCCTGTACATTGATTCATTGAATTCAAATACCTCTGCTTTACGATCGCAGTGTGGTTGATGACATCCCTGTTTGTCACTTGTACATGATAGTATGATAGCGCCAATTGCATTTTTAAGCAATGTTATCGCTAGGCTTGGAAAGGATAAAGTCTGGAGTACAATTGAAGTCTTGAATTAGACATTGTGCTAGCAGGATGTACCGTTAGCTGTACCTATCCCTGACAAATCCCTCTTGAACGTTGTACAAGCGAATCTCATACCTTTGAATTGCAGTACTGTTTATAATTCTCTGCCAAATCAGGATGATACAGCCCAGATTCGTCTTCTGTAAATATTTGTGCTAACTAGGTCGCCTCACAAAATTAGCTTTAAGCATAAATAGATATTGTGAAATCCTTTAGCAGTCGATATATTTGGAATAAGGATCAACTAACATGAAATATCTACAATTGGTCGGATCCATGGTGTGCCAGCTGCGCCAAAAAAGCAGTTAGTTGGAGATCAGGATGAGCTCCTGTCGCCAAGCGAAAGTCATATTCCGCCATCAGGACAGCTATTTTGTTTGGATTAGGTAGCTTCATGGAATAGATTTCTTGATTTGCATATTTTAAAAAGTCACTATGGGACATGCCATAAACCGTCGTCAATTCCATTAGCTTGATTCTCGATTCATTAAATTTCCCTGAAATGGCTAATCTGATAACATCTGCTACTTTTGCTCTACCAGATAACCCCATAGTCGACAGCACATTCGAGATTGACACATGTTTTGTTGCTGCGGAAGCTTGAAGAATATTTATAGATAGACGAAGATCGCCAGAGGTAATTTCATATATTTTTGATAACGCCTTCTCCTCAAAATTTATCCCTTCTTTTTTGCAAATCATCTTCATATGGTCTACCACATGTTTTTCTGCCAATCTCGTAAATCTAAAGATTACACACCTACTCTGAATCGGGTCTATGATTTGCGACAAATAATTACATATAATTACAAATCTCGTTGTTTTGGAACTATCCTCAATAATTCTTCTCAATGCTGTCTGCGCCTCTGGAGTCATTTCATCTGCCTCATCTAGTACAATTAATCGATACATCTTTTGTTCGCTATTTGAATCTGTAACTAATTTGAAGACAGCCGCGAATGATTTTACCCTTTCTCTAACCATTTTTATACCCCTCTCATCGGAAGCGTTTAACTCTAGGGTATCCTTACGCCAATCTACCCCGAGCAAGTATTTAGCTATGCATAAGGCAGCTGTAGTTTTTCCTACGCCTGGCGGACCGGCAAAAAGTAGATGCGGAATAGATTCAGGATCCTTGATAAGATTGGAAATTCCGCCAATTACCTCGTTCTGATTGACAATTTGCTCCAGGTCTTGTGGTCGGTATTTCTCAACCCACATCAAGTTTTGAAAGGTCTTATTTCTTGTCGACATTGGTGTCTGACCCAGTGAATTAAATCAGACCGCATATTAGGATTGCGAACCTAGGAATCATTCAAATTATATAGTTGGCCTGGCGTTGTATGTAGGAAAATATTAAGAATAATAATATACAGCTATTAGACACGAGCAGACATTATTGTGAGTCTTCGGATAGAAATCGGTAATCGTTGTCTAAAAATTGATGGCTGTCTTTTGAAAAATCCAATGAAACTAATAAATTGGCAGTCAACTAAAAATACAATAAAGGATATAACGGAAGCAGCCATTATCAAAGCTGTGCAAAATGACTATCATGCTTTAACCATGACAAATGCGATTCCTATTCAACTAGTATATTTTATTCAATTTATGTTGGAGGATGTTCGAGTCACTTTTAGACACGATCTTAACTTAGATCTGGGCGGAGTATTTATTGATGCAAAGGATGGGGATATTTCGATGATTCCTCGATGGCTCGCAAAAGTGCTGAATCGAAATGGTGTCCTTGATATCCAAGATATTGACGTATCTTCTTATGTTTCGAGATCGTTGAATCGTGAGCGAATTGCAAGACCTCATGACTTATCGGGTATTGATCCTGACTTTTATATAAGACTAAAAGATCATCTAGAAGCCTCTAGTGAAGATGATCGTGAAAGGTTGTCAGTTTCACTCAATTCTTTTATTGCTTCTCGGTTGGAAAAAATCGCAAAACTTGCAGCAGCTTCTCCACTATCCCCTGAAGTCAAAGAAAAACTATCCGCTGAAGAATATGAGCTTTATCTTGTAATGCACCGTAATACAGACTCATTTAAACAAACAGTGTTAAATAAGTATGGCTGAACAGCAGACCGCTTCTGCACTTGCGAATGAGCTAGAAAGGTTTTTGCGCTCGTTTAAAAATAGAGAGGGTAGCTACAAGTATTTTGAGAAGATTAATGATATGATGTCGCTAAATTCGACATCGATAATAGTAGACTACATTGATTTCGACATCTTTAATCCAGATTTTGCGAAGCAGATTACACACAACCCTGACGAAATATTTGTGGGATTCAACCAGGCAATTTTATCAATCCTAAGCGAAATTCACATAGATTACGCAACGGAAATCCGTGATAAGCTCAGAGTTAGAATCGGCAATTATACAGTCCAGAAGGGATTAAGGGAAATCAGCGCCGATGTGATCGACAAGCTGATTGGCGTATCTGGCATGGTGGTGAGATCATCAGAAGTAAAACCTCTTGCGAGGAAAATTGGCTATCGTTGCGTGAGCTGTAATGCTATTAACGAAGCCATATTGAAAGGCCTTCTTTTGAAGAAACCAACAAAATGCAGTAACTGTGACGAAAAAGAGTTGGATATGGATCCAGAAAATAGCGTTTTTACTGATTTTCAAATGGTTCGCCTTCAAGAATTACCCGAAGATTTACCTGCGGGTCAGCTACCCCATTACATCGAGGTAACCGTGATGGGCGATTTAGTAGATCAATGTCGTCCCGGTGATCGAATTATGTTGACAGGTATAGTGAGAATAGAGCAAGAACAGGTTTCAGCACAACTGAAAACGAATCTATTTCGACTTAGGATGGAGGGCAATAATATTGAATATCTGGGTGGCAGAGCAGGCAACAAGGAAACAAGAAGCATAGAACGGATGGCTATCAGTAGTGCAGATGAGAAACAAATTCTGTCCATCGCTAGTAAACCAGATGCATATGACAAACTGATAGCTTCATTTGCTCCTCATGTGTACGGTCATGAAGTCATCAAGGAAGCAATCCTGTTACTAATTGTAGGATCTGTGACAAAGAAACTTGCCGATGGATCGGCAAGAAGAGGCGATATAAATGTATTTTTAGTAGGTGATCCTGGGACAGCAAAATCCGAGATGTTGAAATTTGCTGCGAAAATTGGACCAAGAGGACTTTACACTTCAGGGAGAGGCTCAACCGCAGCCGGGTTGACCGCAGCGGTTATTCGAGATAAATCTGGCATTATGATGCTTGAAGCCGGAGCAGTAGTATTAGCAGATCAAGGATTGGTGTGCATCGATGAATTCGATAAGATACGGCCTGAGGACCGATCCGCCTTGCATGAAGTCATGGAACAGCAGACTTGCTCTGTGGCTAAAGGAGGTATTGTTGCCACACTCAACGCAAGGACTTCAATTCTATCTGCGGCCAATCCAATGTATGGCAAATATGATCCCTTCAAAAACATCACTGAAAATGTTAATTTACCGATTCCTCTATTGACAAGATTTGACCTTATTTATGTGGTGAGGGACAACCCAGAACAAGAGAAAGATAGTCGCATTGCTAGTCACATACTTGAAATTCATCGTGACTCGGAGCGCGCAGCCCAATCAGCAATTGATATTGATCTTTTCAGTAAATATCTTTCCTATTCTAAGCAAATAGAGCCTTCCTTAACTACAGGAGCAATTGATATGATTCGGAATTACTACATGAAAATGCGAAACGTGGAATCAGAAGGTATGATAACAGTCACACCCCGACAACTAGAAGGACTGGTTAGGCTTTCTACAGCCCGTGCTAGATTGTTACTAAGAGATAGAGTAGAAGTCGAGGATGCGGAACGGGCAATTTATCTTGTTCAACGAATGTTAGAAACAGCTGGAATTGATGTTAACACTGGAAGAGTAGATTTGGGCGTGCTTCATGGAAAACCGCATAGTGAGGTTTCCAAATTGAAGATATTTATAGAAATATTTAATGCTCTCTCTGGACAAGATCGAAACGAAGTTAGTGAACGGAACTTTATCGAGGAGTTGATTAGAACGACCAAATTTACTGAAGATGAGGCAAGGACATACATAAAGAAAGCAATGCAAAATGGTCAAATTTATGAACGCAAAGCTGGTTTTTATGCAAAAGCCTGAGAAAAGAATACGGTTTCCTATTGTTTTCTCTAATTAAAACCCATTGGCAAACACTTTGTTTATATTGCCTGTGTATTTGCATTCCCAAAATATCAGTTCAAAAAATTGTATTAGACTGTTGACCTTGGGCCGAGATATTTAGTTACAATATTTCCTGGTACATTGCTGGTGATAGTGGTTCACGAAGCAGGACTTGTGAGCTCGCACTAAAACAGTTAGACTCATCTGATAAAATCCCAAACCATGTAAATACATTAACGTGGAAAGGTGGTCTGGTATTCGTCTGACATCGAATCGTCTTCCATAAGAATCAATAGTGGCACTCCTTTATTACCAGCGATGCGGCATTATAAATGGTAGAGGAAGTACAATAGGTGCAAACAGTTTCTTATTATGAAATAATATCAACTCCATGATCGAGTTAGAGCCTGCAGCATTATAATATTGAAGCTGTAATATATTAACATCGATCTTCAATAGAGGACTTGTCTCAGTCAATTTCCTTCTAAAACAATAACATACATTATTAAAGTTGCATTACGAAATAAGCCTTACAAATAGAATGGGCTTTACATCACTAACGATTTACGTTACGTTACTATACAATAGTAAATGACTGAATACCCGCCATGACACGAGGGACTGCCTAATCATACTTTATCTGATTTAATATTTTGATATAGCCTTTCTAAATCTATCTTCATACGTCGTATGACCTAGTGTGTGGAAGAAACCCAAGATCTAATTAATTTCGATGTTGAATCGAACGTGAGAAAAGACTTCACTAGATTATATCTCTGAGAAGGTTTTGTTAAATGCCTGTGACTTCTCGGAGATGGAATATAAAGTCCAGTTTTTAGATCTCGCTCTTGGCTAACATGGATCCTTTGCGTTGTACCCTTCCGAGATCCACATTTTTCACACTGAAAACCTTTATTTTTTCCCTCTGATTTCATTCTCTTACCACAGTCGTCGCAGAATGGATTATATACTCGAGATACACGTGAGAGCTGAACTATGGAAAGGTATTCTACATTTAGGACTTCTTGATGCTTAGGTGTCACTTCTCTTACCCCAAAACCTATTTCTATAAGATCTCCTATTTTCAACCTAGCGGCAATATTTGTGAGATCTGTGGGCTCATATACAGCAGCAGCTATGCTGTTACCACAATCATCCATAACTTCAAATACGACATGCCCGCCATGTATAATATTCGGATTTTTACTTACCCTGCAAACTGAGAAACCCGACATGTAAGGCTTGATATCTCTAAATTCCAATTCGTTTAGAAGATGCATATTGGTTCCTTGGTTAGATCTAAAAACCATATATCCATCCAACTTCTCTTCAGGCTTCATCATTTCTAAAGCTGATATTACAATATCAGGAGTCTCTCCCCTCACCCCGCAAAATACAGGATCTGGTCCATGCGGAGCAATAAGAACTCGATGATGAATAAAGTCATAGTTATTAAAAGTATTAGGAAACGTTTCTTCACTACATTTTATTACCTTTAAGGGATCGATTCTTCGAGCAGTCTTGCAGTTTTCTAATCTTCTATAAGCAATTGCTTCAAATGTGTAGTCTCCCCATAATTGAGTACCAACAGCAGCTAATGAACCTATTAACCCCTGGCCATTTCCGTATAGAAAATGCTCTATGCTGTCGTATTTTCTTGCAATATTTTTAGCCTTTTCCAGACTAAGAATATCATACATAGCCCTTCTCCCAAATTCTTGTACCATGTCCGGGACGGTTCTACTATCTAAAATTACTACACCAGGATTTGCCCCAGAGTCTATAGCAGATTCTTTCTCGACGTACTTTGTCACATGCTCAACTATTTTTCTGGGATCATGAGTTCTCAATCTCAGACAGACGGCACCATTTCCCCTTGTTTTCCATGGTACATTTGGGTTCAATCTAATTAGCAGGGGATAATCTATAAAATCCCCTAGTCTGTTCTTTAAAATATGACGTACAATATTGTATGTCAGGTGTGTAGTACACCTTCCATCTAATGAGTCAGTATCATCTATTCCTATATGCAATAATTCAGACTCGAACATTTAGCTATACCAAAAGGTAGTAACTAAATCTAAATATTAACTATTGTAAGTCTCCCGTAAACAATGCAAAGAATCGATGCTTAAAATGATGGAAAATATAACTTTAAAACTAAGAGAAAACTTTTTTGTGGCAGTAATCTTTTCCTAATGCTTAAAAGTTAGGTAAATTCAAGCATTATATTTGAATTCCTACCAATTTAATATACTATGTTTACTGCTTCAAGAGGAAAAAGGCATTAATATATTCTCAAACAATGTCGTTATTTTTAAGGTGGGTGGTTTAGATTTAGTAGTAAATCACTCTGTCGAGAAGGTACTTATTTCTCATTTGTTCCCAAGACAAGTAAAAGATGGATGTACATTGTGTTTCTTTAAAGCTGTCATATGATCATAGAATACCATACAGAACACTCGGTGTGACCACATACTATTGCAGGGTTAAATACAACAATAAATCAAGTAGTTGATTGTGGATTCTCTACTGCATAGGTCGATTTACCTTTTTGAAGATACCGATAATTTCTAATTGTTCCAATCCGTGTCAGACTTCCTTCTCGTACCAGGTCCGTTAGGGAATGAGATACGGCCGTTCTGTCGTAATTGTATCCACGCCTGGCCAACTCCTCATGTACTTGCCCCAGTGTTTTTTCTAATTCGAAATATCCCTCATGACATAATATCTCAATTAGTCCCCTGCAAGTAGCTCCAGTTGAGATCATGGGCTTCGATTGTTCTAGGTTATCTGGTCCCGGACCATATGTTTCGGGAATTACCATTATTCGAGAATTTAGAGAGGCGATTTCAGCTCTTAGTTCTTCTACTTGGGTAGCGAGCTCATTCTTCGGTTCAGTCGAGATATCGATTCCAAAAAGGACGTCTTCTATCACGGCTTTGACCTTATCACTGCTACATGTTATCTCTATCTCCCAATCTCCACGCTTTAATCTAACCTTGACGTCACCTGGTTGTGTTTGCGATGGCGAAGGAGCGTAATCTATCATTCATAAAATCCAAGTTATTATTGAAAGGGCGACTCATAAAGGCAATTACTATTTTTCAAACTTGTTGACCATGTTGAGCAATATTAATTAATAACCACCACAGAATAATGTTGACCACCATGAACAATAATGTATATCCAAACCAATCATGTTGCGAATTTGATTTAGACTTCGTCATTAAGAATACTACTGAATATTGCTTCCCCTTAGGTATAAGCAACCTACGTACAGGCCAGAAAGTATTGTTTGATGTTGAGGGTAATGACATCCAATATTTAAATAAGCAATCTAGCAGATATAATCCTTATTGTGCAACACCAATAACAATTAAGCCCATACGAACGAAGACTCGCATTTTTGCTATTGACTCAAGTAGTGTGAGGCTCGGCGAAACAGAGGACGGGAATATATATGCTGTAAAATGTGGCCTTGCGATAGCATCAAATTGTGATGCAGTACGCCATTATAAAATTGGGCCCATGATTTTCTACTTGAACGATGATACCCTAAGAGAATCAGCGCTGGATCATCATCTTGCCAATATTATCTTAGCTGATCATGAATCAGCCAAGAGGCTTATAAGAGTAAGGACTGAAAGATCGATTCAATATGGGTTATCCAAGATAATTAACAATTCAATAATACTTATTGATGGATCCCTGAAAGCTTCGCCTTTAGAATCTACGCAGGAAAATATAAAAAATATTGTTGAATACTGTCACACTAACAGGAATTCTCTTATAGCCATCACCAAAAAAACAAACCTAAGTATTCTCGAAAGCGTCTACTCATTTCTAATAGGATGCAAGTCGCCAGCGTATGTAGATTTAGATTTATATATGAAGGGCTTGATTGGGGATCCAATTGGCAACAATACGCTCACCAAATTTAGAGAGAATGACAGTCCAATACTACGTGTAGACATAGTTGATCCAGAAAAAACAATAGCTACTACATTAGGAAAATTACTTGGAAACGATTCTCTAGGTTTCGGGTATCCTGAGTCATTGAGGTTGGCTCATCATATTTCGACATTCAATCCAACAGAAATTGAGTGTCTTAAGGGATATCTTCTAAGCAAGTATAGGCTACAGGTAGTTCCGCATGATGATATTCGAAGCACATTATTAGGATCAATGTCAATATGAGAATTCTATCTAAGAATAGCGACGGATTTTTGATGTTGGCTATGAAAACAGAAATTGTATCTAAAGGTGAGTATCTCCTAATTCAAGATGAGAATTTGGGCAGAAGATTAATAGTCCAAGTTTTCGATGAAGAATACCTTTCTTCCCAACCACTCATAGATGATATGATCAGAGATGAAATAGCAGCAGCCTCAAGTGTCGAACATATCCATGATCCCCTAAATATAAGCAGGATTTCTAATTTATTGAGAGATGCGCGAATTTATCACACAAAGATAAGGGCTTCTGTAGACGGTAGTGGAATGCTAACGACTGAAATTAGTGGACTTCCCTCAAGGGTATGTTCTAAGGTACGTCTTCTCAAAATTTCTGAGCTTCACTCTTTTCTCGGTAGAACAGGAAAATTTCTTATTCCTCTTGGCAAAGCAGGTATGGCGAATGAAAATATAGCGATTTACGCAGAAGATCTCGATGGTAAATTAAATATCATTACGGGAAGAAAAGAATCTGGTAAGTCACATCTTTCCAAAATGCTAGTCAAGACGTTATTGGAGCATGGTGGCTATATCTTCGTGTTTGATTTAAATAACGAATATCAAGGATTGGCGTATAATAGAGATAAATCACTATCAAATATCTCTAATCGGATCATTAGACTAGAGATAGACGATGCCTTAAGTTTCTCTTTGGATTATTGTGGAAAGACTGGAATATCTAATATGTTGAAAAATGCGCTTGAAATGCCAGCAGCTTCGTTGCGCGAATTCATGCGGATATGGGATCATCTCGAAAGCAAAAAATCATTGAATTTAACAAACATTGAGAAGGCAATTAACACATGGAACATTAATGAATTTGTGCGAGAGGCGCTTATCTCGAGATTTCACACTGTTCAGACATCAAAATTATTTTCGGAGGATGGGAGCGGAAATAGTTTCAGATTTGAGGAAATAATATCAAGAATGACTACGGGAGCTGCTTTTATAGTCAGCATGGCCAAAATCCGCCCAATTGTAAGGTTAATGCTTGTAGAGCTAATATTAAGCAAGCTAGTGGAGCTTCTGGAAAGAGCTCAAATTCCTCCTGTCTTTCTATTTGCAGAAGAGGCACACATGTATGTGAGAGACACGTATTGGGAGGATATTATCACAAGAATGAGGCATTTTGGCATATATGCAACTTTTATTACTAACCAACCAGATGCTATCAATGACGGAATTTATAGGCAAGTTGACAATATCTTCCTGTTTAATTTCACTAATGATAGCGATTTGGACAAGATATCAAAGGTGTCACTTGCAGACAGAGACACAATTAGATCTATAGTTAAGACACTGCCTCAACGTTGCTGCTTAGCAATTGGCAAAGCGATGTGTGATCTCCCGGTTGTCGTAAGGGTAGCAACACTAGAACTATTAGCTCTGGGAGAAACAAAGAAATTCTTTCAAACGTAATGCAGGGTTCTAATCCTTCTCCTAGATATAAAGCAGCTTTTGTGTTAGATAATATCGTATGCCTTCGCAATTGCAGGTATACTCAGACTCTCCTTAGAACACGACATCGTAGACCTGTCTCGTCCATCGCTGCTTCTTGTTTTAATACTACAGTCTATACGGTATTCAAGGTATCTACTGATCGAAAACCCAGAGCTATTTGTTCTCTACCAGTTAGACCATCATTACACCACAATAGGAACATTCTTAACTTGGGCCAGTTACAACCCAGATAGTGGTCGTGTAAGGGAGAATGAGCGAGAGAACTCGTAGTAACTTGCTGTTCACAAAGGTAGGTACCGTAATTTTATTAGTGTCGGATATTGATAGGTCTATAAAGTTCTACGAAGAAGTCCTTGGCCTTCCAATCAAGACCAAGTCTCCGGATTGGGTAGAATTCTTTAACAGGGAAACAACATTGGCTCTTCATCCTATAAAAAAGGGCAGTAGTGAGTCCGCTCATAAAGAAATCAAGACTGGGATGGCTACTTTAGTAGGTTTCATGGTTAGCGATCTAGATGCAACCGCAAAAATATTAAGAGAAAATAACGTTGAATTTTTCAAAAATCCTAAAAATGAATCATTCGGTAAACATGCGATAGTCAAAGATCCGGATGGACATTTGATTTCAATTGCTGAAATTAAGTCAAAACCCTCAGAGGAATTCGATTTATTGGGGTTGCTAGGTGCAGAATAACAATTACATAAGCTTATGGTAATAGAGGCCACGAAGATACATCTTCTATCTTTAAAATATGCTGACCAATTTTACAATTTATGACCAACTTAGAACTGGTGTACAGACTAAAACTGAGTATGATTCATCAGATGATGAATTAAATAAGCACTACTATTTCCATATGCTTACATAAAATGCTTATATGTTTCTAGATCATGGAAACGAGAATAACTAATTGCGCAATATGATTAATGACCTATACATCCTCCTATTGCTCTATCGTACATCTCTGTATTAAACAACTAATCTAACGTCGAGTCGATATATAAGTCGGCAAGGTACATATTATTCTATGTGTGATAGAATATTCAGAAACGTTTATGCAGGAAGCGACCAGTCTAGATCGAGATATCCAGCTCATGTGATTACTTTGATTTTTAATACCATTTATCATTAATAGCAGCATTATTTTTAGCCAAAAACAGTCGCACCCAGTCTAAGGATTATTACATAAAAATACGATTGATGCTGCAGTCCTAAGAAATAGATTCGATAGAAGTGGGTATGAACTCAGTATTTATCAATTTTTGTATGATGTTTAATGAATCACTGACACTAATCTAGAGATATGGCATATCAGGATGTACGTTAAATGTTGATCACTTGTAGTACTACTGATATTATCAATTATCAACTGCTATTATCTTATTTTATCCTTTTGATGATCTCATATATTCGTAATTCTGATTAGTAATATGCTGATTCCATCAAAGGTTCATGTACCAGTCCATTATTTTACAGCAACCCAACATTATCTAACGGTTTCTTGTTTTAATATTCGATTATCGTAATCGTCCGTAAAAAATAAGAACAGAAAAATTATTAAAACATTTACTGGCAATCCCTGCTTCTGGATTGTCATCTCTTAGAACAACAGATATTTCACGCATCTTAATATTTTGAGATTACAAAATATTTTAACAATCTCTATCTACGATATTTGAATTGGACCGTTAGTCGATATTTACTTACAAATATTAATAAATGGAAGCTTTGGTATCTATCCCTATTCATTGCAATTGTTTCATGGAGGAGAATTAATCTCAAAGCTCAGAGAAATTGATGTATCAATCATTATTCCCACGTATAATGAATCAGAAAATATTTTGAAATTAATCGATGCGATAAAAGCTAACCTTCCAGACAATATCGTTACGGAAATCATCATCGTCGATGATAATTCACCTGATGGTACCGGTATAATTGTCGAGGATTATATTAGGACTCTTGAAAGTTCTACATCATTAGATGGCCTGCAACTGAATACCCCTCTTAAATTTGTGCGTAATAATGTAAATGATGCAAAAAGCACTACATTTCAAATAAAGATAATACATAGAAAAAACAAATACGGACTTATACCAGCCATTCTTAACGGATTAGCATTATCAGCAGGAAAATATGTTTTGATTATGGATGCAGATTTTTCACATCCTCCAGAAACTATCCCCATATTAATTCACGAACTAATTATAGATCCAGATTCGATTGTAGTTGCCTCAAGATATGTCCTTGGAAGCTCAATCAAGGGCTGGCCGTACAAAAGACGCCTTCTAAGTACTAGTGCTGTAAAAATTGCCCAGCATAGCTTGAGGGTACAGAATATTAATGATCCTATTTCTGGCTTCTTTGCAATATCTCGCAATGCTATTGAGAATGTTAACATAGATAGCGCGGGATATAAAATTCTATTAGAAATACTGGTAAAAGTCAAGGGAATGAAGGTCAAGGAAATCCCCTATACCTTTGTCAATAGAAAATTTGGAACAAGTAAACTTGATATTACAGTCGTACTCGATTACATACGGTCAGTTTGGCGATTGTACCGATATGGCCAAAAAACTCGGAACAAACGGAAAACAGAAACTGAAAAGCGCAGTTCGGTTCGATTCTTATCTAAAATCGGTCGATTCTACACTGTTGGTGCGAGCGGTCTGGCATTAAATTTCTTGATATCCTATATTCTTTCAAACACTATAGCAAACATGTGGTATATCCATGCGACCATTATAGGAATTGCATGTTCGGTAACGACCAACTTTATTTTTAATAAAATTTGGACATTCGAAGATAAGAAGTTTCCAATTAGATCAACTATACATCAATATGGCTTATTTGTTCTAATTAGTACCTTTGGTGCAGCCCTTCAATTGGGACTACTCTACTTGTTTGTACAATCAGGTATCCAATTCGGGCTCTCATTGATTTTTGCAGTTGCTCTTGCATCAGCTAATAATTTCTTGCTGAATAAGAAACTCACATTTCATGAGAAAATATGGGAATAGCAATAGAATAAATTCCTCAGAGAATCATGTTATTGAAAACAGCTCTGACTGGCCGATGTTCTGATATAAATTCGATAATGGCAGAAGATAGATGATACTTGTGTGTACGAAGATATGCCTTATTTGTCAAGTGATCATGATACGGGGTCTCTTTATATCGACCTCCGAAAAGATACGATCTATGTTGACAACGGTTGGTCGCTGATGAATATTTACCTATAGAAACCGTATTATGATATAATAGATAAAATTGACTAACCTTAGGTTGTAACATCGCTATAGAGGGATTATAATAGGTATCTTAATTTGTGGTGGATGAATTGGGGACTAGGCATCGGAACTTTAGAAATGTGAGGCTTGAATATGTAATGATTCCGTTAGTTTAAGTTTTGTGTTTATAACAACGCATTTATACAATTTTTTTCGACCTGATCTAACATCGACTGACATAATAAAGAATCCAAATTGCTTTTACTTATCTCCTTCATTATTGTCAGAACCGTTAGACTTATTTCTCATCAGCATCATAAATGAGGCCCAGAAAATACGTTTTCGTATGCCTGCACATACGTCACATAGTTCTGTGCGGTTAGTCTCGGATGTGCATATCACTTTACCGCAATCTAAACATCTGATCAATAAACCTTCACTTATATTTCATATTTGATCCTTGTAGCGACACTTGTCGATGATCTCCCAGAACTAATAGTGTATTCATTGCTTGTTATAAGAATGTTTTATATCGTAGTGATCGTAGCACCCAAATTATCTCGGTATAAAGGCTGCTATTATGTTCTGTCTATTTATAAAATTATTTAGACTTATTCATCTTGATACAAATACAAACCTTTAATAGATTACAACCAAAATGAGTAACTGTACTATTGGCTTTCCGTCATTATACCGGCGATGGCGATAGATCCTCGACGTCTGAAAATCCACAACAACATCATTTGGTCCGTACATTGGGTTTGGTGGATGTTATTATGATCGGCATAGCGGGGATGATTGGTGGAGCAATTTTTGTGCTAGTTGGCCCGGCTATAGGCCTGGCAGGAAGCGCAGTAATTATAGCGTTCATAATCAATGGAATTATCACACTTTTTACGGCAATGGGGTATGCAGAGTTGGGTTCGGCTATGCCGGAAGCAGGGGGAGGATATCTGTGGGTTAGAGAAGGTTTGCCCAGACCTAACGCCTTTATAAGCGGGTGGATGGCATGGTTTGCCCATATCGTCGCTGGCAGCTTATATGCAGTAGGATATGGTTCATTTCAGTACAGCTTATTAAAGATGTTAGGCGTAGTAGGTAATGATCCGCTTTTTGGTATAATTCCCATAGATAAACTTATTGCTGTTTTATCTATTGCTGCATTCACTTATATTAATGTCAAAGGCGTTTCTGAGGCAGGAAAGGCAGGAATAATTATTACGATTATCCAACTCGGAACTATTTTTGCCCTAATAGGTGCTGGTATACTAACTATGCAAGGCAATCCGGATTGGTATACAAATTTTACATCCAATTTCGCCGCTAACGGTATAGGAGGCATAGTAGCCGCAATGGGTCTGACATTTATTGCGTTTGAAGGGTATGAAATTATCGTTCAGACGGGAGAAGAGGTGAAAAATCCTAAAAAAAATATTCCTAGAGCAATTTTCATTTCTCTGACACTTGTAGTATTGCTTTATTGTTTGGTTGCGTTTGTCTCTGTCGGAGCTATATTTCACAAGAATATTGGAGACGCCAATACTCCGTGGCAGTTCATAGGTAAAAATGGGGATCTAGGAATCATGAGGGCTGCACAACTATTCTTACCATATGGCTCTTTCATTATTCTAGCAGGCGGCATTGTATCAAGTCTGGCTGCATTGAATGCCACCACATACTCTTCTTCTAGGGTTGCGTTTGCAATGGGTAGGCATTATAATCTTCCACATCAGCTCAGCACAATACATAGTAAGTTCAAAACGCCTTATATCGCCACAATAATTTCAGGAGTAATAATGGCCATTATGGCATATTCTCTTCCACTTACACAAATTGCAATTGCATCAGGGGTGATTTTTTTACTGCTATTTACCCAAGTAAACATTTCAGTTATCACGATCAGAAAAATGTATGGAGATAAGTTAGATTATGGATTCAAGACTCCATTCTTTCCCATTATTCCAATTATCGGGGTTTTTTTAAAGCTAGGTCTCGCTATTTATCTGTTAATTACGCAGCCCATGAGCTGGGTCATCAGTCTGTTGTGGATTGGTGTAGGCTTCTTCTTATATAGGATATACACTTTCAGGAGAGAGATAGATCACTATGCGCCGCTAATTACAAGTGAGGGTGACCTTACTAGGAAAGATTTTCGGATTTTGATCCCCTACACCCCGGAGAATCCGGATAGACTGATAAAATATGCAATAAGAGTTGCGAAGGAGAACGAGGGTGAAATCAATATTTTGCGGATTATTACAGTTCCGCACCAGACGCCACTTTCCGCAGGAGTTGCGTTCACAGAGTCCGCAAGAAGAGCCTTCGAACCGTTGGAAACTATGATAGAAAGAGAGAGTATTCTAAATCATTATCTTGTAAGGATATCACATGACACTACGGAAGCGATATTAGCAACAATCGAGGAGCAAGGAATCGATCTCATGATCACGGACTTTGAGACCTATCGTAACAA
This sequence comes from Nitrososphaeraceae archaeon, assembly GCA_051961195.1. Classification (GTDB taxonomy): domain Archaea; phylum Thermoproteota; class Nitrososphaeria; order Nitrososphaerales; family Nitrososphaeraceae; genus JARBAU01. The sequence continues at coordinate 1,531 of JBQCDO010000116.1, read as the reverse complement.
TAAAGCCCTTCAAACACTAGTAACCTGCAATGTATTGGCTATCCTGACTGGCGGGACTAGTGATGAGGACCTTATACTTGAGGAGCCTCGTTTCATTGAGCCGCGATTAGGGGCAAGGCAACCGGGATCACGTGAGAACGAAGACCAGCAAAGTGCGGTCACTTCCCAGGCCACTAAGAAAAATTTGGTAGTCTTGTATGATAGCGAAAACCACTCCGATATAGTATTGAAGACAGCTAGTTGGCTTGAGCATTCCGGCAAGTTCAAAGTGAGCGTGTTATCTGTAGAAAAACGGGAGGAAGGCGAGAGACCCAGTAACGACAAGAACAGCAGTACGAGGAATAGTAATTTTGAAGAACGGTACCATGGAATTCGAGAGGGATCAGAATTTAGAAAAGATGAGATAGAAAATCTTTTGACAGAACGAGATCAGCATAGACAATATCTCGAACAGATTGGAGTAGAATTTAACGAAATCTATTTATCGAAAAGGACGGATAGTAATAGCCAACAGTTCGCGAGACTGCTACTCTCTGCGATAAACGCCTCTCAAGCCGATTTATTAGTAACAGGTGCTAGCATTGGGAAATACGATCTTTTTAGTAATCAACATTTTATTTCAATGCTGGATAAGATTAATTGCCCAACGATTATTGCGAAAAGCTTTTCTATTCCGGGTGTAAGCAGGATAAGGTCTCTAATAATTAGGATATTTCAAAGACAAACCTAACTCGACATGAAAGTATTGGTTACTACACGGAAACGCTCTGTTGCTATAGTCTAAGTTATTTCGTGATTAATCAATGGATTATTGAATTTATCACTGATGCGCGTCTCCTGTCTAGATGTCCCGCATCGAGATTGAGAACGCGAACTGCTTCTGACGGAGTATAAGAAAGGCTCAAGTTATGGATGAAAGATAATGCTCCAGTCTCGTTTACGGGATTTGCAGTTCAAGTGTTAGTCACAACTTTCATACGAACATAACCTTCATTAAAAATATGTTATCGATCATGCGAAGTTTAGGTGAAAAGAACACCTACTTGGGGAGAGACTCATCAAAGCGCCGTAAAGCTTTGCTATATTGCAGTATTAACAAGATACGAACTTTTCTCAAATTTGAAATTTTGAAATAAGTTACGCCTGTTAGTAAACTATAATGGAACGCAGTATCAAGAAAATTTGTCTATATAATGCAATTTGTTAAGCTGTATGGAAAGTGTTAAGTATTCTAGTTATCTAGGATAAAATCCCCTTTAGGGCAATTTTCACAAGAATAACCCTATCGTAAGAGATTCGATCACATTGCTCTGTTTGGAAATAAATCGACTTGAGCTCAAAACGCAAGATAATATGCAAAATGTGACGAACATGATCTGCACATTCTAGCTACCATATCTTTTTTATAGACTTCAAAATTCAAGAATATATCTCATACGTATGTTTCAGCTTGGGTTTTCGCTCCGGGTCACTCTTTTGCTATATAAGACTTTTCAGACAGGTTCGGAAGATTATCTACTCACATATTCGA
>JBQCDO010000115.1:0-23148 GCA_051961195.1 Nitrososphaeraceae archaeon | reverse complement strand
CTAAAACGTAAGACGATGACTTCTAATGCTAAACACATATTCTGAGAAATACGATTGACATGATGAATATTCGATAGCTCGTTTGCCATGACTCTTGCCTGGGCGTTATTGCCTTTCTTGAGGTTGCAAGCTATTTTATATCGGAAATCCTTATCAATAAGAGCAATTCTTTTGTTAAGCATCTTCAGTTTTGTGAGCTGATTGCTGACTACAATCGTGGCATCCGTAAGATCACTCTTTATATGCTGTCGATGCTCTTCCATTGGTATTAGTCCTCCATCGAAAAAAAAGATTAAGAGCTAGTGTTAAGTCGAATGTACAAGCAGCTCTGATAAAGCTAAGCTACTAATATAATGGTTGAAAGAAAAATTAGGACATTCAAGATCATCTATTGTAGTTACGTCATACTGCATAAGCATATTCCCATAGTAATTTGGTCAACTGACATTCATCTTATAGCCATGCTAGATTTTTTGTTGAGGCAACAATTGATTGATGATCAGACAATACCACCATTATCTAGATCAATATATTAATAATAAGCAAAGTTATAACGGAAATGGATGCTACAAATAGAATTGAGGCGAATAACTAGCCATAAAATCTGAGGATTAATACCTCAAAACCTTACCTTATGTGAATAACCACTTCCTGCATGATTGTTCTCTTGTGATTTTAAATGCTCTATTCAAGTGCTTTGTGCGATGTCACAAATCTGGATCTATAAGATCAACCGACTAAAGGCTGGAAGAAGATAGAAATTTAATGAATAATCTCCTATCTGATAGACTCCGTTTGCCAAATCTGGGCTGCCTGTTTCTATGTCCTTAAACATAACGGTAAAGGATGGTTGCAGGGTAGCAATGACTGCTGATGCACCAACAAATTCCGCGACTTCTGTAAGCCGTCTAATTTCATAACCCTTTATCCTTGGTATAAGGTTACTAGATTTTATCTGAATTAGCCATTTGATCGGATCACGGATTGCAACGATGTCTGCTGGCCCTCTGCTGCCTTTGGATATGTTCAATTTCCAGCCTTTTGTTTTAAGAAAAACGGCTACTATAAATTCTGCCTCTCTACCAAATCGATAGCTGCAAAATTTTTCGAAGCTCTTTTCTCCCCTGATCATTAGGTGTATACACTAATTCCATACAGATACCCATATTTGTCCATCAAGTTTGAGTATTACTATTATTTTATTGCTTTTCTTTCTATTCCTTACCTATATCATTAGACCCGATGTAAAGGGCCTAATCTGTGACATTTTAATGAAATTTAGTAAAATAAGTAATATCTTTCCTTTTCTCCTCCATCGCTTAGCATACCTAGCCTAAGTTTCATTCACCCAATCTGGTTATTAATACAAATTAGCCAAGAATACGTACAAATATGAAATTTCAAATGCAGCTGTCCGCCAAATTAAGCCAAGTACTATCTGATGTGGTAAATGCCTCAATGAGGGACAGAGGTCCGATCGCTGTAGCCTTTTCAGGAGGAATAGATAGCTCATTACTTGCCACTGTATGTAAAAAAAATGGAGTACCTGTGACACTGTTGACAATCGGCTTTCCGCAGTCACATGATGTTTGCTTCTCCCAGCAAATTGCTTCGAAACTCAACCTAGATCATAGGATCAATATGCTAGAAGAGAATGACTTTTATGAAAATCTAGGAAAAGTGATAAAAAAAGTGGATTGCGAAAATATCTCGCATATAGAAAACTGTATTGCTTTTTTTTATATTGCTAAATTTGCTCAAGAAAGGGGTTTCAGAACCGTATTGTCTGCTAACGGATGCGACGAGCTTTTTTGTGGCTACGACATTTATAGAGCAACGTTTGACAAAGGCAGAACCCGATTAATGCAATTAATGGAAGAAAAGATCTTAAACGAGTTTAGACTAATCCATGAAATAGACAAAACGGTAAACGATTTTGGAGTTAAGATCAATCAGCCTTTTCTGTCTAATAAGATCATAGCGTTTTCTCGAGACATTCCTATTGAAGAAAAAATACGTGGCTCTGATGACTATCTCAGGAAACGAATATTAAGAAAGGTAGCACGGCTACTGAATGTTCCGAAAGAGTCTACCATCAAGCCGAAGAAAGCGATGCAATATGGAACGAAAATACATAAGAAAGTCAGAAAATATCTTGATATTATGGTTACTGAACAATATCCTTAAATTGCTATTCTGTTTCTAGCTTAGATATCAATGATTGTCTTGTGTGGGGTTGTTAGGAAATCCCACTTAAAGTTAAATAGGATCAACCAAGAATTCAAATAAGCATCATCTACAAATTGCAGTTTTTAGTACTTCTAGCACGATTCAGTAAAATCTCATTCAGAAATAGACTCCTAACGACTATCATTTCTTAATATTACTAGTTACTTAAGAACATAATCAGAATTACCTAGACTATTCTAAGGTATTACTGGACAATATTATAACTAAATAAAGGTGTATCCAAACCGCTTCAATTAGGAATATACCGCATTCTCAACTCATAATTGACAAAATTTGTGCGCTAGCCAGACTCAATATATGTCGAACAAGGGCGTTATGATATAGAAAGGCCACCATTACTTATCTGGGCAAACAATACGTAATAGAATTATCTATCCATAACCAAGTCTAGTCATTCGTAAGTGAATAATAGCCAGTTTTTACTTAACTGCTCCAATCAATCTTAGAGAGGTATTTCAATCAGGACATCTGATCTTGAAAAAACAGATGGTTAGACAAGATTAAAATGACATTCTAATTCTGTGTTTGTGGAAGTGAAATAAGTCATCCCTAAATTTGAGTTGAAGTATTTTATTTAGAATGAAATAATATAGTGTAAAAAAATGTCAGTTGCTAAATATATCCTGAAAAAGACCAGGACCGGACACGATCTCCAAAATAGGTTTGCCACCGGCAATGCATCAGCTTGACGAACAATCCATTATGTATTGCTTCTCTTAGTATATTTGTAACAACTGCTAGGCAAGATTATATAGGATCGATCTAGATACGATAATCACTTGCCGTCGTAGCTCAGCCCGGGAGAGCACTCGACCTTAGATTATAGGGGTGAAGCTGAAGACCGAGCTGTCGTGAGCTCAAATCTCACCGACGGCATGTTAATTGAGTCATATTCAAACGATACGGTAAAAAATGAGGTACTCATAAACAATATTGAATGAAAGTTGACATAGTAAGACGGCTCTTCTGTAAACACCAGGACAGCTTTTCCTTCAGGACGTACAATGACTTTGATTTTAATGAATATAGTAAATGTTCTCATTGTGGAAAAGTGTTGAGGTTTTTCAGCGGATTTGAAGAGGATATAAGGGGATAAAAATTGAGGAAAAGTATAAGATTTTATATAATAGAACATGAATATGGGAAAGTTGTGTTTTTACCAAAACTTAAATTACTTATATGATAGGGCTAGACATGATGAGTCCGGACATCTAAACATCAGCATACATTGAAAATTCGTGCGGATGTGGTCTAATTGCCACTTCATTATGATCTTTAATTTCATTCTCAATTAGCATATCTATTGCATCATCACCGAAGACAGGTTTCAGAAATAATCTATCACTTTCTAATTCTTCATAGGCATCTCTTAGACTTGCAGGAAGTTGTTTGATCCCGAACTCCCTTCTCTTTTTTGCTGTCATTTTAAAGATATCTTCGTCAACGGGGGAACCTATTGGAGTTTTTTTCCGAATACCATCTAGTCCTGCAGCAACAATAGCAGAGAATGCCAAGTATGGATTGCATGATGGGTCGGGAGCTCTGAATTCAATTCGTTTCATTTTTGAAAATTTCTCACCCTTGTAATGAGCAGGGATCCTGATTATCGCAGATCTATTACCAGTACTCCATGATATATACACTGGTGCTTCGTACCCGGGGACAAGTCTTCTATAGGAATTTGTAGTCGGGGCTACTATAGCCGCAAGAGCATAAGCATGATCCAGTATCCCCCCTCCGAAATAACGCGCTACTTCGGACAATTCAGCATATTCATCATCAGAGTCAAAAAAGAGATTTGTTCCGTTGTTCCACAGGCTTACATTAACATGCATCCCCGACCCATTGTCAAGCGCAATTGGTTTTGGCATCATAGTAGCTATCATATTATGTTTCTTAGCTATATTCTTGACTATGTACTTGTAGCTCTGGACTGCATCGGCTGCATTAGTGAGTGTATCGTATCTAATATCGATTTCGCATTGTCCAGCTGTTGCAACTTCGTGATGATGGGCATCGCAAATTATTCCGAAGTTGTTACTTAAAATGTCAACACACTCATTACGATAATCCATCAAAGTATCTCCTGGAGCACTAGGGAGATATCCTTCCTTTAGCCTTAATGCATAACCTACGCCTTCAGTAGACCATGGCGCTTCTCTAGAAGTTATGTTATAGCTCTGACTATGATATGGAGTCATAGTGTTCACCTCTAGTTTATCAAAGACAAAAAATTCGACTTCTGGTCCCCAGTATGAAGAATTATAGCCCTGATCTCTTACGTACTTCTCTGCTTTCATAGCAATTGATCTCGGATCCCGACTGAATGCGAGCCTCTTGGATCCGCCACCTAAGATATCGCAGATTAATCTTGCGGTATAATCTTTTTCGATCCACGGAATCACGGCATATGTTGATGCATCAGGTTTAATGATCAAGTCGGATTCATGAATCTCGGTAAATCCGCGAATAGATGAGCCATCAAGTTTCGGAAGTCCAAATTCAAAATCTTCTTTTTGAAACATATTGGCTGCCATGGTAGTGTGGTGGAATCTACCAGTAAGTCCAGTAAACTGCAAGTCCAAAAACTTGATTCGATCGTCCTTAAGCCTCTGCATCACATCAGCAGATGTAAAATTTGATCGTTCTATCTTACCGTTATTGACTCTATATGGCAACCGCGATATCTTATGATAGGAAATCTGTACTTATAATTAAGCTTTCGATAAATAATAATGACCGTTTAATTTGGAATCTATAATGTGTAAAGTGTCATATTATACCTAACCATACCTTTTTGTACTTTATGCAGGACTGCAATCGAGAAATATCCCATTCTTGATTGTTACGATTAATATTGGTGTTACTGTCAAATGAGTACGATGATGAATTTAGGCTGAAATGACTGGCAGTAGGTCTAACATGATAATACAATTTCGACTGACAGCTAACAAAAATTTAAGAATAGTCATTAAAAATGCCACTTAAATATGAGGCTAATTCGTCTCTGAGTTTAATTACTCCTACTCGCTTCTCACCATCGAGATCAGTAAGTAACAAGGTGTCCAAGCCTTCTATAATATATTTTATGTTTGAAAGTGTTAGTAGCTTATTTTCAAGATAATCTGCTTGTTTCTCGTCGCTCATTGCTATAGGATTGTTACACATATTATATAAGATAAATATCACATAAGATGGAGTTCCAATTTTGAAAACGCTGGACAATAGCATTAAGTATTATTATCTTAAAGTTTGAATATATAATTTGGAAATATCAGTCTTAACTTGCTTTGTTTACATACTCCACTGCAAAGAGGTCATGTCATGTTAGATAACAATGTCTGATATATTTCTAACCTGCTAGCCAATGTTATTAAGGGTTCATTCCATTGATTAACATTGTGAAGTTTGTTATCGATATGATAATAATTCTCATTGAGGTTCTATGGTTGAAGGAGGTTTAGATGATACGGCGTATGTAACCCAAGTAACTCCATCTATTTCATTTGTTATTCTATTACTAATATCACGGATTAAATCGTATGGCAATCTGGTCCAATTTGCAGTCATTGCATCGGTTGAGTCAACAACCCTGATTATTACGATATGGCCATACATACGCTCATCTCCCAGCACTCCTACTGCCATATCATCACCCACGGCAGCGTAGGCTTGCCAGACCTTATCATATAATCCGGCAGACATAAGCTCGTCTTCTACTATTTTACTAGCATGTTTTGCAATCTTCACCTTCTCGGGGGTAACCTCCCCGATTATTCTGACAGCTAGCCCTGGTCCAGGAAAGGGATGTCGGTTTAGCAAAATTGCTGGAACATCTAATAATTTCGCGACTCTTCTTACCTCGTCTTTATATAGGTTACTTAGTGGTTCTATTATCTTGAAGTTAAGGTCTTTTGGTAGGCCTCCGACATTGTGATGAGTTTTTATTACCGAGGCTGGCCCCTTAGAAACTCCGCTCTCAATTCTGTCAGGATATAAAGTTCCTTGAGCTAGCCATTGGAAGGGCCCGTCTTTTAGTGCAACCTGGAGAAAAGAGTTCGCGAACTCGCTGCCGATAATCTTGCGTTTCTGTTCTGGGTCGGATATACCTTTGAGCTTTTTCAAAAATACTTCTTCGGCATCTACGCAGATTATATCTATTCCAAAATGGTCTTTGAACAGCTTGGGAACTTGACTTTGCTCGTCTTCCCTTAATAAACCATGATTGACAAATACACATCTAAGATTACTGCCTATCGCTTTATGTAGTAGTATTGCGACAGTAGTAGAATCGATTCCACCACTTACTGCACACAATACCCTTTCATTCCTAATCTTGAATCGGATATCACGAATAGTCTTCTCTACAAAACCTTCCATACTCCATTCTGCTCTAGCGTTACTAATTCTATGTGAAAAGTTCCTGAGTATTTCTATTCCCTTCTCAGTATGAACAACCTCCGGATGAAATTGGATACCATAGATTTTTTTCCCTTTATTTACAACTGCAGCAGATGGCGAATTCTGGGTATGCGCAATTGTTCTAAAACCATCAGGGAGCACTTCGGCAGCATCAGCGTGACTCATCCAACATCTGATCTTATTTCCCACTCTGTCAAAAAGATCACAAGCGTCATCGACAATCAATTCAGCACTCCCGTACTCTCGATAATCTGAACGCTTGACTTTTCCCCCAAATCTGTCTATTATTAATTGATGACCGTAACATATCCCGAGAATCGGAACTCCTATTTCAAAGATCTGTTTATCAGGCATCGGAGAATTTGGTGCATATATGCTTGCCGGACCACCTGAAAAAACTATGCCCTTTGGATTAATTTCATGAATTGCTTTTACAGAAGTATTGTAGGGGAACAACTCGCAATATACGTTCGTCTCACGAATGCGTCTGCATATAAGATGACTATACTGCGACCCAAAATCCAGTACTATGATTTTATCTATATTATTATCAACCACTTTTTTCTATCATCCTAGTAAAAACCCAGCTTGATGTGTTAAAAATTTCGTTCAACCGCTCTTTCTCTCGATAATTACTGATTTTAATTCTTTTTATTATGCCATCATCATCTTCTTCGACCTGGTAGTGCAGTAAATCAGAGTCTTTGATTCGTCCTTGGTTTACCGCTTCTTCATCCTTCATCTTCATCCCCTCCAAGATTCTATTCAAAAAGAATGATTTAAACGGGGGAGTATTCACGTTTAGGATAATTCCCTTTGTGGGAACAATTTCTACTGAGCCTAGATATATTTCTGCATTTGCTAAGAGCAGACCGTCTTTAAAGCGAATAAGTGGCTTGATCATTTTTGATTCCGTATTCTGTTCGTTCATTTGCTCACGGGGTTCTGGGGAATTGCTGCTAATTTTAATACCATCGTTTGCACCTCCGCTCTTAACGGATAGGGTAGTTTTCGGTGGTACTAGGTCTACATTGCCTGCCGAGGAGGATAATGTAATCGAAGAGTTAAGATTAGAAGCAGGTTTGAAGCTTCCTTGCTTTAACAGGCTATCAATAAGCAAAAGTGTTGTACGCAACCTTTCAATTTCTTCCTGTTTATCAGCTAGTTGTTTAACAAGCCATTCCCGAATTTCCGCTGCTTGTCGGATATCATTGTCTGAATAGGCAGTCATGTTATAGATACTTGTGAAATAAAAAGGTATAATAGGTTTTCACATAGTACATGGTTAAGAGTTATGGAAACATCTTAATCACATATTATATTTTTCTAAATTAGGACTGAGATAATGCAGTTGATATAGAACAATTCATTTAAAGCCAACTTTGCGTATTGTTGATAATCGGCAGCCGTCCGTACATTAGCGACCTTCGATCATATAAGATGAATATCCCTTGATGGGTCGTTTTGATGTATCAAATAATCTCGAACTTGATCGCTTCGATAACATCTCAAGCAGCTTCCTTGCGACTTTCATCTTTTTGACTTTCAATTTGGGATCTTTTATGAAATCCTTTGAATATCTCCCTATTTCTCTGCCAAAATCCATTCCGACTAAGATAATCTCACTAGCTCCAAATTCTTCCGCCAAGAACACGCACCGATCACCGTCGGTAAATCCTCCAAAATTATAGACATTTGTTACCGGCATCATTTGAGTTGAACCTATCACGTGTTTAAATTTCGGTATGATCTTCTTGAGTCTATCAATATTATCGCTATGCGCATGTACCACCAAGATAGCACCAATTCGTTCTGCCTCATATAAGGACGATAGATTGCCGTCCAAATCAGTAACTACAATATCAGGTTTGATTTTTTTTTCTATTAAAGCTTGGACTGCGCCATTAGCAACAATCTTAACGGATTTCCTATTTTTTTTTAAAAAAGCCGTACTATTTTCAAGACTCTTACCTGCTCCTATGACGATGATTTGTTTACCCTCAATTTTCCTGTGCAATATCTTGATATTAAGCGCCTTTCTTCTGATTAATTTAGATAATACTTCAGCTGCTTGCTGATCCGTCTCAGTACTGTATCCAAACTCTCTTCTAATATCCTGATAGTACGGAAACCAGTCCACAAATTTCATATCTAAAATGCATGTAAGTTATTAATAGGTTATATGTCGAGATATTTACTATTGACTAGAAGAACGATATATGGAAAGTGTCCAAACTGCAGAACGAAGAGTCAGCTTGAGGTAGTCTCGGGTAATGCAGGTAGAGAAAAATTCAAATGCAACCAATGTTATCACAAGTTCGGCATGGATCAACTATGATCATTTTAGAGTATCAAACGTTCCGAGTATCATAATGTGAGATAACTGATAAAAGCGGAACGTGGAGGCCAGAATAATCTAGGAATTGGCCTCAACACAGTAAACCTTGACTGGAGAAATTATCCCAGTTATGCCTGCTGATTGTGTAACGATTATAATATTCGAATAGATTAGATTCCGTATGGATAAGGGTAATGAATCTATGGCTGTAATCATACCTGGCGAACACATTGCAATGATAGAGGAATTTGAAGGTGGAAAAAATACCTATGTACTAGATGGAGATATCAGGGCAGCGACTGTTGGAATACCATCATATGATCTTAAAAGACACATAGTAAAAATTAAGCAAAAAAATTCTCCCATATTAGCCAAGATTGGAGATATTGTGGTTGGCTATGTTGAAATGCTCTTTGGTAACATGATGTCAATAAGGATACTTTACTTAAACGAACAGAAATCGCTTGCTGGTTTCTCAGCAATTGCGTCAACAAGGATAGCTTCTGGGGGTAGTGGTTGGTCCCGGGGAGATCGTAGGGGCAGAGTCATCTTCAGAGTTGGCGACGTTGTAAGAGGACGAGTTTTTAGTCTTCTCAATTCAACCATTCACATCACAATCGATGAACGAGAATATGGAGTCTTGTACACTTTGTGTTTTAATTGTGGTGGAGATACTGTTCGAATAAATAATAGCATAAAATGCATAGAATGTGGAGCACAAGAAGAGAGAAAATTGACCAATGATTATGGTAAGGAAGCTTTTCGATTGATTTACAAAATAAGCGCCAAATAGAATAATGAAACAAAAAGTTGCGTTTCAAGGAGAGAGCGGTGCATATAGCGAAATCGTAACAATGAAGTATTTCCCGGATGAAGAGATAATACCCATGAAAACTTTTCATGATATATTTAGGGATCTCGAATCCGGTGAGGTGGATTTCGCAATAATTCCTATTGAAAATTCCATAGAAGGAAGTGTCAATGAAGCGTACGACTTACTTCTGAGATCAAATTTAGGAGTATATGGCGAAATACACCAGCGCATATCCCACTGTCTTATTATTAATCAGAATTCAGATTTAGCTATCAAATCTGTATATTCACATCCTCAAGCATTAGCTCAATGTAGAAGATATATTCAACAAAGGAGGTTGGAGTCAATCCCAACTTATGACACGGCTGGCGCTGTGAGGCTAATCAAGGATAATAGAATTATGGATGCAGGAGCAATAGCTAGTGAAAGGGCAGCCAAATTATACGATATGAAAATCATCGATCATGGCATTGAAGATGAGAAAAGCAATTATACAAGATTTTTTGTATTATCAAAAAAACAGATTAGTACGCAGCCTACAGGCCATGATGCTACATCTATTATCTTTTCTATAAATCATCTACCTGGAGCATTATTTAGTATTCTGGCTGAATTTGCAAAGAGGAACATCAACCTTACAAGAATCGAATCCCGTCCGACTAAGGAAATGCCTTGGGAATACAATTTTTATGTGGATATTGAGGGCCACTCAAGCAATGGATCCATTCGCGAGGCACTAGGCTTGATTGAAAAGAAAACCAACTTTTTCAAGATATTGGGTTCATATAAGATAGAATTCTATTGAATTTTCCTTACCGAATAAATTCTGCGAATGCCTTTAATTTTGGATTAAGAACCAACATATTTGTCAATCGTGCTTTGTATTTTACTTTTTTATCCTGACGCGCAGTTGCTAAACCCACAATCAATACACATACTACAGCCTTCTGTGATTATTAGTCTTGAATTGCAACAAGGGCAGGTTTCTCCTGGAGGCATTTCGAATAGATGAGATGCCGGCTCTGGTTCATGAGACGTTGTATGGCCTATTTCCGAGTTTCCATATGTGTCGGTAGCTTCCTGAATCGTCGATTCTTGAAACACCGTTTCCAGTTGTTGTTTGACATAGGGGACGGTAATGTTGGTTGCGACGTAGTCTCTTACGAATGTACTTGGTTTTGTGACTCCTCTCTTTTCAAGTTTATTATCTCCTGTGATATGTAATACTTGTTCATGTCTAGACCCGTCACGATACACAGTAACACCTTTCAGGCCTAGCTCATGGGATAAAAGATACGCCCGTTTTACGTCATCAACAGTCACGTCACCAGGCATATTAATGGTCTTTGCGATAGCATTAGAAATCCACTTTTGCCATATTGCTTGTGCCATCAGGTGATCTGTCCAATGTATATCAATTGCAGTTACAAAGATATTCTGCATCGACTCTGGTATGTCATCAAGACCACTGACCGATCCATAGTTATTAGCTATCCTGGTAAGAATATCGTCATCATATAACCTGTTCAGTTTTAATACATTTTGGAAGATTCGATTAGTATAAAAGAACCTTCCAACCGTCACACGTTTCTCGAAGACGACCGCAAAAATAGGTTCTATACCATTTGAAGTATCAGCAATCATTGATAGTGTTCCTGTGGGGGCAATCGTTGTTGTCCAAGAATTCCTTATCCCATGTTTTTGAATTTTCGTGATTAACGAGTTCCAATCATATGAATGTAATTCTCTAGGTATGTCGTAGTATCCTGCAATGGGTATTTTGCCATCGACATAGTCGGTTTCACTAAAGAGTGGAAATGAGCCTCTTGATTTTGCTATAGCTACACTCTCTTCCATGCTATAATAAGAAATAGCTTCTGCTAGTTTGTTCATATGTTCGTAGCCATCTTTTGAATTGTATGGTATTCCAAGTAGGAATAAAAGATCAGCAATGCCCATTATTCCAAGACCGATCCTTCTTGTGAGCTTAGTATTATCCTCAATTTCTTGAACTGGATATTTATTCGTATCAATAATGTTGTCTAAGAATCTAGTTGACAATCTAACAGCTTGCTCATATCTTTGCCAGTCAAATTCATACATTCCGTCCGCTTTTCGCTTTACAAAGTTTGCGAGATTGATTGAACCTAGATTACATGATTCGTAGGGATATAATGATTGTTCCCCACATGGATTGGTCGCCCGCAAAGGACCACCTTTAGCCTTCATGCAAGGATTAAATCTATTTATATTATCAAAGAAAATCACTCCTGGCTCAGCACTCTTCCATGCACTAAAGGCAATTAAATCCATCAATTGATGAGGATCTATATGTTTTATAACTTCTGCAGTTCGAGGATTCCGCAATGCATATTTGGAAGTATTCTTATTCACTAGTGAGTTCCAGAAATCTTCTAACATTCCTACACTAACATTAAAGTTCTCGAATATGCCTGGTTTGGTTTTTGCAGTCACAAACTTTTCAATGTCAGGATGCCAGGCTTCCAATATGCCCATATTTGCTCCCCGTCTTTTTCCTCCTTGTTTTACAACGTCAGTAACAGTATCTATGATCCTCATGAATGAAGTGGGTCCGGATGCGACTCCGGATGTGGATGCAACGATATCGCCTTCCGGACGTAAATCTGAATAATTGATTCCCACACCTCCACCAGATTTAAAGATCATGGCCGCGTCGGTGGATGATTTCATAATGCCGTACATATCGTCTGGCATCTCTAAAACAAAACAAGCAGATAGCTGTCCCAACCTCGTTCCTGCATTCATCAACGTAGGAGTATTTGGAAGAAAATCTCTGGATATCATTAGATCGTAATATTCTCTAATTTTTTGTTCATATGCAGACAGTTTCCCTTCAGCAACTAATTTAAGTAACTGTCTAAAGCTGAGCTTCATATGGCCTTGTTCTGCGAGATCAATATAAACTCGAATTAGTGATTCAAAGTGATATTTGTTCAGCAGATATTCCCCAATTTTTAGCTTTAGATGAAAATCTTCCGTCTTAGAATAATAAAGAGTGGCCTCATTGATATTCTGCGCATGCCTTCCGTTCAAGTCAAAGAGTACAGAATCATGCAAAATATCCGGAATTGCTACAAGAATCGCAACTCGTTCGAACATCTGTTTGGGTCCTTCTATTATTTTGCCAGAGTTATCTCTTAATAGATATCTTGCTGCCAAGACCCTAAGTGAATTCACATCGAATACTTTATCCACATCATCAAGATCTCTCTTATTTAGAATCTTCATCTTTTCGTCGCGAATCTTTCGTCGCTCGTGTCGATATAATATGTATGCCTTGGCTGTCTCTGAGAAACCTTCTTCAATCAGTATGGATTCCACCATATCTTGAACATCTTCCACGCTCGGAATTGCAGTTATTTCGCTAGAACGATATCCATGTTGAATCATTTTCTGTACTACTTCATCTGCCAATCTATCAGACACCGCATAATCAGCCCTACCTGTTGCAACCAAGGCTTTGTAAATTGCATTCGATATCTTAGATTGCCCGAAACTGACCACTCTGCCATCTCTCTTTTTTATAAGTAGAATCGTGTTCTCTTTAGAGTTATTAACCTCAGTAATTCCCGCCATCCCCTGTGTACCAATCCTGTTGGTCAATTACAATACTTAAAGGCTTTCTCTACAGGATTAGAATGTCTTGGCGGAGTACTCCATAATGCCTCCAATAACCTATTGAATCAATAAAATCTGTCATTAAGCCTATGCTATCATCTAAAATGCATAAATGCCTAAATATTTAACCGATTGTCACCTGATCGACGTTCCACAGTTTTGCCCTTCAACTTGGGGATAATTTTATAGCTTGATGGACCAAACTGCTTTTTTAGTTCATTTCCATTAAAAATCCTATCCAAAAATACTGCTAGTGCAGCGATTTCTGAATGTGGTTGATTTCCTATGGCTATATTCATATCTGCCATATCAAACAATTCCCTTGGTACCTTCTTTGCGCCAATGACCACGAGAAGTTTAGTTTCAACTCTAATAGTCTCGATCATATCGTCTACATTAATTCCATACATGGTCAAGTGAACCACCTTTCCGCCATCCTTTTTCCACGTTTTAATTACATCCTTCCAATTGTCATATATTTCAATTAGAAATTCAGACTGTCCCCAGTTAGTTGCCACCCTTTCGACTGTATGTATTATAGATTTATCCACATCCGACATGTAGAGCTTACTACACCCAAACGCTCTCGCCACTAAAGCGGAATGTGTGGTTACACGATCATCACGAACTAGCCTATGGCCAAGTCTTAGCGTAGCGACTTCCATCATTGCTCACACATGAGTGTTTTGTTGCTGTATGTAAATTATCGGCTTCTATATACAATATCAACGTTTATTCCCGATATATTGAAGGGGAGATTTTCGGAAATTCTGTCTGCTATACCTTATTATGCCTATCCTACAATTAATGAATGGTTGCTCAGTATCCCAATACTACTAAATAAGTGAACGGAATACATGGCTGTTTGCAACGAGCTGAAATGGGGATCATAAAAATGTAAGGTGGCAATATGTGTTAGTTTGGACTAATAGATTATTTAGAAGAGTAAGCTACTATCTAAGCTATTGTAATCATACTTTGGCCTGTCAATTTCATAATCTCAATTTTTAACAATAAATGCGGCCACCGGGATTTGAATTCCCGCTTTGTATTATTGTAAAGACAAAGTCCCGGGTTACGGGCTAACCTCGTGTTAATCAAACACATGGAAGGCCAGTGTCCTAACCAAACTAGACGATGACCGCATTCTATTATTCTCCAGTAATAAAGTGGGTATTAAATCTTAACGCTTTGGAATTTCTCTTTTATTCTGGAACAGTAAGTTTAGAAGTAAATTTGCTGCTTTGTTCTTTGCCTGCTTCTTGTAAAATTGAATTCCCCTCTTCGGACTATCCGCAGCATTTTCAGTATCAATTTCTACGACCGATCTACTATCTAGTGCGGCTTCGAATTGTACCGCATATTCCTTAAGCTTTATTGAAACAGTCGAGTCAAAAGACTCTCTTTGCCAAGCAGATCCGACAAAATAAATCTTTGGAGGATTGACCCTGTCCTTAACAAATCTAATAACGCTATCACACGTTTGTCGTACATTCTTCGAAGTGGTATCGAATACCATTTTGTCTTCCGCCATTCCCTGCTTTATTAGCTCCTTTTTGATATATTCAACATATTTCAAATCCGCCACAATATAGACGACGGTCTTATTTTTGTCTGGTTTTGATCGTACTATAATTCCATGTATATCGAGACATAATTTTATTCTATTAAGTATGTATTCGGGCAATCCTTCTTGCACTGAGGAAGATTTAGTAAGGCCATAAAGAATAATAAGATTCCCATCAATAAACCTGTCGTTCAATGAGCTAAATCAAGATCCTATCGATACTATTTGCATTTATATGTTCCTGCAAGGAAATTATCTAAGTCTAGGTAGTCCGAAACAGTTGTGCCACATATATAGAAATTACGCTTTCCAGACTATTCAGGGAATCTGATTGTGATGAAATAACGAACATTTGCTGTAGTTATTGAAACAATATACAAAATCTCTGCTCTAAACACACTTTGGCACTAGACCATATCTATCAAATCTTTCCTACTGATAACCTAACTACTGAAATGAGAGCTATTTGCACCATGCGCAGATGCATAGCCAAATTCCCACCCAAACAAATTTAATAATGCGTTACTAATAGCAATGAAAAAAGATGATAATTATATAGTGAGGAAATGTGTTCAACACCAACTAATCACATGAGCGTTGCGAATTTAATTATCTAGATTTTTTATTGACACATATCTTAATGTTCTGCCCTTCTTTAACTCTTACCTGTTCCTATTGTTTCAGGACAATCCAATAGTTAATTCACTCACATATATAATTCCAACTGCTACGTAGTATTTGAACTGATCCCGTAGCTTTAGATAGTTGCTTTTAGATTCATTATAGATCTAATTTGATATGCCTTAATTCTAGTAATATTGTTATGCTTCAAGTACGGCAGTAATAAATCGTTAAACCTTAATTCTCGGCCTCTTAAGCAATATCGAACTCGGACAAGCAAAACTGTAAAATGATTATCATAAAATAAATCTGAGGCTAGCGATCGACATGGCGCCTGTGCTTTAATTGTTTAATCGGTTCGTCTATAGGGTATTTCTTTGTTTTAGAGGCTTTTTTCAATCTTTCAATTCCTGATCCGTCAGAAACATAGTCAGAGAGGTTTATGGTGGTCTCTCCTGGAATTTTTGCAATCTCAAATCTGTCTTTGGCTTTTAGAAGCGTAGCGGTCGCGTCTATACCTAGTTTAGTAGTAAGTAAATTATGTTGATCGCTGGACGGGTCAAGACTAGACCCTTTGGCATTTGGAATGATGACAAGATCTCTATCTGCCTGACACCTCGTCGATATGGCGTATTCGACTGCAACTGGGTTTGTTGGATCAATGTCCTCATCCACTACGATGGCTAATTTTAGAGAGCGATGAGAGGCAAACGCTGCAATTATAGCGTTTCTTGTTTCACCTTCAAGTCTTTTTTTGATCTGAATCACTGCAGATAACCAACCGCTACCACCTTCGGTCAAATAGACGGCTTTTGTATTAGGTAGTGAGTTTCTAACGTCCTCCAGGAGTTTTGCCTCCACTGGCAAGCCCATTAACAATCTGTGTTCCGCAAAACCAGGCAAAACATCATGAAAAATTGCGTTATCTCTAAATCTTATTCTATCAAGTTCAAACACAGGTTGTTGACGTTTGAAGTCATATGTTCTAAGCATCTCCACCATCCACTCCTCATGAGTTACATCATTTAGAATTCGTCCTTCCAGAATAATTTCAGCATGTGTTGGAACGAATAATTGTGAATAGTCCAACTTGCTCAGGGTCAGCTGATTATCGAGCAAGGAATTCGCGATTAACATTTCGTCAATTCCATACGCAGCCTGATATGCTGCTGCAATGCTTATCGAAGGATGGATACCAATCGTAATTGCAATTTTCAAATCCTCACCGTGTTCTTTTGCATATGTAAAGCATTTGTGCAAATGTCTACCTTCAACCATCCTAATTACCATGTGTTTATCATCTAGTTTCAACAGTCTGTGGGTAGAGGAATTCTGGTTGCCAGTTTCCTGATCCTTTACAGAGACAATTGACGCTGTGATATAAGGTCCTGCATCTTTTTCGAAATGAGTGACTATAGGGAGAGTTAGCAAATTACGTGATGTGTTTTGGTCATATGGTGCGGAACCTAGCAGTTTATTGGGTTCGCACGGAGAATTAATTGCCTTTACAATGCGTGAATGGATGGACATCTCATCGCTTGTTCCTAAGGCCATCGAGAATCTCTTTCTTGTTCCCAAAACATTGCCTGCTACCTTAAATTTACCACTACTCACCCTTTCAAAAAGTACTGCCTCTTTTCTCTCAAATTTACTAACTATAGCCGCGATCTCGAATTTTGTACTAACTGCTCTCTGTATTCTGACTAGATTACTATTCTTGTCTAGGATTTCAAGAAAGCTACGCAGATCATATGAATCCGATGCCTGATTACGTATAGTTCTCATTGCTTATACTAGATCTCTCCGGCCGACATGTAACTATTTGTTAGGTATTACACCTAGACGCGATATTACAATAGAAAAAATTCTCAACTCGAGATCCAACTCGTAACATAATTCGTTTATCCAATACACGCTATTATACATTCTTCTTGGTATGGATAAATATCGGTCCCATCATCTCTGTTTGAGTTTTTTTCTGGCTAAGTTTAGATTTGTACTTCAAATTTCGTGGTTTTGTTCTTAGTCTATAACCACAACACGGACACCACAATCCATCCCATTTGAGAAAAATCTCACAAATCTGGCATCGCTTTTGTCCAATAGCATATCGACCAGAACCAACAGGTTTTTGAGCCTTGTGACGTATGCATATATCCTTACATGTCATTTATAATTTTCAGGGTAAAATGTTTACCTATTGTAATGATCGTAACATAGTATTTAAATTTATATAAAATAGATTGTTTGGGGATGGCTTTAATTTATAATATTCATATCTTATTTTCTGCTGATCAAAAGTTTTATCTGCTCACAAGAATTCAGCTTAGTATCCAACTTTAACATTAATCTAATCTAATTCAGAGGAATGAAAATGCCGAGCTGTTGAGATCCATGTGCGGATTATGCTCTGTCGTCATTGTCACGAATCAGACCACTAGTACGAGTGCTGGTCAAAGTACTTTGCCGGTTCTAAATGCGATTGCCTTAGCAGATGAACAGTCTCTTATTCCGCGTCTATTTGAATAGGCACTACGCCGAAGAGATGTGCCATACTCGTCGACTATTTCAATAACTACTGAATCTTTGAATTTCATTTTTAGAGCCTTTGCAATATCATTACACATACTAATATTACCGTCTCCGATCTTTACTAATTTTCTTTGCGATATAATTCCAGATAGGATCACTGAAATAATTTCAATGGCAGACTGTGGCGAATGCTCTACAAAGCTTTCAATTTCGTTATGAAAATAAATAACAGATATTCCTATCCTGTATCCCGGATCAACTCCTATAATTAGGCTTTCATCCTTGGAATACCGCATAATTGCTCTAAGTATTTTAGCTTTTGAAAGAATAGGGACCTCATCCAACTCGGTGTCTAAAAGAACATTTTTTCCATGTATTATTCCAGACTCGTCTTTCGTGGTAATTACAAGTCCAGTATCTGATGAATCAGCCTGCTCCGGTGATAATGACTCGTAGGTTAGATCCATCAATTTCAACGCATTAACAATATTATAATAAGAACGACCATAAACAGTGGCAACAGCAATCATATTTCTGGGCTCGAATCTATCTAGGGGCGCTTCATCTAAATTAAAAAACAAATCAAATTATTATTAAACTTTTTGAATCCTTATTATATTCATTAAATCATAAATATATCATAAATATGTCATACCTACCTAGAAACATCCACTGTAAAAGGCACCCAGATGGTTTTATAAATCCATTCGCCAATTAATGGCGCAAGCAATAGTACACTTAATATTTATTTGATTCAGGATGTACTTCGATTTCTGCTGGTATTAGTCAGATCGGTCTGACCTGAAATCGTCTTTACGACAAAGTCTACCGCATGAGGCAAAGAGTTAGCTATATTTCTCTTTGTAGTCGTGGTTATCTTTTCTGTCTCGGCCATAATCACAGCAGATTCATTTTCAGCTTCCTTTCTTGCTGTATCAATAATTGCTTTGGCATCTTCGTTTGCAATAGCTATAACCTTCTGCTTTTGCTTCTCTATCTCTGAGATAGAATAAGCTATAATTCGCTTTTTCATATCATTGACTCTTGAATTAAGGTTATCCAAATCAGTTTCGAGAGAAGTAAGAGCATCAATTATTTGTTCTACTGAAGACATCTTTTGCTCCAAACTAGATCTACGATACAGTTTTAGAGGTATTAAACCATTGCTTTAATAGTATGCTATGATAATCATAATATTCACAAGCTTCAAATGGAGAAATCTGGAAATAGGACACTTACTTTTGCTTTCCAGCAGCAATTTTATTCATTCATATATCTTCAAACCTAACAGGGTACCTATAAGAAGCAAGCGATCAGTTCTTTAATAACAAATACAATAGTGCCTGTTGAACGTGTAACCTGTTTTCTGCCTCTTCCCACACAACAGATGCATCTCCATCAATAATTTCAGAGGTTACTTCTTTACCTCGGTTTGCAGGAAGACAGTGCATAAAAATTGAATCTTTTTTTGTCAAGGTAATCAGATTAGAATTGACTTGATACTTTGGAAAGAATGCAGAATTTCGAGTCCTCTTTTCATCATCTTTACCCATAGAGACGAATGTATCTGTCACAATAACGTCTGCAAATTTGGCTGCTAATTTTGGATCATCGGTAATAGTAATTTCTGCATTCGTTCGTGTTCCCTCTTCTTTCGCTAATTCTGTTACGTATCTCAATGGTTCATAGCCTTTTGGACAGGCTACTACCATATTTATCCCTGTTTTTGAACATCCCAACAACATATCGTTACAGACATTGTTACCGTCTCCTATCCACGCAAGTTTTAATCCTCTTAATTTCTTTTTATGTTCATAAATAGTTAATAAATCTGCAAGTATTTGACAAGGATGAAATGAATTTGAAAGTCCGTTTATAACAGGCACTGAAGTGAAAGAAGCAAGTTTTTCTAAATTATGATGGTTATAAATTCTCGCAACAATGCAGTCAACATATAAGCCTAACGTTCGCGCTGTATCTTCTATAGATTCTCCTCTGGATAGCTGAGTATCGTTGATACCCATGTAAATAGGACTTCCACCAAGTTGGTACATCGCTGTTTCAAAACTAAGTCTTGTTCTAGTAGATGGTTTCTCGAAGATCATCCCCAAGATACATCCTGGTAATAAGCGACGAGGTTTTCTAGCCTGCCAATCCTTCTTGAAGGATGCAGCTAATTTCAATACAGAATGTATTTCAGCCGGGCTAAGGTCTCTTAAACTAAGGATATCCTTACTATTTAATGAGATCCTCAATGTCCTCATCCGATAGATATATAGGATCTCGGTCTTTCTTTGCTTCACTTTCTACTTTTTCCTTATTCTCATTCAAATCCTTCCCTGAGGACACATCAATTGCTCGCTTTTCACTTCCATTCGTTTTATTCTCCATTTCATCACTTCCTTTCTTGGCTTTTTTCTTTCGGGAGAAGAGACTGCCGAAAATCCCTTTTTTCTTTTCAGTTAGGGGAATATCAGGGTCGCTTTTCATCGAAATTGAATCAGAATCCGATCTATCTGGAATATCATTATCGAGCTTTCCTGATGCAGTTTTGTGATCGTCCATTAAGACTTCAGGTTTAGTAACAAATGAATCTTGATCAGAAGAGTGTTCGGTGATCTGTGCCTGTTTCTTGATTTCTGTTGGCAATGATGAGGGTAATTCTTCCTTTTTATCGTTCGCATGTGCATTCTGAGATCTAGATAAATCTTCAGCCATCAGTACTTGATGGGCCTGCATCTCTCGCTTATCGTTATTTTGGTCAACCGTAGATTCCTCTGGCCTTAGATCCAATATCTCACTATTGCGAGATTGTTCATCGATTAGCGGATAACCACCAAAAATGGACCTCAAGAATCTGTCATACCGGAATGGCAAAATATCTCCATATCCTTGTCCGATACCAAAATATAGAATCGGTTTTGAAGTAATATGGACAATTGAAATTGCCGAGCCACCCTTCGAATCGGCGTCAGCTTTAGTCAAAATGGCACCATCAAAGTTTGTATAGTGATAAAACTCTCGTGCCTGATTTATGGTGTCATTGCCAGCTAATGAGTCCCCTACAAATAATTTGATATCTGGTTTCACTACCCTGACAACTTTATTGATTTCATCCATTAGATTTTTAGATGTTTGCATCCTTCCTGCAGTATCAACTAGAACTACATCAATAAAGTGTTTTTTAGCGTATTCCACAGCATCCCTTCCAACTGCTGAAGGATCGGCACCATATCGCTGGGCAATAACTTTCAATGACAATTTTTCTCCGTGTGCGCAAAGCTGTTCAATAGCCCCAGATCGATGCGTATCAGCAGCAGCCATAACAGCAGATAAGCCATTAATGCGTAATAGGTTCCCAATCTTCGCGACTGTCGTAGTTTTACCACTGCCGTTTATCCCTACGAAGACAATTACAAATGGGCCAGATTTAGACTGGATTTTACTTCGAATTTTTTGTAAAAGATCTATACTTTCACAGCTGGCGAACATTTGAGCAAGACTATTTTTTAGTCTTGAACCGATCAAATCTTCTGAACTCTGATCCTTTTCGAGTTTGTATCCTACTAATTCATCTTTGAGCTTGGCGAAAATATCATCTAAGGCTTCTTGAGCAATATCACATTCGAGCAACTCAAGTTGGATATTAGATAAAGACTTGTCCAAATCCTTTGAAGTGATCTCCTTTTGCGAAATGCTACTTGTAACGGATGAGAATGCCCTCTTGAGTTGTTCAAACATCACGTATCTACCTTATTGCTTGTATGTGCCATTATTGGCAATATGTTGTTTTTTTGTTGATTGGACGTTAGTTGCTTGGCGAAGCATTTGATTGATTTGTGATTGGATCTGTTCCATATTTAATGTAACTTGCTGTCTCTGCTTGTTAAGCTGTCTCAACCCTACTTCAAATTCGTTTAATTTACTCTCTACGTAATTAATGGTATCATCCCTATTTTTTTCGATTATCACCCCCGCGCCAATATTTACTAACAGTCTTTTTACAGGGGGAATTATGGCCTTCATGTAAACGCCAATACCAATAGGTGTTAATGACTCAAGGTCGTTTTCTTCGAGCATGCTATGAAGAGCGCCAGAAGCCAAACGAGCTTCTTGGATCAGTCTTGTAATAGTAGCCTCACGGGCAACGATGTCATTCATATAGGCTTCGAGAACTCTAGATTGCTGTACTAATTCATTCATTTTCTGATCCATTGCTGCCTGCTCTGTCTCAACGTCTCTGCTCATACACGTCCAATTTCCGATACCATCTTATATATGTGACTATATAGCCTTTATAGAATTAAATATAACCAAAGCAGGTGATATTTTATTCATTTAGACGGCAATTAACTTAATTGAAGGGTCAGCTTGTCCTCAATTGAGTTGATGTTCATTTGGAATGCGACAAGGATGATTGAGAGTATGTGGCTAGATGATCTGCCTGTATTGGGTATACAACATGCCTTTACATCATTGAAAAAATTAGACAGGACATAACGGTTTAGATCCCTCGCAACTACCGATTTTAAGTGCAATAGCAAGCATCTTCAGGAGATTTGAAAACTTGTCAAGTCTAAAGAAAGATGCGGATATGAGTTTCGTATCTGCGTACTTCATAAGCGTACTTTATAATACTCGTACCCAATTGCTGGCCTGACGATTTAGTTAACCGAGTATTTCACTATTAAAATCCGATTATTAGAATTCAGTTAAGAATTTAATATGGGAGTGGTGATCCATATGGGGATGCGTTCTGTTGGTGTAGTAGCATTTTTTGCACTTATAGTATTAGGAGCTATTACTGGTATGATTACTTTTTATCTATTTGCTCAGGTAGCTCCAACACCTGGAGTGATGGATTCGCTTTTTCGCAAAGATCTTCCCAAGGTAAATTCTACTGGATCAGGTTCAGCTCCTGGCGGGACAGCTAGTGAGAACACA
>JBQCDO010000114.1:0-5452 GCA_051961195.1 Nitrososphaeraceae archaeon | reverse complement strand
CCCATCACCGAGTCTGCATCGTTTACAGCTGGGACTACCCGGGTATCTAATCCGGTTTGCTCCCCCAGCTTTCATCCCTCACCGTCGAGCGCGTTCTGGCAAGCCGCCTTCGCCACTGGTGGTCTTCTATGGATCAGCGGATTTTACCCCTACCCATAAAGTACCGCTTGCCTCTCCCGCCTCCTAGCCCTGTAGTATCCTCCGCAGCCCATCTGTTGAGCAGCTGGATTTAACGGAAGACTTGCAGGACCGGCTACGGATGCTTTAGGCCCAATAATCGTCCCGACCACTCGGGGTGCTGGTATTACCGCGGCGGCTGACACCAGACTTGCCCACCCCTTATTCTGCACCATTTTTAGAGGTGCCAAAAGATTCCCTTAGCGGAAATCACTCAGAGTAACCCTGTCAAGCTTTCGCCTATTGCAGAGGTTTCGCGCCTGCTGCGCCCCATAGGGCCTGGGCCCTTGTCTCAGTGCCCATCTCCGGGCTTCTCCTCTCAGAGCCCGTACCGGTTACAGGTTTGGTGGGCCATTACCTCACCAACAGCCTGATCGGCCGCAGTCCAATCCAGGGGCCATATAGGTTTCAGTCATAAACCATTCCAGGAATTATGGCCTATCGCGGTTTATCCTCAGTTTCCCGAGGTTATCCACGTCCCCTGGGCATGTTGACTACGTGTTACTGAGCCGTATGCCACGTATTACTACGTTGACTCGCATGGCTTAGTCCCACTCTGATAGCAGTCGGGTCCGGCAGGATCAACCGGAGTCGATCCATTTCATGATTTTAAAGAGTACGGCCGGATAACTTGTTTTTGTGCGGGTTGTGTGATCGTCAGATCCAATTCTTTCAATCAGATCTCCATATTATAAGCGCAACTGGAGGTCAGTGAATCACAGTATGGCTCTTAGACCAAAATCATCACCAACGCCGCCTATTACATTGCGTTTAGTGTTTTCTAACATAATTAGAATATAAATCTTCGCAAGGAGAGGGAGCCGGTACACCGCGCCATTGATTTAACATGAAAGACATAGAGCATTGAAATTAGCACTCGTAGGATGATGTAATAAGATGATTAATACCTATAGCGATCCTTCTATGAGTAACAACATACTATCCTCATGGATTACATTTACAAACAAATAAAGATACAAGAAAATAATACCCAGGCAGCGACAATTGAACGACTCTAAATATAAATGTAGATATAGACGTAATACTATAAAGTCAAGGCACCTCTATGCTAAGTCTACGGATATTTTTCCTGGTGGAATAAGTCACAACATTCGTTATTTTCAACCATATCCTTTCTTTGTTAACAAATCTAAAGGCAAGAAGTTGTACGACATTGATGGGAACATATATACAGACTACTGGATGGGTCATTGGGCCCTCATACTTGGACACGCATCAAGGCCAATTACTAATGCATTATCAGCGCAGGTAAGGAAGGGCACTCTGTACGGAACTGTCAATGATACAAGTGTAGAGCTTGGCAGCTTAATTCAAAAAATCATGCCACTAGCAGAGCTTTTACGTTTCAGCAGTACTGGGTCCGAGGCAACAATGTACGCTGTTCGTCTAGCTCGCGCGAAAACCGGGAGGAGGGTTGTCGCTAAAATTATCGGCGGCTGGCACGGTTTTAACACTCCATTACTTCAAACAGTAAATTACCCTTTTGAATACGACGAAGGCCCAGGCTTGATTCAGGATGAGGAACAGTTCGTAGAGTCCATCCCATTTAATGATCTGGATCGATCTATAAAAGTTCTTGAATCTATCAAAGATGACCTTGCTGGAATAATTGTCGAACCTGTCTTAGGAGGTGCAGGTTGCATACCACCCGAAGAAGGTTACTTAATTGGTCTTCAAGAATTTGCTAGGAAAAATGCCAGCGTGTTCATACTCGATGAGATTGTAACTGGCTTCAGGCTATCTCTGGGAGGCGCAATTGACTACTATAAATTGGATCCAGATCTGTTTACTTTGGGCAAAATAGTTGGTGGAGGAATGCCAATAGGAGTTCTGTGTGGTAAGAGAGAAATAATGTCTCATGCAGATCCTGTCAAGAGAAACTCCAAACAATCGTGCTGCGCTATTGGTGGCGGAACTTTTTCAGCAAATCCAATGACAATGACTGCAGGTATTGCCAGCCTCACTTACCTTATGAAAAATAGAGATTCAGTCTATTCAAAGATAGACAAACTTGGCAATCAGACCAGAAAAGGTCTGGCCAAGATTTTTTCAGAGGCAAGTGTTCCAGCTGACGTTACCGGTGTTGGCTCAATTTTCTGCACCCATTTTCTGAATAACAAGTTAGATCGAATCCGTGACGCCACCGACGTAAGCATGTCTGATAGAAATAAGTTGAGACGATACCATTTCGCATTGATGTCAACCCATGGAATATTTTTTCTTCCTTTGAAAATGGGGGCATTTTCCGAGGCCCATGGCGAGCGTGATGTCAAGGCGCTATTGGAATCTACACATACCATTCTATCATCTGGTAATATACTTGCAAGCAAGTAATTTGAACTGGTCAGGGAATTGTAAACATTTAAAAATAATCAAAATGAAAAAAATAGGATTTTGTGCTAATATTGTACGAAATGTCGATAATTAAATATATTATATGTAATAGATCACCTAAACCCGCTTTGCAGTACAAAATTTTTATATTAGATAAGAGAATCAAGTACAGATGTCCGTTCTTATGAGGATTAAAGTGGATGAAGAAAGCCTTTACGGAATAAAAATTTGCGAAAAATGTGGTCGCTCTATCAGAAAATATGATAAGTGTGATTGTGAAATGATAGATTGGGCTGCTAATTCTGATCTAGTCCGAAACAAGTTAAGAAATCCTATTAGATAAGTAAACTTGAATATTCCAATCCTAGAAGCAAGGCTAAGTTATAGCCTCCCTAGGGTGAAAGTGGATATAATATTATATGATCGGTTGATATAGTACTACTCAGCATTCGGGTATTTGTTGCTGTCTCAAAAGAAAACAACAAGTGGACCATTCTCTATCAAAGAAAATAATCCAAGCTTTCGATCTTTAACTATCCCTAATGGCTTTGATTCTAGCTCTGCAACTAATCAACCAATGGCCGACTCTCGCTTAAAAAGAAAGGTATGGATAGAGGCCTATGGTTGTCCTTCAAATATAGCTGATTCTGAAATTATTGGAGGATTACTTACTGCTGATGGGTTTGAATTGGCAAAAAACCAAACTGAAGCAGATGCCAGTATCATAGTAACGTGCTCGGTTAAGGATTCAACAGAACATAAGATGATTCATCGAATTAAAGAGATTACAAAGGCAGGCAGACCAGTTGTTGTTGCAGGTTGTCTTGCAAAGGCAGACAGTAGCAAAGTTGAATCTGTGAATTCTAAGATCTCTTTGATAGGTCCTAATTCTATCGATAGCACAGTCCATGTTGTTAGATCGGCATTTAATAACAAAAAAGTCTTGGCACTTGAGGATTCGGTATTACCTAAACTGAATCTGCCAAGAGCTCGATCCAATAGCATTATTTCAATAGTAGAAATAGCGAACGGATGTCTCAGTGAATGTAGCTTTTGTCAAACTAAAATTGCTAGAGGCTGGCTAAAGAGCTATCGTATTGGCGATATAATTAGACAGATAAGCCGAGATATATCCGATGGATATAAGGAAATATGGCTGTCTTCTACCGACAATGGATGCTACGGTAAAGACATAGGTCTAGATCTGGTCGATTTATTAGATTCGGCCGTCAGCATTGATGCCAACTTTATGATAAGAGTTGGAATGATGAATCCGATGTATATCCCAAGTATGGAAGAGAAATTAATCAAGATTTTTAAACAGAATAAAAAAATTTTCAAGTTCATTCATATTCCTGTCCAAAGCGGAAATGACAGAGTACTAAAAATGATGAAACGTGGTCACACTGTTGACATATTTAAAAGACTTGTAAAGATGTTCAGATATGAGATACCTAGATTAACAATCGCCACAGATATTATAGCAGGATTCCCGTCTGAATCCGAAGATGAATTCCAAGATACACTTTCATTAATTTCAGAGGTTCGACCAGATGTTGTAAACATTTCTAAATATAGTTCCAGACCTGGGACCAGAGCTGGGAAAATGAATAGATTGGATTCGCAGCTAGTAAAGAGTAGGACTGAACAACTTCATGTATTGGTCAAAAAAATATCGAATGAACAAAATCTAAATTGGAAAAATTGGAGGGGTAGCATTTTAGTTGATGAATTAACAACGGACGCATTAATCGGGAGGAATTTCGCTTATAAGCCGATTTTTGTCCCTTTTGCCCAGTGTGGACTATCAAAAGAGTTGGCTAAGGATAAGCTCGGTTCAGAAATTCAAGTTAAAGTAGAAGATGTTTCTCCGAATGCATTGCGTGGTAGTCTGCTGCAATAAACTGAGAAATCATGAGGTTCTATCTAAAAATCAGTATATCTTGATTGATCCAAGAATTTTATTTACTATAGGTAACTGTTTTACAAACTCGTGTTGGGCAGCGATATATGAAAATATATATTTCTTCCCATTACTTACTGTCCAAATATCCATAGATTTAAGAGGGAAAGTCAATGATGGATCGTCACTACTATATGAGTATAGTATTTTTTTTGCTACATGATCACCGAGTTGAGTAGTATTTGATTCAATCAGATGAAAATTGTTAAGTTTTGCGGCATCAGCCATGTTGGAGCGAGTTAGATCATCCAATGTTTTACTACTTTGTGGTAAAGCCTCTATCGAGACGAGAATAACGGGTGGAATGGTTTCCATATCACTTTGTCTAGTCGAGTTTAGTCTGATAACTGTGGTCTGGCCTAATTTTTGAGTTGATACGGGCCAATCCTTTGGATGTTGGAGCTTAATCCCCAAAGACGGATTCTCGTAAGGCTCGAAGACCATAGTACGCTTATTAGCAGTTGTATTATTATTTTGGATATGATTCATCTGTGCCATCGCCTGAGTAAGCGAAGCAGAAACTACTACGATGAAAGCAATGGTACAGATTGTCACCAATATCGCGATATTCAGCTTTCGATCGAGAGGCTCTAGCATTTCGATAAGTTGGCTATATTATCGTCAAGTATAAGATTCTATTGTTGATTACCGTTAAATCATGAAAGCAAGTATCTGCAGACTGATTAAAAGTCAACTTGTATGGCTGTACATGATTCAGTACTTGCGATTCATTTACGGATTCTTTTATTGGAGCTATCTCTCCATTCCAATAATTCTTATGCCTGGTTCGTCTGTTCAGCTGGCACAGTCTCGGAAGGTTTCGGATTTGTTTCTGCCTTTGTCTCTTCAAATAGAGATACTACCAGTGTATCGTTCTCGTCCTTTACCATCTTTACTCGAATCTTTCTCGGCGGATTCGTCTTGCCCTTTCTCCAGACGTGTCTGTTCAGATCTTGA
>JBQCDO010000113.1:0-10587 GCA_051961195.1 Nitrososphaeraceae archaeon | reverse complement strand
CAACATAGATTACAAACCAATTATAATAAGTACACCAAAATATCCTTCCACCGTTCGAAGGTACAGCTGCTGAGGGGATATGATAGTGAAGATAGTCTCTTTTAGCAAGAGAGCACTTGCATGCATTCATTATAATCCCAGCTCGATACGAATATGTACCAATATGGGGACGCATGCTATGTATAGAAAGCAGATGAAACGTGGGTTATTCCAGGTTCTGTATAATCAATGAAACAACGATGTACTCATAATGTCTATTGTAAAAAGACTGTTTAGAGTGCATATTATGTCTAGATTAACTAAAAATATATAACTAGGGATTATCACTCGGAAGCATCGTCGAATATATAGGCTGATTAGTCAGATAGTATGATGATATTTATGCCTACAACAGAAGTGTAGTCTATGTGGGACTAAAATGATATTTATTTGTAAATCCAGGAATATGATTGACTCATATTTACTACCTAATGTCTAATATCGTGTAGTTGTACCTGGTTTTAAGTCCGAATACGACCTATGGATTATCGATTTTCCACGGGGTTTATGTGTTGTATTCGAAAGTAAGAATACTTATTAGAATCATATTATAGTTACACAATAGAAATATGGATTTTGACACGCTATGTAAAAGTATACTTGACATTGATCCGCAGATCCGTTTTGCTGGAATTTGCGATCATACCGGAGAGATAAAACACGGGGGTCACGCTGATGGCATACAGAATCTACTCTCAGCAGATGAAACTAAAAGATCAAACCTACAAGCATTGGCTAGATGGGGCTTGCGTAATACCCTATCTCCAAAAATAGGTTATGGTAAATATTCAATGACAGAATACGAGAAGATCAAACGCATAACAATACCACTGAAACATGATCACTTGCTTTTAGTTACTACAGAAATACAGGCGGATCATGTGAAAATTATACAATCTATCCTCAAAATCATTTAATATTCTGGTGTTGCATGATTATTATTTTAACATACTAAACTCAATAATGAGACTTAGTACATGTGGCCTAATCATTGCGGTCAGATACAGAATACTGTTCAAATATACAATAAATAAGAAGGAACGCGCAGCAATCTGTTGGATTAAATAGTCCACAGAATGGCCAAAATGTTTTAAACACCAATTTATTTCATACTATCTCGTGTGAAGAATTTGAAACGGCATTTTATGCTTCTTCAAGATAAATAAGAAATTGTTAATGTCGTTTTCCCAAATTTTAGTAATTCGAGAGCAAGTCTGAAAGAACCTTGGTACTAAAAACGTGAATCATTAATTAGAGTAATTGGATAAGCTTGGTTTACTGGATACTTCCAATGTAGCAATTCACTTAATATTATTACCCCCTCCTCGGCTTAGTTCGCTTATTTAATTTGAGTAATATTAAACCAGCTACTCCCCATAACATTACAGCTACTATATTTTGTCGAAGGAACCATGCGACACCCCCTAATATTGCAAAGACCATCCCTAGTATCCCAATGGCTTGTCTCTGTCCAACCAATTCAAGAGTATCAATCAAATTGCCCTTATTATAGTATGATTCCCTCGTTAGGATTTTATCATGCTAGCTGACTCTATTAATTATTTCAAAATGCATCAAAATTCGTTGACTCTGAAATATCCATTTTCTAACTCCATCCGATATCAAACATTATTATTCGGTCTTTTTTGTGATGTAAATGAGTCAGCATAGTCATTAAGTGTCATATGTAGAAAATTTCGATACTCTAACATAATATGTGTCTTGCCTCTTGGATATCTAAACTAGGACATATTTTATTCCCTGCTACAAAAAATTTGATAATGTCGATACAAACCATATCTTCTATAGATTCAAACCTATAGTCTAAAACAGTGTGCACATGTTATGAACCGCTATGCGTAATTTTCAGTCTGTATTTCCAATCATATTCTACCTAAATTGTAGGTCATAACCTTCATCGGGCTAGTCTGTAAGGAAGATGTATAAACGAATAAATAATTGATCAGAACAATATCTAAATCTTATTTGAAGATAACGGCTAAGTCCAAAATATGAAGACAAGTTAATAATACACTTTAATTGCTTTATATTTTATATAGATTGTGTTTTATTTCTCAGATTCAGAGAAGTGGTATTCATATATTTATCTTTGAGCCTTGATTGACATACGTTACTTAATGTGTACTTCCTACCCGAGTATATTACTTATAACTGGTAAGAGAACAAATGAATCATTAATCTGACCAGACATTCAACTGAACAATTAATAAAATACTTCTATTTTTGCATTAGGACTACTTATTAGAGCCTAAAAATCCCTGATTCGTTTATTAGCACGGGTTAACAGATTCGTAATCACATTTTATGTTACATTACACATGATGAGAGCGAATAGAGTCGTTACTATTTGATTCTAGAGTGAATTCAATTAATAACCCCTCTCAACTTGATCAGTTTTTTTGTTAGCAAATCCATGTCAAATATATAGTGGCGTATGTACTAACGACAAATCGTCGTATAATACTGTCCGGATCATGCGAAAATTTTTAATCATGTAATGCTATCTGTAAATTAGAACAGGACGACATTTATGAATGAAGATATGAATAAACTATGACTTTCAATTCTTTGCAAACGGAGCATTCAACTCTAACCTAGACTTGGGAAGGCAAATATTCATGAGTCCGAGAGCGAGAGGAATCACAGACACCATATTCATCAATACCAGATCAGTATGACTGCGCTTTTTATTTCAATGTTACTATAAATGCAAATATTTTAGCGCTAATCCAACAGGAATATGGACTACCATTTTGTTATTTGACTTATCATATATACCCCATATTGATCCCAAGTTAACTTTATCATAATTTTGATTGATGCCATCAGTCACGGTCACATTTTTTGCCAACATTAACGGTATGTCAACTCTCGTTCTTGTTGAGTCAATTGTTGAAGGATTAACTCGAATTTTTATATCATGCGCTGCAATTTGATAGCCGAGAAGATTGTATTTCAACCTAGAAATATTATAAGTAGACTGTTGATGTTCATTTATTATTTTATCTTTAAGAGTGCTATTAGGAAATATTTGATTGCCATCTAGAGTGATGGAATATACTAACTCATTATTCAGACTATTCAAGCCGTTGCCAAAAAGGTCCAGTAGACCATTGCTTGAAATTGTCTTGTTTGTTTTCTGTGAATAGACATTGCCAAAATTAGGTTGCTCCAGAGAGACAATTAGGATTGCTATTAAAGTTAGTAAAAGTAGAATTAACCCCTTCATCTTTGACCAATTGTTCTTTTAATATAATATTTAATATGCTATGATACTAAAACTACAATGCGCAATTTTTGTACAGTTGACTGATCCTAGTATATGACCACTGAATATTTTCCAACAACAATTTAGAAGAAAGGTGAATCAAGCCTAGTCTGTTAATGCCACAGTGGCTAATAAGTTGGTTCTCAGCCTACAGGCAAAACAGCTTTGGATCATTAACACAAAATTCAGCATGCGGAAAGGTAACATATTTTCAATCATAATTATTTCATAATTAACTGTAGATATGATTCATCACCTGACAGCACTGAGTGATGTTTTTCGCATAGGTAACAATCTACTCTATCGCTAAGTCGAAACCTAAAGATCAAGAAAGGCTGGACATACAACCGTTGACGTTCATTAACAATAATAATAATTTACACATATTAGATCAATTAGTATTGCAATTCATATATGAGCCCAACGGCATGAATAACGCTATGGTGACCATGAACGTCCATACAAAGATTAT
The DNA here is from genome assembly GCA_051961195.1 of Nitrososphaeraceae archaeon. Classification (GTDB taxonomy): domain Archaea; phylum Thermoproteota; class Nitrososphaeria; order Nitrososphaerales; family Nitrososphaeraceae; genus JARBAU01. Next base: position 6,787 of record JBQCDO010000113.1, on the reverse strand, counting down.
TGACAACAGTCATATATTAAAATCCCTATGTCACATCACGGAATATAAGGCTAAGTAATCTAGCGCTAATTATTCTACCCATGTCATTTATAATTTAGAACAAGTCTTTACCGCTCAAATAGTAAAAATCTGAAGTACAATTGTGATGATATGTAGTTCTTTTTTTGGTTGTGCATAAGCGAGATTGAATAGCCTTAAGAATAGCTGCTAACTGCTAATACATAGCGTATTAGTTTAGATGTCTTGGCTTCATTGCCAGTCCTTGCAAGTCCACTAATTAGATATGCATTTTGTCCTCAGCTCTTTTGATCCCGGATCCTTGGCTTGTATGAAGATCCCGCTTTAAAAAATTTTTTTAGCAAAATTTGTGACCATAAATTTTGTAATATAATACTTTTGAGTTTTAGAAACGACTTAGAATTGACTTCTTATTATATTGTTGATTGATTTTACATTTGCTGCAATTTTAATACCCTTTGTAGCAATCTTGTATTCCTCATGTTAATTTAGCGTCATTTTGAAAAATTCGTTTGCAGATAACCAGAAATTCGTTGTTCTGCTACTCCGATATACTGTGAGTCAATTTCAGTACCAATATAGTTTACCTTAAGATGAATGCAAGCCAAAGCTGTAGTACCTATTCCTATGAAGGGATCGTAAACAAGAAAATTCTTCTTGATCCCGTGTAATTGTATGCAGCGTTCAGGTAGCTTAACTGGAAAGACTGCCGGATGTGGTCTAGCTTCCTGAACTGTTGGATAAGGTATGAACCATACGTTGCATCTGTCTCGTCTATCTCTAGTCGCAGTCTTCCATTTACCAATATCTGTTTTATCTTGGTAGGTTACACCAATTTTTAATTTTTCTAATTTTACATTTCCATTCTTAGTAAAGTGAAAGATGTATTCATGAAGATCACTTAGGTACCTGTCGCTAACAATTGGCATAAAATGACCAATGGATATATTATCGCTATTATGAAATCCATATTCCTACCAATATCTTCTGGATCGACCGACACTGATTTTATCCTGTGAATCGTGTTTTGTAAATTAAAGTCTACATTTTTGGTGAGCCTTACGGCCAAGTCAAAAGGTAACGCTGGGTCAGAGGGTCGGCCAGATATGTTCAGAAAAAAAGATCCATCGTTTTTAAGTACAGATTTAATTTCTTTCCCCACTTCTTCTAAACAAGCGAAGCAATATTTTTTCTTATTATCATCATATGTTCTATATTCTTTGTTTATATTATACGGAGGAGAAGTGACAGTAACGTCTACAAATTTGTTCTGACTGCCCAGCTTCTCCATAAAAGTGAGACAATCTTCCTCATAGATCTGGTTTGCATTTATCATTATGGATTACCCCTTCTCATAATTTGATTGTGATGATCTACCTATTATCCCATTCTAATCTAATGGCACATTTTTAGTAGTCATCTATAATCTTGTTAACAATTGCCCTATGTAATAGTATACCTCCTACTAGGTACTTGATAGGCAGTTAAGAATATCATCGATCGTCGGAAACTCAGCAGTCACTGGTTTTTGTCAGGATGCTATTATCTATCTTGAACGTTGATATTCAAGTTGAAATAAATTGAGCTATGTTACCCATCATTTACTTTTGTTATCAATGCTTTGAATTACACCTTAAATTACCAGAACCAATATAGTAGATTCAAATCAAAATTTATTTCTTCATGGTTGATGATTATATGGAATAACAAGTCTAAAACGTTCAAGTGGATAAATATATACAAAAATGAGAAGGAAACTGTGGTGGCGAATATAACAAGTAACTTTCTAGTTATTATCTCTTATCGATTGCTATTACTTCCGCTGTGAGGGAATTCTTTGTCATAACAAATATTAGCGTCAACAATGGAAAATTTTCCATTTTTATTTACTTCTCTTATAACGCAATTAAAATATCTCGTCAATGCAAATGCCGGATAGCTAAAGCTGGAAGCTACTATAAGGGATGTGATCAGTAAAAGACCGATTGCAAGTACTGTGATTTTGTTTTGCTCTAATAAAATAATACATGCACCGAAAGAGCGTGGACATATTATCATATATGAAATACGGATCTAATTGTTGTATCATAATTAGCTAATGTACATACTGACTAATAATACATAAAAATAATTAATAAGTATATATTTAATATTGTAATAAATAATATTATATTGAATGTGTCTTGAATATTATTATCTCTCCATTTTACTAACGTTTTTCAACTTAACCTTAAATATTATTTAAAGAACTGCGTATTAGACGATGAGTAATATTACTTGTAATTATGGATATACACTGCGCCGTTCAGTCGCTTTTGTCTTTGTATCGATACTAATATCAATGGTGTTAATTATAGCTGGATGGACAAATGCATACGTGCTTACCCCATATGCCGCGTACTTTATAGCGAATGCGAAAAGCGAAGTAATAGGGAGCTCAGAAGGCCACGGAGGCGCAGTGCCTTTAATAGCATTAAATTCCGGAAACGGAGAATTAGACCATCATATTAACCAATTTTTTAAATGTATTAAGAAGACCGGTCATACTGGTGGAACTAATGGAGAGCCGAGTAGAGAAGAGGTTGATAATTGCTATAATATTGTATTTGCTAGTGGTGTTGATTCCTCTAATTCAAACTTTGATACCGAGCATGATCACAATCATAGCAATAGTGGTCCCACCGGTAGTCAAAGTCATAGGCATATCTCGCATACAGATATTTTCGTTTCATAAATTTGTTATTTATAATCTGGCTAGTAGCCTTTGATTTTGGGTAGTTATTCATGGTTCATTGCCTGTATGCTGGAGTCTTATCTGCATATGATTTAATAAATATTTCAAGGGAGTGAATAAGAAACATAGAGACTTGGTTGTTTTCTTACTTGTTATATTTGATGAGAGGAAGCTATTAAAGTATTAACCTGAATTGTTATACATTTTATAGTCTAATCGTTCGAATATGCCAGGGCCTCGATGCACTCCATATTTCCCTTACAAACCGTCATTCAGTTGGAAATAGTTTGATTCCGGATATAATATATATTGAGTTATCTGAAGTAGGCATATTTTTATGCATCTTAGATGTCACGTGATTTTTAGTGTGATAGGAGGCTGCTAATTCATTTTTTAGAAAATATAGTGTATTGAACTATTGATCGAAACTATTACGATCGGATCTCTTTTTTAATCTAGCATATCCTACAATACTTATGATTCTCAATTTATACTAGTACCATCAGTAAAACAGTTAGATCCATACAATATATCTCTATATACTAGATTCCCTCGGTCGGACCATGCTAGGTTTGGTTTTAATATTTATTATTATTTTTACAGCTATTTATCTACCTGTATACAGTTAGCAGTTGTGTTGTATAGGTTTTGTTCCAATCATGGCATCAAACTGCGTACGGTAGCCATCGTGTTAGACAGTATGACCCATTAATTCTAGCAGACATGACAAACATTAGATAATACCCTTCATAAAATATTTTCCAGAATTTAAAGAAATCAATCGGCTGAATGCGAACCTAGCAAACTCTCGCAATCCATCGTGCTCCAATATTGATCACATCTGCATCGTAAAAAAATATCCTTATTGGGTCATTAAGACTATCGCACAAATATCATATCATCTAATGCTAAATTGGATATGGAGATCTTATTTCTCTAACACTCAGATTTTTGAAATCCCAAATTATATTATCTGTTCTGAACGTTACGAAGTCTCCGGGATTAGTAATTACATAGTCTTTCGGTTTCCCACAACCTGCACTAAAGAAGGTAACGTCATCAGTGTTGGCATACCATCCGCCATTGTCCACGAAGCCAGTAACTTTCTTCCATTGATTGTTATTTTCATCATCAAGATAAGACTCCATTTTTACCGCTGTATCATTATCAATATTGTATATGACCACTTTCCACCCAATCCATCTACCTAGTAATGGCTTTGCAGCGTGATTTAGCGCTCTTTCATCTGTGTACCCGCCAGTGAACCAAATGCTCTTTTTCCATCCCACACTACCGTCGGTATGGATGCCCCCTATAAGTGCTGTACCCTCACATGGTGTTTCACTATTGTGTCTCCCACTTCTTGCATACCAAGCAATATCGTCTAGAGTTTGACTGTAATCTTGATTTGATGAACTGCTTTTATTATTGTCACTATTGTTTTTCGACGACTTGACTGAAATTACTTTGGCGTATCCAGTGATCTCCACATTCTTCCATGGCTGCATTCCTGTAGGTGTTTCAACGTTCATTCTGACCTTGGGATTAGTTATCTGCCAAGAACCGTCTTTCTCTTTATTGATAGGAGCGTCAAACGTGAAAGAGAGCATAGTATCATTCTTGGGATTAGTCATGTTAACATACCATTCTCGACCATGCTGTTTAGTAGCATAAATTTCCTTTATACCAAATTTGTCCACCATTGTGGTTTTATCAGTGCTATTATTAGATATATGCACAATAGGCGAAGACATTTTCTCCTCGGCTAAGACAAATTGTACATCCAACGGGGGAAGTGATATTAAATGCTGTAGCTGATCATCATAATATAGCATTGAGATTGCAAAAAATGAAATAATTGTGAAGGTAATGACAATCGTATGTATGAAAAGCATAATTCATCTTCCTCTTTGATTCTACCTAATATAAAAATTCTTGATGGTTTTCTTTTCAATTCTAAATTGGTAATTTGCTAATCATATTTGGAATCTTTTTCTGAATGTATCGTTCAATAGTCAATCTGGGATATACACCAGCGAATAATCCCTAAATTTAAGATGATCTAGTAATCACGAATTCTTGCTCCAATAACTGATCTCATGTAATATTTAAGACAAGTCCGTACAACAATTCGCGTGAGGAACAGATTACCTGGATATTATATATCTAGGATGCGAACTTCTATAGTATATTTGTCAGAAGAATTGTATCTCCTTTTATCTATTGCAAATCTATAAAAATAAATCTATGAAGAACCCAGAAATAGTGTTATATAGTAATTCTCGTAATAAGGGGTAATGATAAAAAGTGTCCCAATATCGTTCACGCTTTACTACGTCTTCTTAACAACTATTCTATTCTCTACTGCAATCGTCAGTTATAAAGCACCACCTCCTGCCTTCGCTCAGACCAATGCTGCCGCAATATCTGCATTATATTCTAACAGTACCAATGTAACCAGTGACCAGGGTTTGGAAACGAAGAAATCGGTCAATTATTTCGATAGTTCATCCGGATATCTAGCGTACCCTAGTTCTGTTAACCTTGCTAACAAGAAAATCCCTGGAATTATTATGATACATGAAAATCGTGGATTAAATGCCTATATTAAAGATATGGCAAATACGCTAGCAAGACAAGGATATGTCGTGCTGGCTGTAGATTTATTCAAAGGTCAAATGGCTACAAACAATGATCAAGCTAGACTTTTATCTACTTCTGTCCGAAATAATCCAGGGGAATCTATAGCTAATTTACAATCAGCTGTAAGATATGTTAGCTCTCTTCCATTTGTGGACTCGTCTAAAATTGCATCAATAGGATGGTGCTTTGGTGGAGGGCAATCGTTGCAGTTGGCATTGAATAGTCAGAATCATCCTCTAGTCGCTACGATCCTGTACTATGGTACGCCATTAATTACTGACGCTCAGCAACTTTCAAAAATTAACTGGCCGATACTAGGAATATTTGGAGACAAAGATCAAGCAAATCCCCTGCCATTGATAAATAAATTTAAAATGGCTTTAGATGCTAATAAAATAAACAACGATATTCTTATTTACAGGGGATTAGGTCATGCTTTTGCCAACCCTTCTAACCAGAATTATGCCCCCAAGGAGACTGCGGACGCTTGGCAAAAAACATTGTCGTTCCTAAAGAAGTATGTTTAAATTATCCAGATGATCATGATTCAAATTTTGTTTAGCTGGAGAGAAGGAGTTACTTGTAAATCCTAACATAATCCATATTCAGTTACAATAATTCTATTTCCAAATGCTTTTAGTAGTCTTCATGCAGCCACAGTCTACTAATCCCAATTCCAAACCAAAAACTTTCTAATAAATGGAGGTCTATTTTTGCATACCTGTGATATGGCTTATTCATATCTTAGTTACTGAGATGTCATCTTCACAAAAGTATTGCTAACGTACAGAATAGCCAGCCAATTCGAATTTTTCTGTCGCTAATTTTTTTATAGCTGCATACTTTGAATTGTCCTAGCTAAATACCACTCTGGTATTCTATGAATGATAATTTCATCATGTAAGCCCGCGTAATGCTGGATTTGGTACCCACTCTACCATTGTCTATCTTCTCGTCGAGCTTTTTCCAAGTTATACTGTCAGCGATTTCATTAATCCAGTTTTTCATCTTCACAAATGTACTTCCATTTTTGAATGAGGAAGATTGTACACAACAAACTTGAATCCGATCCAATTGTCTTTCAGAGTTGGAAGTAATATTCACTTTCGTGTCTAAGAAATCATATTTTACAAAATACTGTTCTTTTGTGAATCTACTTTAGCCATAAATAACAGTTATCCTCCTCTATGTGCAGACTTTCCACATTCCGTGTCTGGGGTCTCCTGATCTCCAAGCCTTGCATATATGGAAGGTCATCAGGATCGTCCTTCTTGTCACCTTCCTTTTCTTGTGTTTAACAATGCCTGTCTTTCTACGTTCCTCTAGTCGTTCGGAGATTGCATATAGTCTTTTAAAGAGAATTCAGTTTGATTAAACGTACTGATCCTTTTT
>JBQCDO010000112.1:0-2074 GCA_051961195.1 Nitrososphaeraceae archaeon | reverse complement strand
TGGAGATACGATTGATCTTCAGATCTATATTCAGCATGGCCTTCATTGAGAATCTTAGGTTAGCTCTTTGTTTACATTTCTTATCAAATCTTCGATGAGTAAGGGCTTTGGGATAAAACATTTCACTTCATTGAGAATCTGTTTTGTTGGATTTCTTAAGCTCTCGTTATGTAACTCAGATGCAGTCAAAAAACCGAGGTCATAAAATCAGCAGTATTTTCTTTTGAAATATGACTTTACCTTTTCTGCTTGATATCTTGCGGCTCACATATCTCGTGTAATACAGTTCAATATATGTATTCTATTTCTTGCGTCCATGTATGACTTCGAATTCCTTATTCCGTTCCTTGAGAGTTCCCGTCTTGCTTGTTTTATTGTGCTATCATTACGATATACATTAATCTAATACAATGACCTTCTGCTATTATCTTGACGAATAATTAAAGTAGATTCCCATCCTGACCTATCTTATTTAGTCGCTAATGGTAATCATGGAACCTTGAATCTGTATAAAGTAGAATATAAGCTGTGAACCTATGTGAAATTAAAAGACATTACAAAGTATCGGGTAATTGAAAGGTACTTACCTCATCGGTCTAAACAGCACAGAAAAATTGATTCTCCTTTTAGTACCACTGATTCTAAAAATGAATTGGATTATTATCATTTTGATGTTACCAAGCCTCTAGAGATCTCTGACTATATAAAAAAAATAGATTCCTTCCAATATTAAGACAATATAAGAATAATGCTAGAATAAATACTCGCAGATTACGTATGGATGGTTTCAATCATCGTTCTGACAATATTAATAATAATATTTAATGTAATAGATATATCAAGTAATAATAGCAAATTGATCCTTTTCAATTATTACCAGGGAAATGTCTCCTCTATTGCTGCCGCTCTCATACTCGGGTTTACTGCATTTTTGCAATTGACTAAATCTCAGGAAAACTGGCTTTTGTTTAGCACGATATCTGAAAAACTAGAGCGAGAATATAATCTGTTCAAGTTCAAAGGCGGTCCATATTCCTTATCTGCAAATAAACTACCAAATTATGTAAACAAAATAAATAGGTTATTTGTAGGAATCGTTAAAACATAATTTTAACACAGGAGTCAGATTCTAGACCTAGGTCTTCAATTATTACTACTGATACTATAACTAATGCCAATCATCCTTAGCCAACGCCATCTCCGTCAACAACTACACAAGAGAAATAGAAAAGAGACACTTGGATTTTAGATGTTTGTAGCATAATAATCCTTGATTGAGCTAGATAGACATCAACATGTCCATATAAGTTCAGGTCCTATCAATAGTCTTGTCTATATAATACACATTACCTATTCCCTCTCAGGAATGTATATTCCAAATTGATTGAAAGCGCTCATGTTAACTATTCCATCATGTCTTTTCTGAGCTTGCAAGCATACCTAATCGCATAATAATGATAGACAAATGCAAGTAGGTGAGATGATCTATCTTACTGTAGCGACAGGAACAATACTTATAGCAGCTACTACTAAACATATTATACTAGTATGTTAGTTAACGTAGAGATTATAGAGAATTCAAAGGAATCAATAGATCGCGCTTATGATATTTCGATCTCTGCAAAAGAAGAGTTATTGATAGCATATCCTACAGTCAATTCTTTTCGACGCAATGTACGCACTGGCATATCTATGCAGCTTCTAAAAGAAGTGTATTCAAAAAATAATGTCAGACTTAGAATACTTACACCTGTGGACAATCAAATTATGCAGATAGCAGAGGAATTAAAAAAGACATTATCCGGACTTAATATTAGAGCTCTAAATGAGAATACAGAAAGCAACAGAGTCGCCATTGTCCTAGCTGACAGAAAAGAATCTATTATAGTAGAGATAAAGGATGATACCAAAGATAATATGTATGGTGCAGCAGGCCTATCGATCTACTCAAATAATAAATCAATCGTTTCGTCATATCTTGCAATATTTGATTTTCTTTGGAAACAAAGCCTGGCACTTATGTGACTTACAACACCATTACTGCATTTTTTCGAATTTGGTCCTCATTGTCATT
>JBQCDO010000111.1:0-3301 GCA_051961195.1 Nitrososphaeraceae archaeon | reverse complement strand
AGATGTTATCTCAAATGCGAAGATGGAACATTCGGCAAGCTTGAGGGAAAACCCTTACTGTTCGAAACGAATTCTGATCCGCCACCAGCAGATATTATTACAGGAACAGTTTCATTGGTTCCACCATCGTCTGATGACGTTAAGCCATCTGAACATTATTCTACAGACGGCAAGCCTCCTTATGCTTATGTAAAAGTCATGTTTGTAGCTGAAGAATTTAGGGCTGGGATAATTCAGCATGAAGAAGCATTTTCTTTTGGAATGGTTATAGTACCATAGTGATCATCAGACAGAAATGTGAGTAATAGACCCAAGAGAGACTGCAAAAGGAAATCTATGATTATATCTATGAATGTACCTTATATGACTTACTGCCAGCTGACAGCCCAACTCTGCAATAAAACGCAGTTGTTGAAAGACGGGTCAGTAAGAATTACGAATACTTCCAGAATTTCATAACGAACCCTTTCTAAATTATCTACCTTTAGATCAAATAATAATGTTTAATTGTATAATAGTATTATCTCTAAGGATACCTGAAAGAGAATATAACTCTTATTAAATTCCCAATCTGAGATCATATAATCTCCAGATGGTCTCTAATGATGATGTATCATAAGATCAAGTTGGACATAAAAATAAAGGCCCGGCACTAAATATAAGCTAGCATATTTTTTGTTAAATTGCCGTAGATGTATTATTGTAACCGAAATGTCATCAATATGTTACTATTATCGTCCCGAGTATTTCAGTACTTATTTGTTTATGGACTCAAATTATTGTTTGAATTTTAATTAGTCTCTTTAATACTCTGAATTGTAATACCCTGAATTGGAGTACTAATAGTTGATTCTAATTATCTCCTGTACTTAATAGACATGTTAAACATATGTAAAGTGTGATAAGTGCCCTTGAATCTAAAAGGTTATACCTAAAATACCCTATGGGAATTTTTGTGGTATGTATGTCTCTAGCCTTAGTTTTGCTGACTTCATCGACTCTTGTGATGTACACTCATATGGCACAAGCACAACCACGAACCCAGAGCCCTAATCCCACTGCAGCTAATTCCACTACCAATGCAGGCTCTAGCTCAAATATAAACGGTCTCAATAAGACGGCCAATGTGACAGTTGGAGGTAAAAATTATCAGGTAAAATATAGCATTAATAATGGTCAAGTTCTCAGCACTGTTGCAGATAAGACCGGTACAAAATTAGTATTAACTATTCAACCAGCAGGTAAGAATGGCAAAATCACAATTGATCTTCCAAGAAAGCTAATTGACTATAAACTTGCAGGCAATAAAGATGGCAGCTTTGTAGTACATATCAATGGTAAACAAAATGTTCCAATAAATGTCAAGGAGATATCAAATAATTCTACCTCCAGAACAATATCAATTGACTATGGAAGTGGAGACAGAGCAATAGAAATAATTGGTACTCAAATGGCTTAGCGGAATAGTTCAACTCAACTAGCAATCGGCAGTAGATGGAATATGAGGCCCCCGCATTCTTCCAAATACAACCAGTATCTTTTCTATCCCTGCCGTACTTTTAACTTATAATTCACACAATGAAAGTTGGAGTCATTCCATTAAAACAATATTTCAATTATCTATTTGGAGCATAACTTTGTTTATATTAGCATTATGTTTTATATTAGACAAAAAAAGGCAGCGCAATGGCCATAAATTCTCTGGGTCTAAGTGACATTTGGAATAAAGGAGGATAATATGCTAACATTAGTAGTAGCCGTGGCGGCATCAAACCAACATATATTTGTCTTTCTTGTGGAAGAAAGGTTTCTGGTGTAGTGTGTTATAAATGCGGATCGCACATGAAAAAAGCAGTTTTCTAGTAGATATGCCAATAAGATATCGATCTGCCTCCCATCCTGGCTTTGGATTTGAATGAGCATGTTGATTTATGGTTTAGGACAAACCTTTCAGAGGGTGTTTAGGTTTACATGCAGATAGCAGTTTCACAAAACATATTGAATAATCATAAAACAACAATATTAGGTTAAAGTCTATACCAGTTAGTAAATGCAGGTTTCTACCACGGATCTGTAATAGAATCTCTTGTTTTATCTACTATTATTTCCTCAACATTAAGTGAAATTCTAATCCAATTGTCGTTATGTTTGAACATATGCGTAGATAGCCCCTTATCAATGGCAAAAGTATATCTAGCTCTAATTTTGTCAACTACTCTATCTTTTAATTTCTCTACTTGGTATTCTGCAACCAATAAATTTCCAGCTATATTCTCTAGTTCTAAATCTCTTTTTTCGTGTTGTTCTTTTTCTTCAATATTAGTCATATTCCGATTTTTTGATAAATATTAATCTGCGTTTTCTATGTATAACTTATTTCCTATTTGGTAATGAATTTCATCGATAAAATTCGATGTATCTATCACCGGAGTAGGTTTGCGCCACATATTGGAATGCCAACATGCTGTTCTGATTCCTCTTTCTCGATAATGATGTAGTCACTATTGCTACAACATTTCATTCATTATTCTTTAGCCAACATGCTATAATAAGGCATATAATCGGCATACAGAAAATAAAGTAAAGCCATTTCATGCATTAAATAACAGCTAGTTTATGTTAATTGAAGTTTATTTCGCATATCATTTAATCTGTTTCCTAGTGTTATCCCTATTATCCCTACCTGCTTGTGCAATATCTTTCTGGGCTATGTGTCCTCAAGTTTTAATACTTGATATATATACTGTGGCGGCAACTCCCATAGGATCCTCTCCTACAGATATTACTCTTTTTGTAAAGTTATTCATAACTTTGCTTGCTTGACGCTTGGTCCTTTCATTAAGAACAACCTTGTTTGAAATCTTTGCTATGCATTTTATTGGATTAATTTTGCTGCAAATGTCTTGCATCTTTACTAACTTAGTTATATTCGTCGAAAGCTTCCGGGGGTTGGCAATCTAATGTCTCAATCTTCTTAATTGCAGCATTCTAATAAATGAAGGCTTTTATTATATATTCATATTCCAATTTTAATGGAAAAAGAATGCGACGAGTGCTCCGAGAAATTGAATGATAATGCCGAGCTAGCAATTCATCAGCGAGAGCAGCATCAAAAGACGTATTGTGGTGTGTGCAAAAAGGCATTTAATAATCAAAAAGAGCTAACCAATCATGTGAAGGATAAGCATGGAATACTAATGCCATCTAATAACAGTGAGTAGATTTTTAACATGGTTAGAGCAGTTATATGAATCTAGATCGAGTTCTTGAAGATGCCAAAAAAGTACTTGAGGGAAATTGG
>JBQCDO010000110.1:0-6428 GCA_051961195.1 Nitrososphaeraceae archaeon | reverse complement strand
TGTAATCTATTGCGTCTGATAATTTCCTTGTCGATTTCTTGCTGTTTTATTTGTTCTCCTCTACGTCCTGGTGTTTTTCCTTGCTGCTGACTCACGTTTCTTCTTTCTTCAGACATCTCATCATCTTGATAACGGCCACCAGTGCCTGGCTGCTTTTTTTTCTTTTTGCAGCTCCTGTGCATATCTTTCCCGGAAAGATCGCTCTTCCTCAGTATCATTATTAGACATATGCTCTATTTGCTTTCTATATTATGGTTATATTACTTTTTATACCGTACTACTATATGTGATATGTTGTGTTCGCCAGCACTTAGCGGACCAACAGAATTCTATATCTTGATTTTGATATCGTTACGAGAGGATACTATACGTAGGTTAAGCTTTAAGTGCACTCATTATAATATGTTTGGCTTAACAGAGAAAATCAAGAATAAATATTATTTGATCATACATACATGGCATATGCCTATCCAATGTTCTGTCTCTAATCTTAAAATAATCATGCGTATAATGAGTTGGGTGAATCTTTGTTATTATACTATAGAAACAATAATGTGTACCAGGAATAAATTTAAGATGATATTTACAAATCACCGACTATAACAATACAAACCTGAAGCTGATTATATCATATTGCACGTAATGTGCTTATCGGCATACGGTTAAGTGATTTTACAATCTATATTTTCTTATTAGATAGTACTTCTGGCTTAACGTGGGCCAGTTTAGGATTTTGCTGTATCATTGAGATAATCTGAGTCATCTTGTCGAGCATAACCTTTATCTCTTGATTATGCTTGATCTCCATAAGCTCAATTTCATCCTTCTTCTTAGTTAGTTCATCCACCTTCTTGCGTAAACGTTACTCTTCATTTATAGTAAGATCGTTTATAGCCGAAACATAACCCAATGCCTTGTCGTTACCTTCTAATAATTCAGTGTCTGTAGGTTTAAGGTATGATTTGGTTAGGCCGCTGCGGTGTCCCATTACGTATTCACTGTAGAGAGGATTCATTCCAGAGTTGATACATGTCGTTTTGAAGTACTTCCTAAATCCGTGTGTTTGCATTAGCTCGGTTCGTTGTGTATGGCGGTTTGCTGCTGGTACTCCTACTCCGGTTCTATCTAGTAGTTTATGAATCATAAAAGCTACAACATGAGTACTGACGGCTTTCGGTCTGTTGTATTCCGTTGCAGTATCAAATTCTATTCTGAATAGTGGTGAGTTAGGGTTTAGCTGTTCACCTAGTCTTTTACGCCACTCTAGGTATTGGTTTATGTACTTTCCACATTCTGGAGTACAGAAAGTTGTGTATTGCTCTCGCTCTTTTTTGTATACGTTTGTTTTGTATAGCTGGTAATTGTCTATCCTTTGCAAATCCCTTATTCTAAGATATGATAATGCTCCCCTTCGTAAGCCAGCAGAGGACATTAGTAGTATGATACATTTATCGCGTAGAGTGGCGGCGTCTATCAGTGTCTTTATTTGCTCACGTGTATAGGGTCTATCTTCGACAATGTTATAGTGTTTGGCTTTGAATTTATTTAGTCGCTTCCAGTGTAGTGTGAAGCCGTTCATTTGGTAAAAGTGGATAATTGGAGCTAGATAAGCGGAAACTGTACCAGGTGATAGTTTTCTATCATACCTTAGGTATACTATATAATTCCGTATCTTGCTTTCTAAGTCGCTTTCAGAAATAAGCAACATGTCCTCATGGTCTTTGACACTACAAAATTGCATAAAATAATCAAATTTTAGATTGTATTCTTTTCTCGTTATGTTGCTATTTATTGAATTGATAAAGTTGCCATATGCCTCTGCTTCTGGTTGTTGTTGTTGCTGTTGTTGTTGTTGTTGTTGCTGCTGTTGTTGTTGCTGTTGTTGTTGCTGTTGTTGTTGCTGTTGTTGTTGCTGTTGTTGTTGCTGTTGTTGTTGTTGTTGTTGTTGTTGTTGGTTCATTACCATGTTTTATTCTCCCGTGCTTATACAACCTAGCTCAAGCTATTAAGGATAGTATACACTACACATAAATAAAATAATTATTAGTGATATAAGAAGAAAGATGTGGGCTAGGGAATATAGACCAAAGAGAGTAGAAAACATGATAGGTAATGAGAATGCAAGGTTAGCAGTAGTAAAATGGCTTACACATTGGATTAACGGAAGCAAGCCTTTGCTACTGATCGGTCCTCCTGGAACTGGAAAAACTTCACTAGTTCATGCATTAGCTCAACAATTCAACTATGATTTGATAGAAATGAATGCAAGCGATACAAGAGCGAGGGAGGATTTAGAGAAAAGAATTATCCCTATACTTAACAACACTAGCATATTCAGAAAACCCATATTACTTTTTTTGGATGAGATTGATGGGATATCAAGTAGACACGATACAGGGGGATTAGAATACCTAACAAAAATACTGAAAGAGCCAACTATACCTGTAATCATTGCAGCTAATTCTAAGAATGCCAAGATCAGAGAACTAGCGAAAGTATGCAGATCAATAGAATACAAGGCTATTCCCCCTAGACTGCTTTTGTTGTTTTTGGAATATATTTTAAGAATTGAAAATAAGAAATTGAGTTTAGAAGAAAAAATTTCAATTGCATCAGATTGTCATGGGGACATTAGATCATTATTAAATATTGCACAATCAAGGCTTTCTGGATATAATGCCACCATGGGAGATATTACTGAGATTGATATTGGAAATACAATTAACGGCTATTTTTCCTCCGGTTCAGCTGAAAATGGTAAATCATTCTTATCACGTACTAATGGGACGTATGCTGATCCTAGATTTGGTATGTCAACAGAGGAAAGAAGAAAGGATTTAATAAATGCATTTTTTTCAAGCATAGTTTCGTCGTCTAGACAAGTTGATAAGAAGAGCATGGCTGCCCTACTCGATGTACTTTCTCAGGCTGATATGATAGTTGGTAGGGCTGGACGACATAGACAATGGAGTCTCCTTAAGTATCTTAATGATATGATATCTTACGGCTTATACGAATATTCACACAATAAGGGGATAAAGTATAGTCAATATGGTATGATATGGCCTATAATGGGACCTATTCTCGCGAGAAGTCAATCTATGAAAATCGTACTTTCTAGTTTAGCTCAAAAGGCCCATTTGTCAAGGAGTACATTTGGTGCAGATTATCTACCTTATCTAATTAAGATAATGATTGATTATAAAGTAGATCCTATTGAATTTGCATCGATCTCAAATATTGATGAAAAAGTGGGGGAAGTATTGGCAAAAGAGATGGGACGGATTTCTATCAAGAAGCATATGTAGCTAGGATAGTACGTTCATATAATATGGAACAGATCCTTGAGCGCCGATTACACTGAAATATTCATTTATAGTTAAGATTCATGATTGTATTAAAAAGAAAGAAATACAATTAGACCATTCCAAAATATTTATGATAATCAACTAATGCTTCTCCAACCTGACAAGATAACATTATAACACGACAATACATGACATGTTTCATAACTCACACTGTAATAGAAATTCAGTATTCCATACTATACAGATACAATGATCAGCTACTCATAGAAGATGTTGATAGAAATACTCATGTTTGAATTTATCGTTATTTAAATACAATTATCATTATAAACGATTATTGAGAAATAGAAGAGGGTTCTATTGAACGTGATGTAAATTATCGAACAATACTACAAAAGAAAGGGTGAATTGTAGAAAGCAAATTATTCTATTGCCATATAATAATAAATTCGAGTCTCGATAAAATATGAGGTGAAAATTTAAAAACTATCATATTAATGAGATATCTGTGCTATTTATGGAATGTTAATTGAATGATAACCAACAATCTCACAAACGCACTGATACAAATTGGCAATTATCGAAGATCAATCTTCTAGTCAAATGATGTCAATAATACTTAGATTTTGAAATTTAATTACAAGAGATTTATCAATGCCAGAATACCTCTTAGACTAAATTCCTATTATTACAATTGATCATCAGTACGATAAGAAATAATGGGAATTTATTAAATAAGGCTAAAAATCAGGTAATTAAAGAATATTATTATACATAATGAATATCAAGACACTATTTTATCTAAAATAGACCAACATAAGGTGGACTTCGAATAGTAATGTCCTTACCCTTATATGATGAATTCTCCTTAATAGTTCTACTTGACTGCTACGCCTACTGCGTCATATCCTCCAACCAAAGACAAGAGTTCAGAAATATTGTATGGCATAGAAAAAGCCGTGGGCCGTGGAGTCTATTTCATGTCAAATGTGCGAGAAAGGATGGATATCTTTTTTGATAAGAATGCTCCCTCGATCGTAGTAGATGTTTCAGAATATAAAGATGGTTATAAAGATATAAGAAAAAGAGGAGGAAAGATAAGAGCGTTTACAGAAATTACACAGGATAATCTTCATTATTGTAAGCAATTAATAAAATTAGTTGATGAACTTAAGCATCTGGATGGGGTAAAAGGGGGTGTTGCAGTTAGCGAACACGAGTATATGGCTACTACAGTATTACAAGAAAGCTCTCCCCTAACACAGGTCATTTATAGTAATGTGAAGGAGGTAGTAGAACAAGGTCGATATATTTTTGATACACTATGGAAGACAGCGATTCCAGCTGAGCAAAAAATTCGAGAACTAGAGGATGGTATCATTATACATAAAACAAGAATTATAGACAATGCGGATGAAATTATTAGCGAAATCAGACGTTTCTTAGATGAATCAAAGGAGGTTTTATCTTGTATCGCTGCACCTGGAGGTCTGCAATATATACAGGATTATTTTGTTGAAATTAACAAGAAACTGGTAGCAAAACAAATGAAAGGAAAACATAAAGGAATTAGATATATTTGTAACATAGAAAACAAACATAATGCGAATCTTGCTCGAAAGATTCTACAGGATGGAGTAAAGATAAGACACAGAAGTAATCTTCCTCTACTGAGTTTTGGCATAACTGACAAAGAGATAGCAGTAACATTCGAAAGAATAGAAAGAGGAAAACAAGTTCAGATATTGTTAATCAGTGATGAACCAATATATATAAAATATTTCTCAAAGGTATTTGAAGATCTATGGGCAGATGGGATTGATGCTCAGAATAGACTTGAGGAGATCAGTCAAGGTATTGTAGTGCCTCCTGATATCGAAATAATAAGGAATCCTGGCAATGCACTCAAACGGATTACAGAAGAATGTAAAAATGCTGATTTTGAAATCTTTGGAATACTTCCAACACTTAATTCTTTTCGTCGACAAATCCGATTGGGAAGTTTACAAATATTAGATGAGTTAGCTAGAAAGGGATTAAATATCAGAATATTAATTCCTGGCGATCAGGATATAGTAGATAAGATTCTCGAACAAGAATATGCGAAACTGATGATAGAAAATCCGTTCCAGAAGACAAGAACAGATCAAAGTAAGAGCAGGAGTAACTACATAAGTAATTTCGATCACAAATTTGAGATTAAGTGTATCGATATAGGTTCACAAACGAGTTTAGGTATTTTGATAATTGATCGAAAAGAGTCATTTATCATCGAGACTAAAGATGATACAAAGGATAACTCCTACGACGCGGCCGGGCTTGCAATTTATTCAAATAGCAAACACATGGCATTATCTTATGTTTCAATCCTTGAGTTCTTATGGAAACAGCTTGAAGTGGCAGAACAACTAAAATTACATGACACAATGAAAAGTGAGTTTATCAATATGGCTGCACACGAGTTAAGAACGCCTATTCAACCGATATTAGGCTTGGCCGATATCTTGGGTAGTAAGAAAGGCAACATTGAACAATATGAAGAATTCATATCTATTATTAGTAGAAATGCACGCCGTTTGAAATTTCTTACTGAAGATATTTTAGATGTATCAAGGATTGATGGTAAATCATTAGATCTAAGAAATAATGTGTTTGATTTGGTTGCCGCAATTAATGATTTATTAGATGATTATAGAAATGATCGTGAAAGTCTTTCAAAGAGATGTGAAATATTATTTGACTGTAAATTCAAGAATGCTTTAGTTATCGGAGACAGACAAAGAATTCTTCAGGTTATCCAGAATTTAATAGATAATGCATTAAACTTTACAAAACATGGCTCAATTACATTATCTCTGTTAGAAAAGACAAGAAATGCAAATGCAAAGGAATGGAACATAGCTATAAAGGACGAAGGTGAAGGAATAGATTCAGAGATAATACCCAGATTATTTACCAAATTTGCGACGAAATCAGAACATGGGATAGGGTTGGGTTTGTATATTTCAAAAAGTATTATTGAAGCTCATGGTGGTAGAATATGGGCTAAAAATAATATCGATGGTAAAGGCGCTACATTTATTTTTAGCTTACCACAGATGCAGACCGGACGTTAATTTG
>JBQCDO010000109.1:0-7868 GCA_051961195.1 Nitrososphaeraceae archaeon | reverse complement strand
GTATTACTAATGAGAGATACCTTATTCGGGACAAGGTTGCCGCATTTATAATTACAGGAGGTCAGGACAATGTACAGCATGTTGCTGGAGAGCTTCTGACGTTTTGGTCCCAACTTGGTTTTGTGTTTGGCAAATTTCCATTTGTAGGTTGGACAAGAGGTTGGTATGCTGAAGATACAGAAAACAACTTTGATAAGATGAAAGATAATGAACATATGCGACAAGATATCATAAAGACTATAAGTGCTGCAGTCGAGATGTCAAAATTAGTAAAAGAAAATCGGTATGATGAAAGCGTTTTAAAGCAAGTCCATTCATAACCATATAGCATGACGCTTCGGTCCTGAGCTGCTCCAATTACGTGTCACGACCACACGACAGTATATACTTTATTTTACTAATATGTCATATCGGTACCACAGCCTTTACTTTAGTATTCTTGACAGACGATTTATTCTCATTTCGCTCACAATTCTCAGTATTTATTACTCAATAGTGATATATTGGCATTTTATAACATAATGATGAATTGTAATAACGTACATTAATTGTTATCTCATACAATAGAATATTACAAAGTATTTTTTGGTATCACCTGTTGTATGATTGATAATATAAGTGATTTTTTGGGATAATGACCCTTCATATTATTCTGATTTTAGACTGGTCTTATATTAAATAATAAAATAGGAACTTGTAAGGAATTTTCCTACCAGTGACCAATTACCAAATTCCTGTAGAATCAATGCCTATCCTACGATTACTAAATATGATGCCATTAATAGAACCAACTTTTCTAATGATAGATATAGATCTTAAGGACTTTACGTCGAAAGATAAACTCGATAGAGCTCTGAATAGAATCTTAAAAAATTGAAAGCCAAATGCACGGCCATCCTACTGTACTATGGACTGGCAATGGCTACCACATTTACCAACCAATTGAAGGATTTATCCTAGAGCAAGAAGAAATATTTGCCAAATTCATCGACCAAAATGGAAAAGATCTCACCTCTAAATTTATGCAATTGCAGAAAGTTTTCTTACAAAAAAGAAAGGAGATCGGCAACATAGACCATCCATAAATTCATGTTTGGTTAGAATTCCTGGAACAATAATTTCTAAATGCGGACAGGCAGCGGTGGGATAGTCAAAGACCTGCGACAAACTATCTATTACGAGACTTCCGAAGATGGCTAATTAATGAACATATGAAAAAGAGATTAGTAGAAATAAGAAGGCGTGCGCTCGGACCGTCAATACAAAAGCTAACATCTGGTGGATCGAAAAATTGTTACAAACTCCAATAGATGATTATAGAAAATTTGTAGTGTGGCGCATTTTGGCACAATATCTTATTAACATCAGGGAATGTTCTGCTGATGTGGCATTTGATATCATCAATAATTGGCTTGACACGTGCCGTAGGTTGAGGCAACTAGACTTCAGACACAAGTACACTTCCTTACAATAGGGATATGAACACCTCCTTACTATTCTAATATAGAAAGAATATGACTGAAGTTGGCATAGCCGAATACTTTAGTATGGCAGAAGCTCTCGGAATAGTCGCTACGCTGTTTGTAATTCTATATTTCTCAAGAAAGCAAATGCAGGCCCTATCTGCGGACATAGAAACCAAGATCCTTAACGATATGGATGAAAGAATACATGATCTTACAAGAATGGGAGTTGAACGACCTGAACTGATAAGAGTTGTAAACAATGTCGAGCGGGATTTGTCCTCAGACGTAGCATACAGTTATCATATATTGTACACTTTTGCACATGCTTATCATATGCGCCAAAGAGGAGTGGTAAGTGATAATGAATGGAAGGGATGGCTGCGTTGGATGAAAAGTGCTTTTAGACATGGTACTATATCGCAAATATGGAAAAATAACATAGAAGTAGAAAAGTGGTTTGATCCCGCATTTCAGGAATTCATAGATAAGGAACTAGTTTCTGTGACTACTACTAAACAATAATAACGACAGTTTACCTACATCGCGATGGGATTACAGGAAATCCATATAGGTCAGGTGGTAACCACCATTGTCCAAGCCAAAAGTTGGGAGTCTAGGGACTAGGGCCAAAACAAAAACTGTCTACAAAACGGCGACTTTGCATCATCAGGAGCCTCTACAATGGATACACCATCATATTGTCCCAATGTATAGTATGTGCTAACCAACTTCCCTTCTGCTTTCTCGATACTATTTTTATAAGTTTCAGAACGTTTCACAGAATCCTTCACAGCCCTTATCCCTTGCTCAGTGAACTTCCATAGAATAATGAAGTGAGCCATATTTCTTTTTGGAAATCATTATCAATATAATACATATACCTATCCTGGTGCTATATTTAATGATGATATAAGGTTTGAATGATACAACAGGTCTAGAGTGAAGCAATGGCGCGAGGAGCACCATCAACATATATGTGTTAAGAGAAATATTTGCTATTTCTCATTAGGATTCATAGGTCACTAAACTATGGATAGAGTCTAGTTACAAATCCAATCCGCTTCAGACAAAGATTTCAACCTAACTCTATCCTTGATCAGTATGCCAAAGATGGAAGAAAAGGCATCAGTGGCTCTTGGTAAGGACCAAGTGTCATGAGATTTGCAGGCCAACCAATTTGAAAGCCATTTCCAAGTAGCCAATTAATTATTTCATAATTTCGAGCAGGTACAAAGAAGCCTGGACCAAGAATTGTTGATGCATTACCAATTAACGCCATTAGGTCCTCATTTGATTTAGCAACCGCGTGGCAGAGTATACCGATACCTGCTGCGTAGCCTGTTACAGCACCGTCTCGTTCTATCATAAATGCAACTCCTTCATCGATTGCCTGACGTAATTCCATATCCCGTGAAAATCCATATACCGACTTGCAAAGCTCATTGCACATAGAAATATCATTATCATCTAGAACCGGGTGTGTGCTACGATTGCTTGCATGATTGTTTCCAGTTTTTAATGGCTGCCCTTGCATCAAAAATAAAGGCTCACGTAGAGTGAATCCGCACTTTGTATACAATACGAAGGAACGAATATGGCTCGGCGATTGCACTAATCTGATTTGGTCATGGTTTTGTTTATGAGCTTGAACTAGAGCAGCATCCATCAATCTCTTATCTATGCCGCCTTCCGCGGAAGGATGAACTGTAAGTGGGCCTATTACTGCCACAGGCGAAGGCGGAAATTTATGGATGAATATACTTCCCAATATCGTACCTTGTCGCTCTGTTAAAATACCCCATGAATTTGGATTGTCAAGAAGCATTCTGATAAGCCCTATGCCAAACTCCTCAGAAGGCTGCTCGCAAGGATAACCATGAGCCGAAGAAATGGTTTTGTGTGCTTGGGATCCAATTCTGCCGCATCTCTCTACATCATTTTGTTCAATAGGCCTTATAGTTAAACTCAATTACAAATTACTAGCAATTGAATTCTAATATTAAAAGTAATTTGCGCGCACGTCCTGTCACGGGCTGGATGGTAGGGGGCACTCTTACGGGTACATATACATCCAAGTTTCCGTCACGGAACTTACCTAACCTACACTAATATGATGCGATACAGAAAGAAGCGAGGAATACAGTAGCAATGTCTACTTTGTGCTCAATATAATGTAGAATTCATCGTCATATAATGTTGATGTTATCTAGAGAAGAATACATAATGTATATACCAGGTCGCAGAGCTAAAATTATATTTGCAGAGGCGATCAGAAAATGTCATTTAAATAAATCCTCAAATTGGTAATATTGTCTATGGCCTATAATTATAATTGTGTGATGTTGCATCGACTTAAATCATGAGGTTATCAACATAGCATTATAGTCTTAAATTATGTGAAAAAGGTTTAATGTCTCAAATATATTTATAATCCAATCAAATAGTCTGATGAATAATGCACTCGATAATGTTGTGTGTAAATCCATTAAATACTATGTTAAACATCGAAATATTACGGGTACCGCTCAATGCTAACAACAAATTCTATCTCAGATTCTGGAATAAATTACAATAAAAGTAAGGAAACTGCTACTGTAACTTTTCGCATTGACAAGGTTGTTTTGGACAAGATTCGCGCAGAGGCATCTCGTCATGACGCCAGCCTAAATTCATTTCTTAACCAAATCCTAAGAGAGTTTACGGAATGGGATATGTTCATGCCGTACGCAGGAAGTATACCAGTTGCCAAACCTATAGTAGTTCAAATGTTTCAAAAACTGACCAAAGACGAAATACAAGATTTGGCAACCAAGATTGGAAAGAATGCAATTGAAGACATGGTCTTGTTTATGAAAGGGAATATAGATTTAGATACTTTCTTAAAATGGCTCGAAATACGTATGAAAAACTGTTCTGTTGATATCAACCATATTGTGGAAAATAACAAACATACGTACATTATGAAACATGATTTGGGTGAAAATTGGGCCTTGTATAATAAAGCAATGTTGGAAACGATTTTCAAAGAATTATTTGAAATGCCATTTAGTTTTCGAATCCATAACAATACAATACTAATATTCGAGGTTCAAAGATAACTTTATCGCGTACTCCAAAAAAGACTAATATTATAAGCTCTTACTACTCGTCCTCAATATCCTAGTTTTTATTAGCAGACAAGATTCAAAATAAAATGTAGATTATATGTAACGAGTCCACCGTTTAAATAGCTACTAAGTATCTGCAAATTATTGCCATATTATTGGATTTGTTACCTTTGTTATTATCTAATTAAAGTCTGAATTTATATCACTTGAAAGTTCTATCATGAAATCTAATATCATAATCAAACAGGAAATTAGGAGACCAGTGACTGTAGCACGAATCTCCTATTGAATTACCATTTGCACAACTAACTTTTATATTTGATTCTCCATTTAAGGTATGGACCTACTATATAGGTATCCTTCAGGAGCTAGTTTGTACATTTCAGCTACATAGGGATTCTTTGCAGGTATTCCCGTACCAAATTCTATCAGCCTAGCATACCGCACTACATCGGCTAGAGTCCCCATAAAGGCAAGAACTACTCCTATATTGAAACACCAATGGTTGAGAACTGAAAATATTTCTTCCACGAACCAGAAATCTCATAGTTCATTATACATGATAAAAATGGTTGTTAGATAACCGCTGATGGTTATATTAAGAGCAGTGTTTATCGATCTGTGTGGTCCTCTTAGAATAGGCACTCTTCTGAAGTACATTGCCACAAATCCCCCATCTTAATGGGAGAGCGATAAAGCGACTGTACAACCACCAGTGAGCTGGTGTAATGCGCTATCTCTATCTACTTCTACTGATGCTGCGATTGAACCAAGCATAATGACCATTATGTATATCTTTTTCAGTCTCTGTATTTCTACTTCTTTAGGAATTAGTGCTGGCATCTATGCCATTTTTCTCAATTCGAATTAACCATTTTTCATTTTTATAATTTGTTTAATATCGTTACCTTGTATTTGCCGCTAAAAGCAATTAATTGGATAGATAGACCTATTCCAATATGGTCTGCAGGTATATAAGCTAAAGTAGTATGTAAATGAACAATATAGATGATTGATGAATGCGTAATAACCTTGGTACATGCCTCTACGATGCAAAATATCTCCCTTTAAATTACAAAAATAGATGGCGTTCATAATGAAAAGTTGTCATGTCTATTACAACTACCAATATATCATCAAGTATTTATGACAATATAGCCAGAGCTCCCTCACTTCTCTTATCAGATCGTGCCTCGCCTTATCAACTTTTCAATCAAAGATCGATGCCAGAATTTTTATTTTTCTTTAAATTCTTAATTTCACAAAGAATTTCTTTCAATGTACTGTCAATGGAGTCAAGGCGTTCAACTATTTTTTCTGACCAATATGCAACTGGAGGTGCATTGAAATCTACATTTTTCAACTATTTATTACATTCATATTTATTAACACGTATCAAGTGACACTATAGAATATAAGCATAGTTTGTTTGAGAAGCTATCCCACTAAATTCTTAATGATGGTTTAGCTTATGTTCTAACTATCATGCCTTAGTACTAAAACGTAAACTTTTGCTTTTCATTTTATTGTTGGCATTGTAAATGTCAAACAATCAATAAGCGTTCCAACTAATTGTTAAACCAGATTCAATGATAACTTACAAAAGAGAATCTAGAACATGGATGATATATAAAATGACTAGCCATATAATCTATGGATAATAAAACGAGTTGTTTAGGTTTGCAACGGTAAAATAAGTAGTTATTGATAAAAATCAAGCGGCCTATTAAACAATATTAAATGGCTTCATAAACTAAGACTTCAATGCTTACTGACATTACGATGGCAAAAATAAATTCTAGCGAGTTTTGGTCATTTACTTGAGAAATTATAGTATAAGGTGAGATGAGGTTTGATTTGTTTGTATATCTTTTACCAAATGTGATCCATAGAATATGCTCCAAATATGCCAATTGTTAATATAACCATGCTGTCAAACACAATCGCCTTTGACACAAAAGAGATATTCTACCATCTCCGTCAATCCACAGACTATTATCTTTTGCAGTTGTTATTTACAAATACCTCTGAAGCTGGGATTAGAATAACAGTGTGGCCGTGTTATATAGTTCTTGATTAACTTGATTACTTCCAAAAGCAATCGTCTAAACTCGTGGCATCCTAGTTAAACCGTTGTTGTCCAAAAGAATTGATCTACATTCATTAGACTAATTTTCCTTTTAAAATAAATGCCTAATTTAGGCTGCCCTTTGATGCGGGCAGAATAAGATAAGAAATGAGGATCTCTTGTATTAATAATAATTATAATAATAACCAATCAATCAATCAATCAATTAGGAAATTACCACGAAAAAATACTGATCTCGTTACTGTTGTCCAGAACTCGTTTTTGATTTTTTTCTTTCTTTCCGGTATTCCTCGTATGCCTTGTCTCCGTACGTAGAAGGAGATTTTGTATTTTCATCTGATGCCTCGATGTTACTCATGATAACATTACATGTACGATAAGCTATTTAACAGCATTATAGATATGATCCTGTCTCTTAGGACTTGCTTTTTCATTTAACTATAGTTTAAATCTTCATATTTTTCTAGTAAGATTGAATTTATAAATACCTGCAATGTAACCAAAAAAAGTTTTATTTTACGATATAGACTATAATATATGTTATATCTATGCCCCATGAAAAGCGGGCTAATCAATCATATAGTTGTGTTTTATATCAGATTATACATAATATACGCGATGAGAATATTTCCTAAATTCGTTCATCATGATTCATGTAATACTATTTATCCTTTTATATTGTACAAGAGAATGTCTGAGCAGTATAACAACAAAGACATCCTAAATCTTGTTAAAGGATTAATACCATATTCTATATTGAAATTATATTATTCCGACCAGGATTTGAAGGCAGTATTACGATGGTTTAAGGCATATCATCAGAAAAAGGCGCTTGTATTGCATTGATAAAACCTGCATTTAAAGCAGCTGCATACGCAAATGGATTTTATAAATTCTATAAGCTGTACAATAGCACACCAGTCGGTAAAAATGTTACTACAGATCTAAATGTTACTACAGATCTAAATTTGTTATCTGTACCAGTCAATGATCATGGTATCCATCATTACCGTACGTGTTCTCAATGTTAAAACTCCTTAACGATATCAAAAGCGTAAGCCCTGATTCTGATATTACAAAATATACGATGATGCTGCTGCAGATAATGGCTTTATGTTTACAAAGAATGGAAGTAATGCCTTTGATCTCATCATATTAGGACATCAAGAATATGTCACACAAAAAGAGTACGATAACTTGAAAAGG
>JBQCDO010000108.1:0-2289 GCA_051961195.1 Nitrososphaeraceae archaeon | reverse complement strand
GAAACTACGGTGTTTATGGTTGTAATCCATAGTGGTATTGCCGGCAGTATCAACGTCGTCTCTACTAGATTCAGATATTTCCTTTGCAATATAGAGATTTGGTCCTGGTTCACCTATAGCAGTAAGATGATAACGATATTTATGACGTTGAAAGATTTCGTATTTAGAACCCCCAGTGATTAGTGCTTTCAATTAAACCTGTGCTGTGCCGCCGTCAACGAACATCTCAATACCGGTAACGAAGCTGGAATCATCGGATGCCAGAAAGAGAGCAGCGGCTGCGATCTCACGCGGCTGGCCCATTCGAGCCATAGGGATTATGGAAACGAAACCGTCTATCATTTCCTGAGGAGTCCCGTCAAATATCGCCGTATCTATCGTGCCTGGACTAATAACATTGACCCTGATCCTTCCCTTGAGCTCGGCAGTCCAAGTTCGGGCGAAAGAACGGACAGCCGCTTTGCTGGCGCTGTAGACGGTAGTGCCTGGAAATCCCTTCACTCCGGCAATAGAACTATTCAGAATGATTGACCCGCCATCTCTCATGAGCGGTATGGCCTTTTGTACTGTAAACAAAGTGCCGCGAACGTTGACATCGAAGGTATCATCGAAGCCTTTCTCAGTAATGGAGCCGAGTGGTTTGCTAAGCTCGCCAATACCGGCGCTTGCAAAGAGGATGTCGATATGACCTTTCTCCTTTTTGATTGTTTCAAACAGTCGATCGAGATCAGTTAAATTGCCGGCATCGCCCTGCACACCAGTGACATTCTTGCCGATTTCTTTGACTGCTTTGTCGAGCCTTTCTTGGCTGCGGCCGGTGATGAAGACGTACGCACCTTCCTGGACGAATAATTTAGCGGTAGCAAGCGCCATACCGCTGGTCGCTCCGGTAATGACGGCTATTCTGTCATCTAACTTTTTTGACATGGAGAGCTAAGTAAATTATGATTAAAAAAGTTGATGAAATAAGATGTATGCCGGAGTTCAATGGCTACGAGTAAATGATTGCATAACCAGCAGATCACAACCATTTGCGTCTTGTAGCCCTAATTCACTCGATACCAAACTCTAATTTACCAACTATTTTAAAAAACTTGCCAAATGTCTTAACTTGATGTCTTCTGTTGGTTTTATAAGAATTAAGCTCTTGGCGATATCATTCTTGTGCTTAACCTCATTTTTGTTAGCTTCGTACGCGTATGCAAAAGTAATTGGTAATCCATTAGTCTATCATCTTAGCAGTGACGAACCTTGGAGAGCTACCGTTGCAATTTCAGATGCTACTACTCAATTAAAGTTGGGACATAACGTAACCCTATTGCTCAGTATAGAAGGTGTACAAATAGGAGTTAAACACCCTCATCATTATTTAGGACTTGATATGCTAACTAGAAATGTAACAAACTTTATTGCAGATGGCGGAAAGGTGATTATTTGTGAAGTATGTCTAAGAATAGCAGGATATAATAATAGTGACATAATTGATAGAGCAGTAGTAGGAAAGCCAGAGATAATTTCTAGATTACTAACCAACGCTACGGTTATAGACTATTGAATGTTTTAATGCCTACCAAGTTTTAGTATTCACCATTTCCAACTTACTCTTTAGCTACCCATCAATTAGAAAGATTGCCGCATTGCTCTTGTAAGTTGACGCATTCGGCGCCTCACAGATCACTAACAGATGAGACGTTTTGCAATATGAGTGTAGGAGGTTTCATGCAGTACATATGACACTAAGGACAGGATCGATGTTTGAAAATTACTTAGCATAGAAAAGACCATTATTCTATAGAGCAGATATAGTTCTAGCCAGTGGAGTTACGGCAGTCGATACAATTGTAATAAATGAAATGGGTGAAGGTAGTCGTGATAGCTACACTGGTTAGTTTGGCATGAGTTATCTTCTTGATATCTAGTAAAATCGATTTGTCCTTACTCTCTAATCTAGAGGCGGATTGATTTGGTATGTTGTCGACATTGATCCTGGTTGACCGTTACGGACGGTCTCCAATACGCTAACTCCTTTGGAAAGAAGGTATAGAACTATTAGTGCATCTTTTGTGTCATTTCGCCGGGCGATCCCTACATTATCATTTGATATATCATGGGAGTTCGGAGCCATAGTTAATATTAACATTCGAACTATCCAGTTGTTCAATTTTCTACGAATAGTATTGCTAGAATTGAGTGTTCCACGAGGTTTGGGAAACCCCTAATGAACGCATTAAATAAGCCAGACTTTCAATATGCTATTACAGCGTGTAGTAACAGGGTAACGTAATTATT
>JBQCDO010000107.1:0-5032 GCA_051961195.1 Nitrososphaeraceae archaeon | reverse complement strand
ATATCCGATCTTGTAACAAGTAAAGAAGTCAGCCCAGAATCTGCAGATTCAGATAAATGGTGTAGTTGCATAGACGGTGCATTAACAAAGGAACACTATCTTGATTGCATTAGAAAGGCAGGATTTTTTGACATAGAAGTATTGGAAGAAAGATTGTATAGGGACGGCTATAAAATCGAAGGCAGACAAATCACCAGTTTGGTAATAAAGGCAGTAAAGACATGAGGAAGGGAATCGGATCATGAAATTGTCATTTAGCAGTATTAAGAGTAAATCTAAAGAAAAACAAACAATTCTTTTTGTATGCATCCAGAATGCAGGCCGTAGTCAGATGACTGAGGCCTTTTTTAGAAAGTATGCTCCTGATGATTATGAACCATTAAGTGCTGGAACCAAACCTACTTCAGAAGTACATCCAATCGCAATACAAGCAATGAAAGAAGTAGGAATAGACATCAGCAAGCAACGACCTAAGGATATTACCGAGGACATGATGAGAAATTCATCAAAGATAGTCAACATGGAGTGTATGGAAAATGACTGGTGTCCAACTATGTTTGTTCCTAATCTAGTAGACTGGGGAATAGAAGATCCAAAGGGCAAATCAATAGAAAAGATTAGAGAGATTAGAGACGAAATTGAAGTAAGGGTAAAAGACTTGATTACAAAACTGGCTAATGACATAGATCGTTAGATCGTTTTTTCTAAGATCTACTTAATTTGATTGCTTGATTGTATCTGCGTGCATGCATGAGCCTTTAGATTGAAACAGAAAACACTGTTCGCGAAGATAGCAAAAGGCTTAACTCCTTACCAAAGGAGTTTTTTTGCCGAGGTTATTGGCACATTCATAGTAGTGGTTCTTGCAACAGGTTCAGTGGTAATTGATGCTAGGCTGAATGGAAGATTAGGTATTCCTTTTATTGCATTTGCCCCATTCATTGGAGTTGCGGTAGGTATTTATTTATTTGGAAAAATATCTATGGCTCATTTTAACCCTGCAGTTTCTTTGGGTTTTCTAATTACCAAACATATAACAAAAGTCCAGTTAATTTATTACTTTACATCAGAGATACTAGGTGCATTGCTAGGAAGTCTATTTGTAAAATTTCTAATAGGAAGCCAAGCAAACTTGGGAGCAAATGTCCCAAATTTTGCATATCCTGTTCCATTAATTATTGGCGTTGAAGTATTCGCTTCAGCACTGCTAATGTCTGTAATCTATGTAGTTGTCTACTCTAAAGGACTAAAGCGATTTAGTGGAATTGCTATAGGTGGCATAGTTGGACTAAATATATTCTTTTTAGCATTCATATCTGGAGCGTCAATGAATCCTGCTCGCTCTTTGGCCCCAGCACTTATTTCTAGAGTATTGAATAATTTATGGCTCTATTGGTCGGCAACTTTCATAGGCACATCGATAGTTGCATTTATGTTTAGAAGGATGTTTGTATCAAGAACACAATAGGTCGTTTTATTTGTATATCTATTTACCTATCTATCTATCTAGTTATTTGTTTTGCGCATCCTTCTGTTTCTCAGATAATCTACTAAAACTGTCGAAAACGCTCCTACTACCCCACCGGAGAGAATCGCTATTGGCGTTCCATATGTAGTCCAAAATTCTGTAAATGTCTCATGAAGAGTATATGCTGGTGCTACAACTATTGTTAAATTTGCCGGACTAGTGATATAACCAGTCGTTGGATACTTTTTGGATACTTGAAATTCTGGGTCTACGTATCCAGTTGCTGTATCATTAAGGGTGGGTGATGTAGATGATGTTGTTTGTATTATTAGCGAAGTAGTAATTGGGACACGATATACGCCTAATTGCGCTTGTGGAGAAACACCTACCTTAAATAATGGAGGTTGAATTCGCTGGGTAGATACATTTAAGCCGCTAGAAATGAAAGATGTGCGACTATCGAAAGTTATGCTAGTAACGTTATTAGAAAATGGTGTAGTTATCTCAGCAGGAACTAGACGCTCTTCTCCTTGTCTTATGACTACATTCTTGGGTTGTGTTGATATGTCGATAGTAGTAGGAGGAACAGCAATCCAGGTCGTAAAGTCTCTAACTTCATTTGATTCGTAGGATTCCGATGTATAAAATGACATACCATATGCGCTTGGATTATTTATTGAACCTAGATCTAAACGCAGTTTAACATATCCACGCCCTATAGTAGGAGCACCAAAGGGTTGTGTATAGTTTATCCTGGATTTTAAGAGAACACGAGATCCGGTAGATGACAATTGGTAAAGATATTCACTCCATTTTCCATTAACTGCTTCTACATAATAGTCGTAATTGGCTCCATTATATCCCGAATTCTGAGGTAGGCTAACAATGGCAATTAGTATACCATACCTGATCTTTTTGAAGGGTTGACTATATGTAGAAGCATTTTCCGAATTTGATGCTAGCCATAATGTAGCATCTAGGGTTTTTCCATCGCTATGATAGTCTACTGCTGATATGTTCGCGTAACCAGACTTTAAATGAGCGCTGTCATTACCATAAGTCTGAATCCAATGACTTTTCGCATCTTTGAGTTCTTGATCAGAGATCAAAACTTCGTCAAATGCAGGTGATGCAGCAAAAGCATTGTGAGAAGGTGAAGATGAGAATAATAGTAATAATGACATCAAAATAATAATAAATAAGACAAATGTTAAAAATGAATACTTTTGTGACTGCAATTTAATATTGTCATACATATTCCTTAACCAAAGTCACATCTGTTATATATTTAAAGGGATGAAAATTTCCGATTCATCAACAGACTAGACCTGCATTCTAGGATTTGCAAGCATAGTATCAACCTGTCAGCAGACCCTAATTAGTTAACCTAATGAAATCTCAGCAGAGCAAACTTGCAGTATCTAAGAATAAATAAACCCGAGGTCAATGGGATGATGGATAATGGATATTACCCAATGGCAGAAAAAATAACTCCAAAAGAACTGCAAGCAAGAAAAGATGAATATGTCATAATAGACGTGCGAGAACCAGATGAATTAAAAGAAGGGCAAATAGATGGAGCAATCAGTTTGCCACTTCGACGGCTAATAAGGGAAGCAAAACATGGTGATCTAGATGAGATTAAGAGAAAGAAAATCCATACTTACTGTTCAGGTGGATACAGAGGAAATATTGCTGCAAACGAATTAAACAAGCAGGGATTTAATGCTATTAACATTGAAGGGGGTTATATTGCATGGAAAAAACAAGAACAAGAAAAATGATGACGGTGCCAAATAATGAATTGCAATGAATGAATTCTGGAAGAAAGTCTACAAATCGGATAATTCTTTCTTTGGTGACGATCCCAGCAACTTTGCCATACGTTGTTACAATCATTTGAAAGAAAACAACTCAAAGAAAATATTAGACTTAGGTTCAGGTCATGGCAGAGATGCATTATTTTTTGCATCAAATAAAATTGAAGTAGATTCGTTAAACTACTCTGCTACTGCAATTGAAATACTTGATAAGATGGCAAAGGAAAAAAGATTACCTATAAAAGCCAAGGTATTTGATGTGAATAATCAATTACCATTTCCAGATGCTACTTTGATGCAATATACTCACATATGCCTCTTAACATGAGGTTTTCATTACATGAACTTCATTCTATATCTTCAGAAATAAGGAGAGTATTAAAATCACTGTCAGATATAATAACGACAAATCCTATCAAAAAGGTACCGAAGTAGATAAAGGAATTTACGATATAAACGGCTTTCAAGTCAGATTCTTTAGTGGAGAAGAAATACGGGATTTATTAAAACAAGAAGGCTTTGAGATACTTTGGATAGAAGAAGAAGATGAAGAGCCAGTTACTTTATTTCTCGTATCAACTGGAAAAATGTAAGCAAGTTTATGACTCTAAAACTTCTTTGAATGCCATTGAATAGCAGAAAGTTACTATCTTTGATATTATCGCTCCTACTTCTAGAGGTTTGGCCAATTGTGGCCTAGTTGGTTCCACTACGTTCATTGGCATATCCATCGTTGTTCTAATAGTTAGAAGGGTGTTCATATCAAACAAATAGTTCACGTTGTATTCTATTAAATGAGAAGACAAATGAATAGATAATTGACTACAAGTTTATTCACTTTTACTATGAACACTATTCCAATAAATTCGGCATAAGGATAGCGTCTTTGAGAATATCTATATATGTGACCATGATGTTTACTCGCCGCGGTTTGCATTATTATCAAGAGTTGTTTTATAGTAAGTATAAAAGTTTCAGAATCTTTATTCAAAACTTTGTTGATTAGTTTACGTCACCGTAGTTGCAATATCATATTGGCTGCTCTGGATGGAGTTATTCAGCGTGGCAGGGGACCATTTTATCCTCTCAACGTAGATAATTCCAGATGGTTAAGTTACTATTGTCGCGTGATTAATCGATTCTTCTTTCTACAGAATTCCTAATGCATTTATGGTGAAGAACTGGTGTAAAAAGACTTCTAACCATTTTAGATTTACTGCTAAATTTCCAAAAGTTATAACTCATGATAAACGACTAAAAGACGTAGAAAAAGAGATAGAATCATCTTTTCTTCTCTAGCTAATCTTGAAGACAAGGTTTTAGCATTATTGATACAGTTACCACCTTCTATGGGTATAGTTGAAGGTATGAATGGTCTAAGAGATATTATACCTGAATTAGATAAGAGATTTAGATATACAGGATCATCTTCTTTAGAAGAGAAGAAACCAATTACCTTGACACCTTTCATACAATCAGATAGCTGAGACTTTCTGTTAGTCCAAATGCTTATAAATTTAAATTATAATGTTACATCAATTCATATCCATCGCATTTAAAGGATTTATCTTGAGAATCGAAAAATCCGTCCATTAAACAGACCAGGCCATTCATCCATAGCAATTCTGGCGAGTCAGTAAAGTATGTTCTTAATACTACGAATTTACCATTCTTGTTAATATCCCTTCCTTTAAATGTAATTTGTTCTCCACTATAAGTAGTAAATGTGCCTTGTCAATTCGAA
>JBQCDO010000106.1:0-2563 GCA_051961195.1 Nitrososphaeraceae archaeon | reverse complement strand
AAAGAAGCGGATGGTCCAGATGGTCATCTCTGGGTATTGGCGTCCTGATGATCGTTATCTCAATAATCATAATGGCACTACCAGGCGCTGGGCTAGCCCTCGTAGGGATTTTGATTGGAATAGCTCTTTTAATCGCAGGAATAGAAATAATCGCAGCAGGAATATCAGGAAGGAAGATGCGACTTCTTCCGTCTCGAGATAGGGGTATATAAAGGAAAACCTGGGAATAATAACGGCCTGATGTCTTGAAGCAGATTGGCGCTAGCCTGCGTGGCTAACTCCACAATTTTTACCAGCACAATTTTCAGTCATAACGTAACTTATTACGTGTGTGGGTGAGTTTCTGACATAAATGTCTGCATAAAAATAGAAACATCTTAGAGTTAATTCTACCTCAAATTTAAATAGGGTGGAAAGACTTCAAATATTTCTTGAGATCAGCGCATTATTATTTTTCAGAGGTATGTAAAAGATGGGACGTATTTTTGGTTGGGACTCTGATGAGCGGCGGTTTCGTAGTTATCGTTCTAAAGTTACTCGGGTTCTTTAGTAAAGAGAGGCATCTATTCTAGTATTCTTAAGACTTTTAAGATTCTTTCTTCCAATATAGACTTGATAGCTTAATTATTCACAATCTTTTGGCAGATTAATGATATGATTTACTAATGACAAATCTAGCTCTCTGAATCTCATTGCGGCTGCTTGACGATGATTATTAATAGAATGCTCGAGGAGAAGACTGAACGAGGTTATCATCTAAAAATCCCTGAATATGCCAAGGAATGGAATAACATGGATAAATAGTTTGATCAAGTTCGAACTCGGTATTACAAGGTGTTTTAAAATCCAATACTCTATGTTTGCCCTTTTTTAAAAGATTCAGTGAATTAACTCATTGGCTATCGATGATATGTTTACTCATGCCTCATAAGAGTAGATCAACATTGCTTCAAACTTGGAGAATCAAGTTTTATAGACTAAATCACAGAAATATTCCTAATACACTGTTCATATCCACATATCTGGTGTACATAAACAATATCTCAATTCAAACTAAGAATTCCAAATATGATGATGTACGACGGCTTCTCAAGAGTTCTTTGAATATACATACGGTTAAGCTATTTGAATTTCATGTCAAGATCTTATCTCAGATTGGGGATAGATCCTCTAATTCTTATCGTTCCTTCCCGTCTTAATTTTGTAAAGCTCATTAATTTAATTCCATTCTTGCGACTCTACCTATTTTAGATAATCCATACTCCAATATTTACTGAATAATTAATATTCTCAACAACGTATAATATAAGTTCCACAACCATTCCTTTTCTCATATTAGGTAAACCCTTTTTTTGCGGATTTCCTACTAGGATACACTATCATTTAAAATCTTCTGGGTCCAGATTGATTATCAATCAGAGGAAGACACAAAAGTATGACAAAAATAGGCGAGTTGATCCTCTATAAGAATCTGTCAATAAATTCTAGGCTAGAGCATCATATAAAGTATCGACGCACTTTTAAGTGGTTCTCGACATGGGACAATGACTACATTAGTCTATCCTATAAAAGGTAAAAGAAATCTAATAATCACTAATGGGGTGATATTTCGGCATGTTAGTCAGCTAAAGTAAACTGCAAGGCAATATCGATTAGATATATTATAAGTTCTATATAGAACACTCATATTATTTGGGATTATTTGAAAATATGAGAATAATTTGAATTATTGTTACTGTATATTTTGTTGTCCACGTTCCTAAACAAAAGTAACGGTTAAATAACTTGTTAGCGTATAGCACCTCATGAAAGAGACACAGTTGCTACGGATATTAATAAAGGAACGCGCGATAGTAAGACTTCTGAAGACAATTGGCAGTGCAGATTACCCAACAAGGGAACTGCTTAACAAGCTGGGTGCTTACGGCTATGGACATAAGCTTCTAGTGAGGGCAGAGCATATAGGATTAGTCCAACGTAAGGTAAACAAGAATAAAGTATTTAATAAACTGACACCCGATGGCAAGAAAGTTGTAGCCCTGGCTAAAAAGATCGGTGTATAAGAGGATCGATTATTTTTTCTAGTACTATTCCTGGTTAGCGCTGTTCGGAATCAAATTGTGACCTAACCTTGGGTATCTACAATTACATTTGATACTGTCACAAATCAAAATAAGTGTAATAGATAGTAGGAAATACTTTATTATACTGCAACCTGTAATCGATCCATCTTCCAATATCGTAGTAACACAGATATCATCAGTACTCAAACTTTTTCAGTCCAGTGAAATACATAGATAGTCAAGGCTTTGTCTCTAGAGCTTATTTTGCAAATCATCGTGAATTGATAAAAGGTAGTTTGTATAAGGTATCTTGTTAGATCCAGTACTATATTGCTTGCTAGATAACATGCATATCACAAGATGGACACCGCTGCGTTACGCAGCGGTGATTCAGTAGATTTTAAAAGTTTAAAAGAGATAGTATCGAATAATCATATAGAAGATTTGTCTGTACCCAATTGGGCATGTTCTTTTTGCGGAATGATTTCCGGCAAAAGGGA
>JBQCDO010000105.1:0-20576 GCA_051961195.1 Nitrososphaeraceae archaeon | reverse complement strand
GATTACATATTGATTACCAATGTTAAGCAAGGTTCAATAGATAAAGAATTTTGATATTTTCAGTTCATGAGGAGGGATTAGGTAATATTAGATTCATAACAAGATTGGGAAGAAAAAAAGGTCTATCAGAATCAAATGACAGCAGCGATACTAACAATAGTCTAAACTTTAAAGGAAAATCCATTATCGTTTTAGGTATAGTTATGGCAGTAATCGGTTTTACTGGTGCTATATATTATGGATCACAATTTATAAAAGAGGAAGTAAATGGAGGCGCAAGGTTACCCTATACTACTCCATCCCAAATGAAAAATCTATCACCTATGGACTTTGAAATAGTATTTGTTGTTATTGCAGTAGTAGGATTCGGATTGTTAACTTTTGAATTTGTTGGAAGAGTAGATAAATCACTTGATTTCTATCCAAAATGATTTAAGGAATAAAGCACAAACAACATATAATAGAATTCTCTTACAGATGTGAAGAATGTGGCAAGTCATTTTGTAATCGAGGAGAGCTTGTTAATCATATTCATTAAATCTACGGAATCTAATTTGTAACATGACAAAATAATAATTGAGTCAATATAGGATTGGATATAAGAAGGCGACGAGTATACCATCGTCTCTCTGATACTTTTCTGAATTTATTAGCAATTCAAGGACCAAATCCAGCATAATGATTATTTGCTGCTACAATTGCTAAGTTTAGTCTATCTTATTGTTCTTCTCGGGCATCCCAGTCAATTTTCTTGACGGATATCCGAAACCTATGATAACAACAATATCTAGATCTTCTGGAATATTAAAATCTGTCCGTATTTTTTTCTCCCTAATTCCAATAAACAAACCCAATCCAACACCTTCGCTCCATGCAACTAGCTGCATATTTGAGTGCCCTACCGGCATCAAGCATCTTAAAACCATAGTCAGACTTTGTGAGAACCATGATCGCAAAGTTTGCTTCAGAGACCTAGGCTCCGCTAGTACTATCTTTAGCTAACAACTGAAGCATGTCTTTATTGTCTATTAAGACAAGTCTCGGGTGCTGTGAGTTAAGGCCAGTACCAAACTGTCTGGCAGATTCTAGAATCTTTAGTCGGATCTCATTTGAAACATCTATGTCCTTGAATTGTCGGATATCAAGTAATCCCAAGTACATTGCTAGAGAGATACTTTATCTGAAACAAACATTACTAACTTGAGTAATTCATGAAGAAAATACTTGGTTAACATACTTATCAGGAATCACCTCAGATCGTAGTCATGTGAGATAAATTCGTGATTAGTCTGGTACTCCATACTGCAAATACATCCGAAATTACAGATATATCAGTGATATGAAGATTAGCCTAAAATTACGAAAGGTCGGCAGCAGCTTTATGATTGCTACCTCTTCTCAAGTTATAAGGGATTTAAGACAAGATTGGTGATAATATGTTGCTAGATAAAGATTCTAACATCATAGTCAGAAAGAAGTAAGATAGTTTTTATGGTTGTTTAGCGATGCAAAAGAAGTGTCTCAATCACAACCACGACCAGAAAGGAATGACAATCTGAAGGCCTTAGGAAAGAGGGATGATAATTATAGAAAGATGATCACAAGTGGATGATAATAATAGGAGCAGCAGCCATAGTCCATCGCCACTAACTATATCTAATCTTATCAATAACTTTCCTTTTACATCTCAGCGATATAATCAGACGATAGTTCTTAATCAGATATGCTCCTCTTTCAATTCAGGCTACAAATACATTATATTAGAAGCTCCTACTGGATTTGGTAAAAGCCCTGTAGCCGTAGCAATTGCAATGACTTTGGGCTCAAGTTACATATGTACTTCCACCAAGGATTTGCAGACTCAATACTCAAGAGATTTTCCATATCTTAAACTAGCTAAGGGAAAAAACAATTTTCCATGTTTAGTAAAAGAAGACTTTATTAAAAATGGTACATATCAATGCGGGATTTGTATTTCAGATAATGCAAATGAATGCTATCACACCACAGTAGAATATGGTCCTTGTATGACTAACGAATCCTTCAAAGATAATGGATGCAAATATAGGTCCTTTCTAAAGGATTACAAAATAAGCAATAAGGGAACAAAGAATGAACAGGTATTCATTGATGAAGATAGCAGAAATTATTATCAAAAGGAGTGTTCACAATGGTTACACCTAAGGAATATGAAAGAAAAAAGAAGTCCCTGGAAACCATGTGAATATTTTGACCAATTGAATACAGCCTTAACCTCAAGTTATTCTATATTCAATTATTCAATTTTCCTGGGACTATTGCCAAACAAGAAAAGTCTACCTGAAAGAGAATTATTGGTATTAGATGAGGGTCACCTCTTAGAGACAGAGATTGTAAAATTCAGAGGACTAACTATATCCAAAAGGAGATGGAAAAGATATATTCGTGATTTAAAGATTATTGATTATGGTTATGATGACATAGAAAATTGGATTGATTTTCTTATAGAAGTTGAAACAGAGATGCTTGACTTGACTGGATATAGTTATTTGGCAGAATCGTTAGCTATGGAACGAAAAGTCAAATACAATTATTATGGTAAGGTAAGTAAAGTTTTATCAAAAGAAGAAGATAAGAAGAACAAGAATGACTACAACAATAACAACAACAGAAAGAAAGTAGTATGTGCATCAGATTTATTTGATAGTGATGAAGAAATTGCACAAAAATATGCAGATGATGAAAGGATATCAAAAAAATTAGCAGCAAGTCTAGGAGATGAGCTTGCAATTGATTCAATCAGAGATACAGAGCGACTCACAAGGACAATAAACAGCATTCTTGCAAATCCAAAAAACTGGATAGTATCTGAGATTAAGAAAGAAAATTATGAAGTAATTAAAGTTGAACTAAAACCGTTAGATATATCGACATACTCTAAATCTCTATTTGACAAATGCCCAAAAACATTGATTATGAGCGCAACTATATTAAACTATAAGGCGTTTTGCAGAAACGTTGGTCTAGATTCCGATGAAGTCAAATTTATACAGGTCCCATCAGATTTCACCTTAGAACAAAGACCCATCATCCCTCTAAATGTTGCATATCTTAACTACAATAACTTACAATCTAACGAGTTAAAATTAGTTATTGCAAAGACTGTTGACACTATAATGTCATTGCATAAAAATCATAAGGGAATAATCCATACTACGTCTTATGAGCAGCTAAATTTCATAAAGGAAAATATATCACAAATTAATGCAAGAAGATTGTTAGTAACTGATCCAGAAATACAAAGAGATGATGTCATATTTGAGCATACAAAGAGCACTACAAAACCAACTGTTCTTATCTCACCATCATTGCACACCGGTCTTGATTTAAAAGATGAACTTTCTAGGTTTCAAATAATAACCAAGGTGCCTTATCCTAACAAAAGTGATAGATGGACTGATGCAAAAAGAGAACTAGATGCAGAATGGTATTACTGGCAAACAGCATTAAAGTTAATACAAGCTTATGGTAGATCTGTAAGATCAAAAGAAGATTGGGCAAAGACATACATATTGGATTCAGCATTTGGATATTTTGTAAAGAAGAATAAGAGTATGCTTCCAAGCTGGTTTATACAAGCAATCAAAGGAAGGCTATAATAATATTAATAAATTCCCAACAAATTCACATGTGAAGTAGCTTCCGGAGGAACGGACGTACCGGAGGTAAGTTCTAGGGCCCTAAGAGGAGAGGCATCACGAAAATTCACAAATCATATAACAATATCATGCCCGTGCTACAACAAATCGTAAGTTTCTTTAACTATACGTTTATGTTATTCGCTGATGAGCCTACAACTAATACTAACCTCTATGCTAAGGTTCCTACCAAGGTCTATGACATATATGGGATAGACCACACACAGGAATATAATAAAACGTAGTTTGGTTCAGATTTTACTAGAAAGGATCCATACCTGTAGGTTTCTTACACTCAATTCACTCTTGGTTTCATCTTTCGATAGGCTTCAGATGCTGCGACTGTAAATGCTCCAGCAACTAAAGCCAAGGGAATTGACAGATAGATTGCGTGTTTATAAAATATTAAATCAACTGTTTCAGCTGTAATTATGCATGCGGTTTCAGCTGTAATTAGTATAACGATACTTGTCTTTAATATTTGCCCTAGGTTTGACTGCTTTGGCAATTCTTTCATTTTCCTCAAGCCCAAGCCAAAGTTTTTGAATGTTATTACTACATTTGAAATAAATCCATTTTTATGATCTTGTTCTAATACGGAACAGCAGCTATCAATATTACTATTACTTGAACCGTATTTATATCGGCCAAGAATTGTTGCAAACGTAGTAAAAGTGGCAAGGCTATAACCAATTACGTAGGCAATTGGAAGACCAATGTGATTGAATCCAAGGATGTATAAGCTGGTATTTTCCCCAATTTCTGCTGCAGCAATACAGAGAATCTCAATGCCAAGAGCAGCAGCATACAAACGTTTTACATGTCTGAGGAATCTAGATATTGAATTTCCATTTGTTGTTGTTCTTGGTGAAATTGCGATTCCACTATTATTCCTCTTGTTGTTGCAAGATTCATCATTAGAGCAGCAGCTGCTATAATCCATTGGGTTAAGATTCAAGCTTGTATGGTGGATACTAATACAACAGCAAATTTCTTTTGAACAGTTTTGGCAATGTTGATTAGCGTTGAAATTGAGGCATTCTCGTGGAGTACATTGACACTCTGCACACTTGACTGACATGGTTCGCATAGATAAAGGATCTTGTTGATATTAAAATCTACTCTAGTTGTCTATAGCGACATATGTATTGCAGCGTAGCATTATGCGGCCAGTCTTGGTTGGTTTGAGCGTCGCCGTAGCATTACAATAAAGACAGCACATCATTCGTTCCCAGAAGTCAATAACAGACAATTTACTATATGCTATAGGCATATCTTAGC
Organism: Nitrososphaeraceae archaeon; assembly: GCA_051961195.1. Classification (GTDB taxonomy): domain Archaea; phylum Thermoproteota; class Nitrososphaeria; order Nitrososphaerales; family Nitrososphaeraceae; genus JARBAU01. Next base: position 15,618 of record JBQCDO010000105.1, on the reverse strand, counting down.
TGTATATAGCGCCAAGCGAATTTTGCGAAACCATGTCATGCCTATCTATTAAAGCCTGATTGAATGTGGATTTAAACTCCGGCGGAGTTGCTACTGGACTTTCAAGATTAATATAATAACATATTCTCAGTGTCATTATTGGTGAATAATACTCTCCAATCAGAATTATGTGGCTCCGGTTCAGAAATTTAGTTATTCTTTATGAGCTGGTAATATACTTTAGTGATTCTGGATTCTCAATAGTTGATAGATCTTGATTACCAATATTTTCTCCCAGCGCTTTAGCCTTAATTACTCGTCTAACGAGCTTTCCAGTTCTTGTCCTAGGCAAATCTTTTACAAATATCATATGTTTGGGACAAGCAAATCTTCCGACTAAACTTTCAACGATTTTTATAATTTCGTCTTTTAAAATTTTTTCCATATATTCAGAAGATGGAGATACTTTCTTTAAGACTACGTATGCAGTTACTGATTCTCCTATTATCTTGTCTGGCACTCCAATCACTGCAGCTTCTGCAACTGCATAATGAGACGAAATAGCACCTTCTATTTCAGCAGATTCTATTCTGTGTCCTGAAGCCTTAATTATATCATCTGCTCTACCCAAAATATACCATAAACCATCAGCAGGATCAACAAATACGATGTCCCCATGATACCATATATCATTGTCATATTTTGACCAGTATGTTTCAATAAATCTATTCCAGTCTTCTAGTATCCCTCTGCTCATTGAGGGCCAAGGCTTTCTAATGATAAGAAAACCGTGGGCAGTCTGCTTACCTTTATCGTCGAAAACATCTGCATCAAATCCAGGCACTGGAAATCCCACTGTGCAAGGCTTGAGCGAAATAATTGGTGAGACACTAAGTATAGCTCCTCCGATCTCTGTACCTCCAGATAGATTAATTATTGGACATTGTTTTCTTCCTACATTTTCAAAATACCATAACCATGCATCTTTATTTATCGGTTCACCGGTAGTAGCTAGAATTCTTAATGAAGAAAAATCGTAATTATCCAAAGGCATATTTTCTCTCATAAAGTTCCTTATTGCTGTAGGAGCCATTCCAAAAATTGTCACTTTATATTTTTCAATTAATTTACACCATGTGTCAATCTCAGGATAATCTAAATGACCATCATATACTAACGCTGTTCCTCCAATCAGAGAACTGCCATAAACAACCCACGTTTGGCCAGTTATCCATCCGATATCTGCATACCAAAATAACACATCCTGCGGTTTCATATCGATAAGATAAGATGTTTGTTGTGCAGACACAACCATATATCCTCCATGTACTTGCACAGTTCCTTTTGGTTTACCTGTTGTGCCTGAAGTATAGAGTATGAAAAGTGGATCTTCCGAGTTCATGACTTCGGTCTCGCAAGGCATTCCATAGTATTTTTTGGTAAATTCATTATAGCCGACAATTTCCATATTATTGTAATTATCTGTTTTCCCAACAGAGATTATCTTCGAGATATTTGTTTCTTCTAATGCTTTAATCCATCTCTTTTTAAGATCTATATGTACTGACTTTCGTTGCATTGCATCAGCAGTAATTAATATTTGTGCGTTACAATCTTGAAGTCTTGAGCATAATGCTTGACTACCAAAGCCAGAAAATACAGTCATATGTACTGCTCCTATTTTAGAACAGGCAAACATTGAAAAAAAAGCTTCTGGGATCATTGGCATATATATCCCAATGGCATCACCCTTTTTTACGCCTGCATGTTTCAAAGCAATAGCCAGAGAATTTACTTCATTAGCAAGCTGCTGATATGAGATTCTTTTACTAATCCCCCTTTCATTTTCGAAAATATACGCAATCTTGCTAGGATGCCTCTTTGCGTGTCTATCAACTGCATTGTAAACTATATTGCATTTGCCATCTAGGAACCATTTTGTTCTTGGGAATCCTTCTGATGAATCAAAAACTTGATTATACTTATGAAACCATTCTAACCTGAGGTCTTCGTTTACTGCATTCCAATACCATTCTATGTTATCGACAGATCTCTTTAAAAGTTGCTGGTAAGTAGCAATTTGATATTTTTTCATAAACTGTAAAATATTACTATTATTATTGCTACTGTTACTTTTCTTAAAGGATTCATGTTGTGTATTTATTCCATCAATAGACAATACCATTATCTATTATCTATCAGTTTATAACGATTGTAGTCATAGCTTTCTTGTTGAGACTATCAGTCGAATTTAAGATGAGCTAAATGTGGAAGATAATAGAGGAGTCAAAGCTTAGAGAGAATTCTAATGATCTTACATGCATAACAGTTGAAATATCAAGTTCACGTCATAATAAGGTAGTCAAGATATGGTTAGAAGGTGTTAGAAGAAAATAATACCCACGTCATTAGTGATACATTTCTAAACGGTATTGACAGACAATCTAATGATCAAATTGTTGATTCTGATGTGAAGATAGATATACTATAGTTAAGAGGTCTCTGTAAAACGAAAAATGACAGAACCCTTTCAGGCTACTTTTTCTTGTTTAAATTCCTCAGATATGTGTGATATATATTTGATGTTTTGTTCCCTTAAGGGTTTTGAAAGTAAATACAATACGTCTGTTTATAAGTCCACTATTATTATTATACTATTGATATCGACAACGACAATTCCGCCATTTATCGTCTTCCCCCTCTCCCCCACAGGAGTCCAGCTTTAACTAGTAATAGCATTCACTTCAATTCAAATGAATTTATGGTATAATCTGAATAAAACACCTGAATTTGAATTAAAAGAAAGTAAGATGATTCTTCATCCATTTGCTGTAAGAGATTATGAAGGCCTAACCATAAATCCATATCAAGGCTGCCAGCACAGATGTGGTTATTGTTATGCTACCTATGAATGGTCTCCTGAATTTTATGATAGAGTATATGCAAAGAGTAATTCTCCACAAATATTAGAGAAGCAGCTAAGATTATGGAAATTCAAAAAACAAATACATCCTGTGATGATATCTTCTGCAACAGATGCATATCAAGCAGCAGAACTTAAGTTCGAGCTCACAAGAAAATGCATCGAGGTTTTACAGAATTATAATTTTCCTTACTATGTATTTACAAAGTCGACTATCATAAAAAGAGATCTCGAATTACATAAACGATATAAAGATAATTGTGTAATAGTGTGGTCTATAACTACATCTAATGAAAATATAAGAAGATGTATTGAACCAGGCACTCCCCCTGCATCTGCAATGTTTGAAGTAATAAGTAAGTTTACTGATTTTGGCATATGTTGTTGCATAAACATTGATCCTATTTTACCTCTTATTACTGATTCTTCAGATAATATTGAATCTATAATAGACAGTAGTCGAAAAGCCAATGTTAAGTACATTTCTGCTGCAATATTGAGACTGAGAAGAGACATATGGGAAAGAATGAAAACTATTCTAAAATTACTCGACATAAAAAATGGAATAAAAGAATACAATAGGATCTTTCAGTTTACAGATCCAATCAATTCAGGCCGAAATATCACCGCAAGCTATTCATATGCTAATTTGATACTTGGAAAGATAAGGAAAGCAGTATTAAAAAGTGATATGAATTTTGAGTTTCCTAGACTAATCGGTGCCAATAACACAGGAACAGAAAACAGATCCAATAAAGAGGATCAACTTACACTAATAGACTATATGTAACTATTCAAAACTGATTTAAATGAATTCAGTAACAATAGGGATTCCTCGAGTGAATCGCAATTAATAAGAAGAGACCATAGTAGTGCCTAAGATTTCTTGATTTATATCCGATATTCCAAATAAAGGGATGGCTTAAATCTCATTACCTTGCATCGCTCAATACTGCATCTGCTTCTATCTCGACTAAGAGTTTTGGATTGATCAATCTGCTTACCTCTATCAGTGTAGCGGCTGGTCTAATTTGTTCAAAGTATTCTGAATGAGCATGTTATACTTTTTCCCAATTATTAATATCGGTTATATAAATTTGAGTTCGAATAACATCTTTAAGACAAGCGCCTATCATTTGTAATGCACTTTGAATATTTTTTATAATCTGAATGGTTTGTAAATACGGATTATCTAATCATATAATGTCTCCCTCTTTGTTAGTAGCAGTTGTTCATGATATGAATACAAAATCTCCAACTCTTACAGCTCGCGAATATCTAACTATGGATTCCCAACATGTACCTGAAGAAATATTTTTTCTTTGCATGATCTGTTCTACAATCAACTAGTTCAAACAAGCAGATAATACATTTGATTTATACGCCAAAATGATTATTTGTTCAATCCTACTGTCTCAAGGACGGTAATTTCGTACAGCACTTTTTAGCCTGTATTTGCAGTCTTTGCATTTATGAATGATATTAATACATCTTACATTATTCTAAATTCAAAAAGAATGGCAATGGTTTCGGCTCTCTTAATCTTTACCATTATCATAGCTTTTCAGTAATAGGTTGACAATACAACAAACCGTTGTTTGTCTTATCCCGAATTCTTGTACGATAACCATATGGTCAAAGTTGGTCAGACAGACGTGCAAGCGTATCATCACCTATAATCTTATTATATCTCATTAATTTGATTCAATTGCCCTAATTCTTCAATCTCGGTTTATTTATCAGCGGCAATCTGAATTAGTTATGAACAGGTATTACCAATGTATATAATTTCCATTCTATAATCTTAAATAAATTAGAATGATGTCCAAAGTAAGCCTTTCATCTCTTTGCAAACATATACTAGAAGCAGATAATTCTATCAGATTCGCAGGGATTGCAAACAAATTTGGTGGTAAAACCGTGTCTAAATATAAAAAAGGTTTAGTGCCATTGTTAACAGAAAATGAGTCGACATTATCCACCATTGAATCAGTAATAAGGATGAATACTAGGATAGGAGAAAAGGATGTAGAATTAAAACTTGGTAAACCGATCTATTCCTTTACATTATATGAGAAAATAAAACGAGTAACATTCTTGCTAGATGATCAAAATTACCCTATTCTTATGATATCTCTAAATAGAGAAGCAACCGATCAAGAATCTATAGTTTTCAATAAGATCTTATCAATTGTGAAAAAAGAAGCTTCTCCATAGGAGTTATGCGTACACCGTTTGTATATAATTGAGTTTCTACTCGCCTATCAGAAAGTTTGCGATTGGATGTTTACAATTACAACAATAAAAGTTTAAATATTCTTCTTCAAACATAACATCGGACCTCCTTCTACCGCAAAGTACGTTTTGCAATCTTGACCACAGTTAGGACATTTCATTTTTTCCTGATACTGTTTGATATATTTAATGCCACATTTATAACATTATGTCTTGTCGCAAAGGTTTAAGTTATAAATTATTAATGAATTTTTGTTATATGTTTTGATGCAATAACTAGTAAAAGGATGTAGATCTACGTCTTTGTGGATCACAGTCTACTATCAATCCTATAATCATTCTTTAACCACCAATTTAATCCTGCCAATTTGCATACGTTTTTATTCTGTATTCGACCGTACTCGGGACATTTCATTTTTAAATAATACTCTTGTCTTACAGCAACGATCGAGATATAATTAATAACATGCTGCCCAATAAAATAATTAATTTGGCTGTCGTTGGAACTCGTGGCATCAATGGAAGTTGTTCCGACTGTTGTACTTCTATTGGTCCATCGATGGCATAATTAATCGAAAGAACAGGCAATACATACAGATATGGAATATCACATAAAGCAACATGCTGATTCAGAATTCTACCGTAATTGCTAGCCTCTTACTATATCTGACTAGATAGCTCATATAGATAGCCTAGCGACTGTACACTTCTTATAGATAATCAGTTTTTCTCTGTTAGAATGCACCTTTAAACTGTGTTCTCCCATATAATTGGTTGCCGCCGCTAATATATTTCTGGCAGTACGATACTGTCCTAAAGTCTGGCATTTGTAGACAGATACAAGGAGTGGAAGAAGTTCGGAAGCCGTTTACGTAAATCAGATAGTAGATGTCTTTAATGATATACATCCAACATGCCACATGCCACATATATTTTGGCTTGAATGTATATCTCTATGTATATAATGATACAATCTATATTTAGATCAGATTACACCTTGATCTCTGCACTAACAACTTAGAGGCACAGACAGAGCTACTAAAATTGTGGCTAACCGTTACCCATAGAGATATAATCGATATGGTTACTTTCGTATAGGAAGATCCAGGTGGCAATCTCTTCTGTATATTGAGATTAAGGACGAGATCCAAGTCCTCAAAGAAGCATCTTCTATAGCAGAATGAATGAAAATATGGCATTGTTTGTCATTCCAAAAATTATCGGGAATCAGAAAATAAAAAAATATACTACTTAACAAGGAAATGAAAAATAGGTATAGATATGGGCGCTTGCCATATGCCTGACCTCGGTTACATTGAATTCCATATGCATAGAATGCAACATGGTCTTTTCATTTTGTATTGCGTAGTTGTTTCCTACTCTTTTTTCAATTGCAACTGGCTTCGGGATTTTTTTATCTGTGATTCAATTTGTTTCATCGTTTGCGATTGGGTATCTATTAGATTTCGTATCTGTTTCTGCAGAGGTTCGAAGATAAGCTTTCCTACTATTTTTTTATCCCCTTGGTCAGGATACAATAAGGCATTGAAAATGTCCGATCTTCTTTCTGATTTAGAACTATACTCATGTTGTTTACCTTTAGTTACTGTGATATCTTTTTGTTGTTTGAGAGATGTTACCTTTATCTTGGTATATTTCTGTTTATGAAAGTCTTTTTTCTTAAATCTGAACCACTCTCCAATGTCGGCATGATCATCCTTAATAAGACCCATCCCTATTCCTGCCACGATTGCAGCAGCTGCAGTTGGAACAGGTGTTACTCTCAAGAGCAACGAAGATAATGCTAACACTGTACCAATTTCACCGTGATGCACTCTCCGATTTAGAACATGAACCTTGCTAGGTTGAGAGGCGTTATCTCTTAAATATCTGCGATTCCAATAGGACGTTAGAAGCTCGGCTCCCACATAGCCCAGAGTCAATCCGCCTCTAATACCCAAAGTACATAAAAGTCCATATAATACCATTAATAAATATTAAAAGAATGTTATAACATATTAATCCATCTCTATAGTATCTTTAATATTTTCGTGCTCAAATGCATGAGTCACATCTGAGAGTTCCGGACATGCACAGCAGTGTTGATAAGAGGCAGTCAATATTACATGGACGGTATCAAAAATAAAGATATAAACTACTAACTAACTCCAGTCTGGGATAATGTATTTCTTATGATTGGCTATAACTGAAACGAACACTACCCAGGTGACGGCAGTATGCATGCATGCAACCAACCTTTCGGTTAAGCAGTATTTCAATGGACACTATTTTTATCCAAAATGTAAGTCAGATAATGGCAAGTATCCAAATGGATTTTTCCAGAATGAGGACTGTAACTGCTTTCCTCAACATGACAAATGCTCTAAGGGTTATCATAGTCATGAAAACGATGAAACAAGTAGATGTATTCCAGATAAAACACCATGTGAACCTAGGTATATCACAAATCCATCATTTCCAGAGTGGGGACAGAAGGATGGGATATGCAAAGAACATCCCGATGCAAAGGGATGCAAGAACGATGACGGTAAACCAATACCATGTTATCGACATGGGATACTTGGTTCTGGTGGTCATGATAACAGATGTCATTATCTAGGACCACCATTCCATCCATGTGGCTTCCAGAGGTTCCAGTTCATACATGGGAAATGTATAAAAAATATTTTCATAAATATTCATACTCATACCAGTGGTGGCAGCAGCGGTTCAAATAACCTTAGCGACGAAAGCTAATGCTATTAAAATAACCTAGTTAGAAAAGACTAAGAGTTGATAGCCATGAAGTGAATAACTTTAAAGACATCTGACTGGTCAAAGATGAAATAAGTCATTGTCATGATCACGCGTTCTCATTCTTGCTTAGTAGTCTTCGAGTACCATGTTAAGAGTAGATAAAGATTGCAGTAGACTGTGAGTGAGAAGATCAAGTTCCATTCTTATTTATACTGCCATAAATTACTATCAAAATTAATAGCTTACCAAATACTGTAGATAGCTTAATTTTAGTTCAGATAGATTTTATAGTTTTATTAGCCGAGCATATAATACATAATGATAACTGCTCTTATCACTGCTGCTGTAACATCAGAAAATAACTTTCTTGACTACTTCATATGGGTTATTTTTAGTCTTTTTGTAATAGTAGCATTAGCCTTAGATCTGGGCCTTTTGAACCAAGTAGTTTACATATTTAAGAACAAGTATAAGAATGGAAGACCCTCGAATAAGGACGTAGACAGATATAAAAATATCGAATTTGACAGTGATTTTGGCAGCCTATCAAACCATACATCGAATCCTAAATCCATTTCTACTGCAGAAGACTCTGATTCTACCTCTTTTGCAATTAAAGAGCAGAAAGCATCTGTGTTTAGACATGCCTTAATCTGGACAGTAATATGGATTTCTCTTGCATGTGTGTTTGCTGGAATAATATACATTGTATATGGTCATGATAATGCTCTATTATTTCTAACAGGATATGCGATAGAAAAATCTCTAAGCATGGATAACCTTTTTGTTTTTTTAATTATCTTCTCATCATTAGCAATACCATATATTTACCAACACAAAGTGTTGATGGCAGGTATCATTAGTGCTATTGTAATGAGAATCGGATTGATTTTAGGTGGCATATCCTTGCTTGAATCATTTCATTGGATGATCTATTTCTTCGGAGCCTTACTTCTTTTTACTGCTATAAGGATGTTAGTTGAAAAGAAGGAGAAGAAAATAGAAATTGAAAAAAATATTGCTGTTAGAATATTAAAAAGGTTATACCGATTTCATTAGAATTACATGGAAATCAATTTCTTATTAAAAAGAAAATTACGTCGTCGACAAATTTGAATAAATATGTGGTATATGCTACTCCAATGTTAGTTGCATTAATAATAATTGAAGTTACTGACTTGGTATTTGCACTTGATTCTATTCCAGCTATTCTTGCTATAACAACTAATACATTTATTGTAATCACATCCAATCTATTTGCAATACTAGGTTTACGAAGTCTTTATTTTCTGCTAGCAGAAATGATGGAGAAATTCTATTACTTGAAACCAGGTTTAGCAGCAATACTTGCATTTGTTGGAATAAAGATAATTATTTCGGAATATTATAAACTGCCTATAGTTATATCCATTTCTGTTATCTTTGGAATACTAGCTTTTGTGTTCATTCTGTCCATGATTAGGGGTAAGCGGATAGAGAGAGAAAGCCTATAATATTTGTCAACTGTGGTGTTATTTTAGCTATTTTAATGCTCTTGTTCTATACATCAATTAAATACATTATAATCTAATTCAAATCAGATGAATTTGATATTTCCTAATTGTAGTTCCGAACTTGGAATAATGAGTAAATTTGGAGTTGAGATAGATCAATCTCCTAGATGTAAGGGTGTATGGCTAGATATAGAAGAATTAAAAAAAGTGGCAAACATACAGAACAGATACGGGGATGAACATTATAGAAAATATCATTATGGAGAAAAAGAGTATAATAATGACGACGATTATTATTCTAAGAGAAAACATAAAAAAGGAGATTTATTGCAGATCTATTTGATTTTGACTAAATACATACTTTAATTTGTTTTTGTCCCAGTTATCATTTGATCAATTTAGCAATTTTAATTTGAATAATCAAGACTCTTTTATCCATAGCGCTATCTTAACTAAAACAAATAGGTGAGTCTAGAAAATGGTTGTTGGTCTGTTCAGTATAAACGAACTAGACTTTTTACTGGATCTGGGTTTATCATTATTAGCTGGATTTCTAATTGGTCTAGAAAGGGAATTAAAAGGAAAACCTGCTGGTATAGGAACACATTGTTTTGTTATAGGAGGGTCTATGATATTTACTTATATTTCTGCTTTAGTAGATCCAAATTCTACCTCAAGAATTGCTGCACAGATCGTTACTGGTATAGGATTTCTTGGGGCAGGAATAATATTAAAAGGGGGATTTAATGATAGAAAAGAATCTGATGATAAAACTGCTGCCGCACTTGGTAGTAGTAGCAACCGAGTTGTTAATTTGACGACAGCAGCAAGTATATGGTTTTCTGGTGCCATAGGCATGGCCATAGGATTTAACTTTTATTTTATAGCGCTAGTATCAATAGCATTTGCAGTTTTAGTCCCTCGAATTCCTAGGGTGGGAAAAAGAGGAGATAAAGAACACTATGATTAGATGATATAACGGATTTTTGAAAATATAGATTTTTTCTAATTAAATTGCCTCATCATATTACAGTTTGTGTAAGATATATTGATATTCGAAAAGCATAATCCAGATCTACAAAATATAATGGCTAACCATACCTTATTGCATAGTTATGTAGGTATTCTTGCAGATAATTTGATGGTGTTGTGTAATCAATAAGTTACGATGTATCTATTTTGAATACAAACCTTAAGGGGTTTAGAAGACGTAGCAAGTTTAGATACATGTTAGGAAAGTTAATTAAATGTTAGTTAGTAATTGGCAGACTAAAACTGAATATAGCAATGAAAGCACTTTGCTCTACCAGCATTTGGATTCTTGTTATATTCCATCAAATCCAAATAATCAGTATACCATTTTCTAGTCTGGTATATAGGTTTAGGATGGAAAAACAACTATCTACCATTATACCATATATCTGCATGATGGTATATAGGACGTATATTTTATAAGAATATAATAATAATCCGTTATTGAACCGAGCTGAAATTCACCTTGGGTGCAGATTCTTCAATATCAATATAATTGATACACATCCCTCACTCCTTTTACTTCTATTTACATCTATGTAGATGAATTGTCTCTTGCCTATTAAAATAAGGCTTTATGGACCAGATGCCACTTGTATTGTTCCTTTCATTGTAAAGGGATGGTATGCACAATGATATGTAAATGTACCAGTCGTAGTTGGTTTGAAAGATAATTGGCCTGAACTATCTGGTTTTATATCATCACTTGATGGTAATACATCTGCGCCCGTATCTATGATTAATTCGTGCTTTGTATCTGTAGGATTTTGAATTTTTATTATATTAACAATATTTGATGAAACCTTTAAGGTTGGATTTATTGCTCCACTACTGCTACTTATCCATCTATATACACCTGGTGATACTTCTTTTGTAGATAACTGGATTGTATTAGAAGATGAGGAAGGGGACTGGGAAGACGATACTGCGGCTGTTGAGCCTAGTGTACCACTATTACTACTATTATCTTTTTTTCCTTCTGCGATAGTTCCCATCAGCATGAAGTTTCCGTGCCAATTAAATACTACACTAAATACTAGTATCGCTGACAGTATTGAAGATGATACTACTGTAAAGCTTGGTGTTAGTTTGTTCAAAGTCAGTTTTTACTACTGCTTACATATTATTATAATATATTGTCAAATACCACCTTTGGAACCCAGAACTGGGAATTAAAAGTATATTTAAAAAGATGGAATGAGATATCAGCAAGAGCATATGAAGAAAGCTGATCTGAACTCTATGTTAGACAATCACTTAAATCTTACATTATCAGAGGCCGTTGCCACTCTTGGCGGCAAGTATTCAAATAGTATTATAGCATTTGATAAGATTTATCCGCAGGCAATGATTATGTCAGATTCGCTAGCAGATGGAATAGTAAAACAATTCCCTAACAAATTCTCTAGAACAAGTATTATCACGACATCATCATCTTTTCTCACTACAACCAAAGAAGGTTTAGATTCTAAATCATAACGATTGTGGTATTCATATGATGAATGATGAAAACGATGATGATTTTGTCAGAGTCGCTGATATGAATGATATTCAGATCTCACAAATGAAAGAAGTTCAAATTGACGGCCAAGATATATGTATTGCAAATGTAGGAGGAAAATACTATGCAATTGGTAATGTATGTACGCATGAAGGTGGCCCTCTAGCTGATGGTGCACTGGAGGGTCACGAGGTTGAATGTCCTTGGCATCAATCTAAATTTGATATGAGAACCGGTGAGGTGACAAGTCTTCCTGCAACCGAATCAGAACCCACTTACGAAATAAAAGTAGATGGCGATAGCATACTGGTAAGGAAACATCCCACTACAGAAAAAAGAGAACAACAACAGCCACCCTCCAGACCTTCTTCTGAATATGAGCTTTCATTATTAGAGAAGCAAAAGTTTGAAGCTACTGATGTAGTGTCATTTAGGTTTAGCAGGAAACAGAAACAGCAGCAAGTAAGAGAGAGTGATGATAGCCGAAGTTCATTATTTGACTACACAGCAGGACAATATGCGTTTTTTGATATAGGCGGAGTCCACAGTGACCCAAAAGGACCTATCAGACATTTTACAATCTCCTCATCTCCAACAGAAGACTTTATCATGATCACTACTAGAATTAGAGATACACCATACAAAAAGAGACTTTCATCATTAGAAGAAAGCACAATAGTTAAAGTAAGAGGACCTCAAGGAAAATTTATTTTACATGAGGATTATTCAAAGCCTGCTGTATTTCTTTCTGGTGGTATTGGTGTAACTCCATTTAGAAGTATGATAAAGTACGCTACAGATAGGCAATTACCTATAAAGATTGTGATGTTTGACTCAAATAGGAATCAGGAAAATACCTTATTTAAAAAGGAATTTGATGAATATGTAAATATAAACAGAAATATAAAAACTGTTTATACCACTACAGAGGGAGGAGAACAAAAGCAGGGATCCCAAAATACCATCTCCTCTCCTACCCGGCAACAATGGACAGGAGAAAGGGGAAGAATAGACAAAGCTATGTTAACCAAACATTTAACAGATGATGAAATAAAGAATTCAATATTTTATACTTGTGGTCCTCCTGGTATGACAAAAGCAATGCAGAAATTGCTAGAGGAAGATCTTCATCTTCCAAAAGACAGAATAAAGGTTGAGGAGTTTACTGGATATTGAAAGCTGCAAGAATTATTAGGCCAAAGAATCTTCAAATGCAACATCTAGAGACTCAGCCTAAGAATTCACAGTTTCGTATCAAGGTAAATTCACGTGGAGTTCATCATTATAGGGATAAATTTGATATAATTGTGTGTGTATTGGAGGCTGCTAACGGTAATGAAGTGAAGCAAGCAGAAATCTTAGTTAGGGCAAATATTACTCATAGCTTATTTAAAGAATATTTATTCTTCATATACCAAAATGGTTTAATAGAATATATGCAACTTCAAAGAACTTACAGGACTACAACGAAGGGGATGCGCTTTCTAAGAATTTATAATAAAATGAATACCTTGATATGATTGTATTGTGACAAGTCCAGATCAAATACGGTCTACTGACCATATCAATTTTGACTATCAGGACATCCAGAACTTGAGTTACCTACACGTTAATTTTCAATGTAGTGACACCAATTTTATTTGAAATGGTTAAAGAATAGTATTACAAACTGGTAATATCAGCGCTGCCTCTCCTGAAAACTAGAGAAACTAACCCGAGGTACAGCCGTGCCTATGAACCAAAGGTAGAGCAACAGATTATCACTGCGTAGCTTCTGAAAGTTCGGAGGCTCAGGCTATTTTCTATATCCTTTAGTACTTTATCTTTGTCTATAGTAGATTGATCTCTTTAGCTCATGCGCTATTTCAGTTTCAGTCATCGCCTGCGCCAATAGAGTTGCAACTTTTCTACGTCGATCTTCAATTTTGAATTTATGCGTTACCAAGCTTAGATTATGCAAATTTCTATTCGTGAAGGTCATGTTTATGTACTTGGGGGGAAGACGGCGATACCAATCAGAGACCTGAATGGTCTCAATTCATCGGGCACGATTCAAATGCGATATGTTTTCTAGTAAAAATATACCTTAAGCAAGTATGAAAGATTTAACTTTTAGATTCTACTTTATAATGGGTAGATATAACAACACCATTGCTTTGTTGGGTAGTGGATGTTATGTTCTGTGCGATTTGTCTTTTGGCCGACGGAATCCACTCGTCGGTCATTTTATCATTATTCATCTCACATAGAAGCCCTTCGCAACAGGTTTCAAACTCTAAATCAAGGACAATGAAATCCGTTGGCAACTGCAGGATCAAAAAAAGAAGGAAAACTAACAATATAAAGTAGTTTTTGTCCTAAAGTGCAGCTGTGCAAGAAATAATTTCCTTTTTTGGGAGTGGCTAACGGAAAAGGATAAGCGTTTCAAGGATTATATCATTTTTCCTTTTTCGATTGTTATCGCGTTTTCTCTATTGTTGATAATATACTCCTTGTTCATAAATGCTGGTTTCGATGACGCGATTCGAGCAGAAGGACTGCAAACACACAAGTTTAAATTTTTGGCTGAAGCACTGTGGTTTCAGGTTTGATATAATTTGGTTCGTTCTCACAACTTATGCGTTATTGCTGATCATTTACAAAAAACCTTTTAAATCACTATGTCTATCGAATTCAAAAAAGTAATTAAAAATGCCGCAATTAAGGCCTACCTTTCTTCTAAACGTCATATATTATTATTTTTATTTTTTTGTAGATATTTGAAACAATGTTCAGTGTGAATTGGTATAATCCTTGTTCCTCCGGCGGTCTCTGTATGAATTTCGATTATGACATTTCTGGACTATTCATTGTTATCGTGCAGCTATATGTCCATTTGTTATCGTATATGGGGTAGCATCGTAAAGGTGTATGAAACCTCTAGCAGGAATGGATTTGCCTTGGTGGGTGCAAATAGCAGATATAGTTCTCTTCTATTTGCGCCCACGACTTTAAAACCGATATAACCATGCTAGATAACAATCTACGAAGTTATAAACACTGTTACAGTAACCAAGGAGCGCTTTTTTTAATTGTCTTATAGTCAAGATAATGATTCCAGTAATTGGCCAATTATTACCTACCCATTCGAATACTTGGACAAATTACGTCGTATGGGATTTAAGGCAATATTCCATCCGAGCCAAATGATGAATTTGCTAAAACTGGTTTGTTGGTTACTAAGGAAATGCGAGGAAGATTTGAGCACGAGGTCCTTTTGTCGTTACTTTTATCATTCAAATGATTATTGGACGCCTGAAAGACTGATAGAATGGACTCCTAGTTTCCACAGTATTCGTGTTATAGGTGGAAAAACGTATATGTATACGAATGACGGTCAAAAGATGGGGCCGTTTAGACTATACCAGTTAGATAGCGATAGCGTAGGTGTAGGTGCATACAACTTAATCAAACAATATCTAGAAACTTATCTACTCAAGTACACATTTGTAATAAAATCAAGGAAAGATTATTGGTATCACGTTTACTGGTTAGAGGATTGGAACGATAACCAGGATGACTGTATCACCAGTAAGGGTGATGACTGCAAAATCGATTATGAATTTGCAAGTTTAGAATGAAACTATTTGAACTGTTCAGAGTATCTATGTGATAAATAAGATATCAGCAATTGGACACTAAGTGTGCTGTTCCCAAAG
>JBQCDO010000104.1:0-5148 GCA_051961195.1 Nitrososphaeraceae archaeon | reverse complement strand
ATTGTATAAAACGTTCTGCAACAAACATATTTCTCTCTTTTGATATGCTTATTTGAAGGATTTCTCGGTTATCATTTTCAATGGCTATCCATAACCAGATATATTCGGAACCAACTTTAATGATAGTTTCATCAATTATAAATTCGGTAACACTTATCTTTCTGGAACTTAACATCTCTGGTTTGTACCTTTGAATCCAGTCTCCGATTGCAGTATGATTTCTTCTAACAAATCTAGACACAGCTTTGGAAATATTCAATGATAGTTATAGACCTAGGAAATAAAGATACAGAGAATATGCTGCATCCTATGGTTCTGTTCTCTTTCTTATTTGAGTTGAAGTCATAAAGCTATAGATTTTTCCTTAACTTTACAGAGCCATTTGGATAAGTATTTAATGTATCTGCGAATATTACAACTAACACATGAGTTTTTCATTGCAGACAAGCCCTCTTGATTTGTTAGATAAACGATTGCTTAATGACATCCAGTGGACATTTCCATTATCTGAGAGGCCGTTTCTTAAAATCTCTCTGAGCTATGGTGTTTCTGAATCAGAAATTATTCACAGGATTTCAAAATTAAAAACAAAGGGACTAATTCGACAGATAAATGCAATTTTTGATACGAGGAAGCTTGGATACAAGAGTGCTCTAGTAGCATTCTCGGTTAAACCGGACAAAGTTGATTTCGTCGCTAACGAGATAAATAAACACCCGGGTGTTAGTCATAATTACGAGAGGAGTCATGAGTTCAATATTTGGTTTACACTTGCAGTTGGTCCAAATGATGATATGAAGATTGTACTTAACGATATGGCATCGCTGGATGGAGTCATCAAATATCGACTGTTGCCTACTCTGAAACTATATAAAATTGGCGTAAAATTGGATATGGTTAACGGGGATCCGACTGTTCCGTTACCTTCGGATAAAGTTAAGGAGCCTGTTGCAAAAAGTTTTGAGATTACTGAGCGTGATAAAGATTTTATTAGAGAGTTACAGAAAGACTTGAAAATTGTTCCAGAACCTTTCAGAATCCCTGCTGAAAATCTTGGCATCACTACTACTGAACTCTTTGACAGGGCTAGAGATTATGAGAAGATTGGTGTGATGCGAAGGTTTGCTGCAATTTTGCGTCATCGTGAAGCAGGATTTATAGCCAATGGCATGATAGTATGGAATGTCCCCACCGATAGTATTGATGAAATTGGAAATAGACTTGCCTCATTTCCTGAGGTAAGTCATTGCTATCGTAGGCCAGTCTATAAGGATTGGCGATTTAATTTATTTAGTATGATACATGCGCGGTCTTTGGAGTCGGCAAAGAAAATTGCACTTGAAATATCAAAAATCATAGGAATTGATGACTATCAAATTCTGTTCAGCACACGAGAATTTAAGAAAGAACGAGTCAAGTATTTTGAGAAAGTTTAACAGCTGATTTAAATCGAGAATAAGAAGGCAATTCCTAGTCTTGAGTATCTATGGTCTTGATCTAAACTTTGTCAGGTTCAAATGAACTCTATTAGGCATGTGCAACCGACGATGGTTTTAAATCAAAATTGTTATTGTATAAATCTGATATTTGAACCATCACCTTTTCGTCCAAATAATTCCCATCAGACATATTCGCAATTGTTTCAACTTCTGTGATATCCAATATAGTAGGCAAGACTACGGAGATCTCTCTTTGAGACAATATGAATTTAAAGGCTAACTCGGTAATGTTTAGCCCCTTTGATTCTGCTATATTTCTCATCTTTTCAACCTTTTGTAAAGCTTCAAGGATCCATTCCCTTTTTCGGTTTCCTCTATGATCGTTCTTATCGAATGTAGTGTCGGCTTTAACTTTGCCGGTCAATATTCCTGATGCATCCGGAACTCGCACTATGATTCCGACATCATTCTGGTAGGCCGCATCAAAAAACGCCCTTCCAGGGTCTTGTTCTAAGATATTATACACAGTTTGCAAGCATGTGATATTTCTAGTTCTTGTAGCCAACAATCCTTCTTCCATCCATCCGATCGCTGGGCCTAACGCTACCCCATAACTCCTAATTTTTCCGTCAGATATTAAGGAATCAAGTGATCGAAATATACTGTCATTTTGTATTGCACTCATTTTAGGATTATGAAGACTATATACATCAACATAATCAGCCTGTAGACGATCCATACTCTTTTGTAGCGCATACTGCAGAAAGTCTGTATCGTGCTTCTGTGGTATCTCATTATGTCCAACTTGTTTGCTGCTGTATATATCGTACCCCCATTTCGTGGAATAGACCAACTCCTCTCTGTTCATACCTTTGAAGGCTTGTGAAATCAGTTTTTCGCTCTTGCCGTTTCCATAAATATCGGCAGTCTCGTAGAAGTTGATGCCAAGATCATATGCACGTTTGAGCATTTTTATTGCATCCTGATCGTCTATCTTCTTACCGCCCCACCAATCGAGTGCGATAGCCCAGGCTCCAAATCCGATCTCGCTTACTTTTAAATTACTCTTGCCTAATTTTCTGTATTTCATATAGTTAATTCAGACTCTCCAATATTTTGGACCTGATGTGCTGAAATCTATCATCGTCCAAGACAGGCTGACTATGATCAAGTAACTCTTTTTCCTTCTCATATATTTCAATCGATATCCAAGATTTACAGCCAGACCATTCTGGTTTTATGTATATCGATATAGGGTGACTCATTTTGTAAACTCGTAATATTATCATATTCATAGATTTCTTGGGGTTATATTTCATTCTCGTCCCCACGTAGCTTCTGCTCCAAATATGGTACTTCTCAAGCCTTGGCAGCATGTGTTCGTTACTTATCTGTCTAATGTCTGAAACCTCTGCACAAATAGATAAATCTCGTTTCCCGTCACAATTAGCCTGTAATGCTGTGCCCAGAGTGTGTGCATAATCTTCTTGAATATCCTCGAATGTTTGGTGCTCCAAGGTTGGAAACAACAGAAAGCTACTATTGACAAGCTTAAACCCTTCCTTGTACTCCATGATTCCACCCTTCCGGAGTAAAACCAGCTGCCTCCCCTCTTCTAGTGCTCTGCAAACTACTGCCCATTCTTTAAGAGCCGGTACAAGTGGTGAGTTCATCCTAGGCTCCTAATAATAATATCAATCGGTTTATATACACATACTATCATTGGTGTATCCTTGATTACGTAGCGACTCACTTTTGTCTCTCGCAATTGGATTATTAAATCCTGAAATGACATCAGATCATCTGTTTCAAACGCCAGTGTAAAATCTTGATCGTGAATACCGAATGAATAAGATGTATTGATTTGTACCTGTGGGAACTTTTTTCCTATGGTTATGTGTTCTTCCATCATTATTCTTCGCTCATCTAGCGGCAGTAGATACCATTCCCTAGATTTGATGAACGGATATACAATTAGATATTTCATCGGAGGCTTGTTAGAAATAAAACGAGGTTTAATACTATTATTTGAATAAATTGACTGTCTAGAAGCGGATAAATAGACTAGAGAGGAGTCTATATATTTGCCGACAACTGTTGTGTATATCTTCGATGCTAGAATCTGAAATTTTTCTATCGAGTCAGAAATCATCCACAGCATAAAGTCTATATCGTGCCGTATTCCAAGACTTGAATAAGTTCTAACTTTCATTTTTGTATTCGCTACGTCAATCAATGTCGAAAACTCTTTTGCTGCTTCTTCTTTCCCAATATCATTTAACCATCTCCACTTCTGATCTATTTTAAAAAAAGAAAAATTAAGATAGAGTGCTGAGGAAGAGCTACTTCGCTCATCGCCATTTTCAATAGACAAATTCATGATTGAATCGAGTGTTTTATCCTATTTAAAATTACATAACATGGAGAAATTATATGTCTATAACCTTCACAAAACCTTCTTATTCTATTTATCTTCTAGCCCTAGCCATCCATAACCTCGGGTCTCGAGTTCTTCAGATAATCCCTTGTCACCTGATTTGATTATCTTCCCTTTAGCCATTATATGGACATGATCCAATTTATTGAGATATCTCAGTATCCTAGCATAATGCGTGATTACCACAACCCCAGCACCGGTGCCAATCAGACTGTTAATCGCTCCTGCAACTGCACGTACCGCATCGATATCCAGACCAGAATCGGGTTCGTCAAGTATGGCAATGTTTGGTTTCAGGACTAGCATTTGCATTACCTCTGATCTCTTTTTCTCTCCTCCAGAAAATCCTTCGTTAAGATATCGACTTAGGAAAGAGGGGTCAAGGCCAACCTCGTCTAGGTTCCTCTTTACATATTCGTGAAATTCTTTCACAGTAAGAAAAACCTCTCTGTTCTTTTGTTCTTGACCCAAAGATTTGCTCAATGCATTATATGCATTTCTCAAAAAATGGCTATATCCGACGCCAGAAATCTCAGTCGGATACTGAAAACCTAAGAATAATCCTTTATTTGCTCTTTTATCTGTTGAAAGATCTAATATGCTTTTTCCGTCTACAAGAATATCGCCTGATTTAACTGCGTATCTCGGATGTCCTAGCAAGACATTTGCAAATGTGCTCTTTCCAGAACCATTTGGCCCCATAATTGCATGGACTTCTGCCTTGTCAATATTTAATGAAAAGCCGGATAGAATTTCCTTTTCGTCAATACTAGCGTGCAAATCTTTAACTTCAAGAAACGGCATAAGAATATTACATATTCCCCGATATATAATATATGGGTGCGGCCGGGACAAAGACGGCTTTTGGAGATAGTAATAATACTTCTAGTGGATGTTGTAGCGTCTAAAGCTGTTTGGTTTCATTCATATTTGATTTGACCGGTAAACCTTTCTCATCTATATCATTTTAGTCTATTTGTCTTATCAAACCAAAATTACATACTTAAATGCAGGGCTTTTGTTCTTACTTGCTTATATGAGTCAAATGTTCAGACCATAAGTTCGTTCAATTATTAACCAGCTTTTAGTGTTCCAGTCATGTAAGGATGTACAGTACAGTGAAATGGATATTGTTGTCCAGAAGTTAGTTTGGAGGTATCGACTTTGGCTGATTCACCTGCATTGATTATACTTGTATCAAATAGCTTGCCAGAGTTTGGATCATCTGGTCCTTTACCATTTGTAACAGTATGAGGTACAGAATCTTTATTT
>JBQCDO010000103.1:0-2665 GCA_051961195.1 Nitrososphaeraceae archaeon | reverse complement strand
AAAAGAGGAAGTAAATGGAGGCGCAAGGTTACCCTATACTACTCCATCCCAAATGAAAAATCTATCACCTATGGACTTTGAAATAGTATTTGTTGTTATTGCAGTAGTAGGATTCGGATTGTTGACTTATGAATTTGCTGGCAGAGTAGATAAATCACATGATTTCTATCCAAAATGAATGGATGAATGGATGATCATTCTTTATTGTATGGCTAAAGTAAATAATCCATGAAGATATCGAAATGGAGGAACAATTCTAAAACTAAAAATGGAAAGTGTGAAACAAAACGTCAAAACGAATTCTAGTAGTCGACGATGAACTGATGTTAGTACCGCAATAGCGAAAACATTGGAACAATATGGATTCAAAGTTGATTCATATGAATATCCTCTCATTGCTCTAGACAATTTCAAGTCTCACTTCTACGATCTGTTCTTGATATTAAAATGCCAGATATGAAGCATTGTAGTGTCTAATATTACCAAAAAACTGATAGATGAATCTTAATTTTGCGCTTTTAGATTGTGATTGGATTATTGTCGGCACCAGTTAACCATAAAATTCATTGAGTCTGATTAAGAGAAGAATCAATTTCTATGTAATCAAATACTTAGAACAGTAACTTAACATTCTAGATTAAAAAGTATAAAATTTACTTTAAGAATATGTTGACACTAACTGAGGTATTGTTGTTAATCTAGATGATCATTATTATTAGTATCTATTCAGCTGCTATTTCACACTCATTCTAAGAACATCTACTTGACTGCTATGCAGCCAATCTCTTAGCTCTTGATGAGTTAGCTTTGCATCATGCTTGCCAGCCATATGGAGATTTAAAAGGACATAGTTAACCTGGTTTAGCAATGGTTTATTGACTTCATCTCCCTTACGTGACTTATATCTAAGATCTTCTGGAACAGTTCTCCACCAATTGTTAAAGCTCTTCATGGTATCATACAAGTTGTACACTATTTGATATATCTTTTATAGACTTTAGCTAATTTGTTTGTATATTTTTATATGATGGAAACCAGTCTTGGATAAGCATTGTGAAGCTTTATAATTAATTGACATCTTGGTTATTGTTTTGATGGTCAATTAGCGTCCCATTACGTACTTGTCTATGAAACTATCCACTTCATGATTCTGGTCTCTATGAATTTTGTCTAACCATACAATCTTTATCGCATCAAAGCAATCCTTTGATATAGAACTAGAACTGGAATGTCCTGAACTTCCGCTTTTATGAATAATATTCATGATTATGACGTTGATGTTTATTACTCCACCACATTCTGTTAATTGTGGATGATCGCGATAGACACTCTACTTACTGCTACATGTTGGAAAATCTGGATCCCTGATAAAGTCTGGTTCGCACGGTGTTGAATCTGGAAATGTGGGATACATCTACCTGTTTCATAGTTTTCATCACTTGATAATCTTTAGGGCATTTGTCATGTTGAGGAAAGCAGTTACCGTCCTCATTCTGGAAGAATCCATCGGGACACTTATCATTATCTGAGTTACACTTTGGTAGTTCTGGATGGAAGAGGCAGTCGTTATCTGGTCTTCCTGCTGCCGATGTTTTCTGCAGAGATGGATGCTTAGGACAGTCCCCTAAACCTAAACCTAAACTCAGACCTAAACAACCCAAAGCCCCAAAAAAGAAGGAACTTGGTGTCAGTTATGCTTGGGTTTAACTAGGCTAGTTAGCTAAGTATTAATCGCTAGACATTTGTTTATGAAATTATCTACCTCTTTATCCTGACCTAGTTGGACTTTATTCAACCACACTATTTTTAGCACATCAAAACATGCTTGGCTTAGACTACTACTCGATTGACTGCTATTACTCTTGTGAATAATATTTTTGATGTTAACGACTACCTTTACTGTCCCTCCATGATTATCATGTCCTCCGTCTCCTTTGACGCCACATACTCTTAACTCTGGATGATCACGGCAAACGCTCTCCTTACTGCTACATGTTGGGAAATCAGGATCTCTTATGAAACCTGACTCGCACGGTGTTGAGTCAGGAATACATCTACCTGTTTCATCATTCTCATGGCTATGAAATCCATTATGACACTGCTTATGGTTTGGAACGCAGTTAGCATCCTCATTCTGGAAAAAGCCATCTGGACACTTACCATTATCCGATTTACATTTCTCCTGTTCTGGATGGAAGAGGCAACTATTATCCGGTCCTGTTTTTGTTTTTGGTTCCACTGGCATTGGCGGAGAACCTGGACATCCTAAGGCCTGACAGTTAACCATACACTTTGGATCATTAGGTTTTGTTTTACAGTCTGGTTGTATGGCTGGATTCTTAGAACAGTCGCTCATGTCGTCAGCACATTAACATTCATGTCCTCCCTGGCCAGCCTTGCAGACATCACCGTTATGAGTTACACAGTCTTGAAACTAACCATCGCAGTTAGGAAGTTTTGATGTTGCTCCTGACTTTGCTGCTGGAGTCGTTTTATCTCCATTCATACCTTCAACTATACCCATCGAAGGTGGTAACTGTATCTAATAGTATCATCAAATACAGTAGGACAGGTGAGCAAATTCAGAATGACACATTCAGTAACAACTCCTTTATTACTAATAGTTAGCTATCTAATTTGGCATAAAGACAGTGCTATTAAAAGA
>JBQCDO010000102.1:0-2550 GCA_051961195.1 Nitrososphaeraceae archaeon | reverse complement strand
TAACAAGAAAATCCAGTAGATAATTTGATTAATGCGAATTGATACCTGTTTTGTTGTTGTTGCAATCAGCCACAAAAAATACCTTGTTATTAAATAACATAATCAGCAAGTCCAATCATGGAGAGATATAAACAATGACAATGAATGTTCTTGGTTATGCGGCACCGACTGCCAAGGCTGCATTAGAACCATATAGATTTGAACGTCGAGATATACGCTCTAATGATGTTGTTATAGAGATTCTCTATTGTGGCGTATGTCATACAGATATTCATTATGTTCAAAATGACTGGGGTCGCAGCATTTTTCCTTTGGTGCCAGGCCATGAAATAATTGGACGTGTGGCAAATATTGGAGAGGATGTTACTCGCTTTAAACAAGGAGACCATGTGGGTGTTGGTTGCATGGTTGACTGTTGTCAGCGCTGTGCAGCGTGTAAGCAGGGACTTGAGCAGTATTGCGAAGAGGGACCTACTTTTACATATAATAGTAAAGATCGGATTGATAAGATACAGACATTCGGCGGTTATTCAAAAAAAATCATTGTCCCAGAAAAATTCGTATTACAAATTCCTGAAGGTTTGGACCTGAAAGGTGCTGCACCATTGCTATGTGCAGGTATTACCACGTGGTCTCCACTTCGCCATTGGAAAGTAGGAGTGGGAACTAATGTGGGGGTAATTGGGCTTGGCGGTCTTGGCCATATGGCGATCAAACTAGCTAAAGCTCTTGGGGCAAATGTTACACTTTTCACTCGCTCCCCAGGAAAAGAACAAGATGCACGTCGCCTAGGAGCTGATAATATAGTGATTTCTACCGATACAGATCAGATGGCCACCATTAATAATAAATTTGCACTAATTATCGACACAGTACCATATGTTCATGATGTCAATATATATACCTCGTCACTATCGCTTGATGGCACATTGGTGTTGGTAGGATTTCCAGGTAGTCTAGATGAACCACCATTGAATACTACCCCTTTAGTCATGAGACGAAAATCGGTAGCAGGTTCGGATATTGGTGGCATCGCTGAAACCCAGGAACTATTAGATTTTTGTAGTGATCATGGCATTATTTCAGATATATAAATAATCAAGATTCAAGATATCAATGAAGCATACAAACGCATGCTTAAAAGTGATGTGAAATATCGCTTTGTTATTGACATGGCATCGTTGGGTGAGTGATGGAGATGGAAATTAAACGAATCGGTTCACAGCCTTCAACCAAAGGACAGGAAGAATATTTTACCGGTATTGTGCGCATTGACCCTCTATTTCAGGCAAGCACTCCAGCACGGGTTGTAGGTGCTAGCGTTACATTTGAGCCTGGTGCTCGCACCGCATGGCACACTCATCCACTGGGCCAGACTCTGATTGTGACGTATGGTTGTGGTTTAGTACAGCGATGGGACGATAGCCAAGTCCAAGAAATCCATCCGGGTGACATAGTTTGGATCCCGCCAGGTGAAAAACATTGGCATGGTGCCACGTCAACTACTGCCATGACGCATATTGCCGTTCAGGAACAGCTTAATGGTAAGACTGCCGACTGGATGGAGAAGGTTAGTGATGAACAATATTGTACGACTCAAAATAAAAATTCGGATGAGAAAATATGAAAGCTACAATATTTAAGGGTAAATGACCCATTGAGATTGGTGAACGACCAGATCCTTCAATCAAAGCGCCGACATACGCTGTAGTGCGTGTCACACAGGCGTGTGTCTGTGGCTCTGACCTTTGGGATTATCACGGTCAGTCCGACTATTTGCCAGATAGTACGATTGTTCATGAGGTTCTTGGCATTGTAGAATAGATTAGAGACAAGGCCAAAAAACATAGATAAAGGTGAACTTGTCATTGCACCGTTAATATATTGCGATGGTAGGCACCCAAATTGTAAAATTGGAATCATCTGCATGTGTTGCAGGTGGTGTGTGTATCGAGAGTCAATGGTATAGATTGAGGGCAAGGCCAACATATTCACGTGCATTAGCAGATGATACGTAGTAAAAGTTCTAGCTTCAGGTCATTCTGATAAAACATTGGCTTCGTAGATGACGCTTTCTGAACTCATGTGCGCAGAACACCATGCAGCCGTATGGCAAATGTCAAGACAGGTGATACAGATGCCATCGTCGGTAATGGGGCAGCGGGTGTTTGTGCTATCAATGCCTCCAAACGCTTGGGTGTGCAACGAATCATATCTTTGAGCGAAAACCTTTCTCGTCAAAAGGTTGCTTGAGAATTCGGCGCCACAGATATCATAACAGAGCGGGGGCAAAGAAGCATACAAAGCTATACTGGAGCTTACTGACGAAGTGGGCGGAGATGCTTCGCTTGAATGAGTTGGTACAAATGAGGCCCTGCAGACCACAATATCTATTGGATGATCAGGTTCAATAGTTGGTTATATGGGTGTCCCTCACGGTGTCCCAGAGACCTGTTTCAATACTTTATCATTATATTAAGCGTATTTGGCTATATTATATTATTGGGTAATTCATTTGAAATGTGTATCCCAAGTGACACAAACTAAATT
>JBQCDO010000101.1:0-4291 GCA_051961195.1 Nitrososphaeraceae archaeon | reverse complement strand
ATTTCGATGATTATTTTCCTTGTAGAAAAAGTAAATGTAAATTGCAACACATACAAAAATGGTTGGATCTATTTGTTAGTCATCATAACAATAATTTGTTATCTTAACTTTACAGAGCCCATAATATATGGATACGACTGCACGTATACTTTAGTGGCTTTCATTGATTAATATCGTGTTTCCATGACTAAACTATCAAAAGATGATTTTGTCTTACTTCCGAATGCTCGAAATCCAATTTAATAACGTCTCTTCAGGGATTGTTAAGAGAACGACAAAAGAGCGCATCGTATTATGAATCTGGTTGACATCGTTCAGATACGTTTTGGCTGCCTGTTGTGAAATGGCATGAACTGTATACTAGCTGATATAGAAACAGATATTGTCATAAGGAATATGCTGTCAGCTCGTTAGATTTACTAGAGATATAGTGATCCCTAGTCTCGGTTTTTATTAACTACCCGCCTATGTTATTATATTGACTAGTAATTCCTATGCTAAGTTTAAACATTACGGCATTTCTCCATTTGAAATCGAGGTTATCTACGATGTCTTGAAAGAATCATTTGAATTGCAAGAAGAACAACTCGTACCTATTGACGAAAATACCATGAGTATGGTTGAAATCGAACTCCCAGTTTCGTATGACGATTCTTTCTTTAGCTGGTTTTCTGCGGAGAGATGGATCAAAATCAAAGAAGTATTGAAAGAAATGGCTAGGAGAAGAGGTAAAAGTGGTATCAGAATAGTTTTTGATTTTTGTGGAAACACAGACGATAGTCCTGCTAGGGTCAGATTCCTTTTGAAGGGCAGAAGTGGTAGGGAATTTGAAATATCCATAGAAAAGATCGAGTACATGGTCGATACTATCAAGATGCAGCTCAAGAAACTACCTTGTGATATAGACGAGGTTGAATATTTATACGACGAGAAGAATCATAGATGGTTTTCTTCCATCACGAAGACTTATCTTGGCAGCAGAAAGTAACCGGAGTTCGTTATTCAGATGTATAACGATCTAGATACCTGTACATTTAATTTATAACGGATGAATCTTGCAAGGTCTCAATCAATTCACGATATTTTCTGTTTATAAATTCTAGGGATTCAGACAATTTCTTAGATTTGCCATATTTGTATCGAATCAGTTCTCTATGGCGCCAAAAATGTTTACCCTCTGAAACCGAGATAGTTGTAAAATAATCTGGTCCTTTAAGACTATCCGGTAATTTTATACTTAAGGGTATTAAATACTCGATTGTGAACCACTCATCGCCATCTGGATAGTCATCTCCAGTATTCAAGTCAAAATATAAATGCAAAGCATCATCTACTGTTAGACCCTCGCCCTTAATCGTAGGATGTTTGGCATAAGACTTGCGAAAGTCCATTTTCAGTAATTCAGGTTCAAAATAAGTCTTAATAATTGCCTTCCGAAAGATTTCATTTGACTCTTTAAGATTCAAAGATAGTATAATCAGCCTTGTCCATATTATAATCCTTTTAACTAAACAGTACAGTCACTTCAGATGCGGGTCAACTCAATTCTAAAATTCTGAAACATGAGTCTATCACATGATGAATAAAGAGTTTTCTCAGTATTCAATGTTCTGAAGTGCACTATGTAACTAATTGATCATTTATTAATCGCCATAATAAATTCGACATTTATTACTGGGTCAGTATACATATAGATCGAACTCAGGAAATGAACTAACACTCGCTAGCATATTTTTATCTTGTCAATATGCATCCAATCATTCAAATTTAGATTCTGGGGATAGCCATAGTCATGTCGCTTGTGAAGGTTCATATTGGTTGTGCGCTTCTAGTCGAAAATAGATTGCTAAGTTAGACATTACCTACAATTAATATAATGCTTGTGGCCTTTTTTTGATATTGCGGGGGTCGCCTAGCCTGGTAGGGCGTGGGATTGCTAATCCCATGTTCGAAAGAACTCGTGGGTTCGAATCCCACTCCCCGCGTGCTTACGTAAACTTATTAAATATGGTATGCACCTATTTCTTACAGGAATATTGACGCTACAAGAGGCATAAACAAAAGATCGATCTGGTTAGCTGGAAACAAAGACAGATTCTTTTACACAATATAACGCATAGCCATATTTTAGACAGGCACTGAAAAGACTGTCCACGGTCAACGCAAAGAGCGCTAATTTGATTTGTGATTATATCTTTGTTTAACAGAGTGAGATCAATATTAAAGAGTAGACCAAAGAAGGAAAAATAAAAGTATGACATGGTTATCAAACTACTTGGCAAACCAACCTTTTTGTCAAATGACCAAGCAAGATATACTTGCCTATCTAAACAGCCTAAAGGGACCTATATCAGAAGATCCTACTTACAAATGGATAGGCTCGTCAATGGACGGCAAATGATCTTGGATAAGTTTTTCAAATGGTTATAGAGCTCTGATGAGCCAAATCTGAGGGAAAGGATAACTCGACGGTGAATGCAAGTGGTAAAGAACTATCACGTAAAGAAAAATCGTCTCACAGACATCAAACCTGTGGAACGCTCTGGAACACACCAGTTTCTTGAAGTACTGTCCTAACAAGCGCCACAGGTGCTATCACGCTACGGCTAATGATATGCGGGCTAGACCGTGTGAAATATTGAATCTTAAAATAAAAGACCTAATATTGAGGTAATTGAAGGCGGCATCGAATTTGCAGAACTTCATATTACCGACGGAAAGACAAGACCGAGAACTCTACCAATAATTGACTCACGACCTTATCTGAAGGATGGAATACACTACCATCCTACTAATACTAGCCCTGATTCATGGTTGTTTGTATCTCTAGCCAATACCACATTTGTCTCAAAATTAACCTCTGACAGTCTCTTCGGACATAATGAAGAACAGATATGGATGAGAAGCAAATTAAGGATTAAGAATTTAAGAATTTAAGAAATCAGATGACTGCTATGCAGGAAGCACAGCACGAAATATTAGATTACTAAAGTATCTCGCAAAGCTGTTGCAAGTTCTGAAATAAAAGATAAGTTATATGGCAATTCATTATGTGCTTTTAGGAATTGAGCAATACTCATCTCTCTGTCCGCTTTGTTTACCAAGCCTTATCTGGTCACTGTGCATATCAAGCCATTCATACCAGATGCTTAGGTCATTGCGATAAAATCGAGGACCATTTCCTTGGCCGTAACCTTAAGCATATTTCAGACATTTACCTACTGTTTTCCATCTCGTTTGCTTCATATTTTAGCATTTTACGCTAGATAATTGCGAAGAAACATGATTATTGGCTTACGCTTATCTTTATTTGATCCCTCAGAATCAAATTGATTCATTATTGAATTAGTAGATTTTACAATTGTTCTTAGCATCTCTATCAGACGAAATCTTTCGTGTCACTCCACAGCGGGTGGATTTTTATATATTTTTTATATTATGGTACATAGGTATCGGATCGTATCTATAACAAATTAAAACTATCGGAATATGCCCCAGTTTGTTCCATTATAATCATTAAATGTGCAGTTACATATGGTAAAAATATCCTGTATGATTTGCAATCCCCGATCGCTGTAGTTAGTCTATAAATTGTCCAGTTAGTTTAGATGAACCTGTCCTTTGCCTTCCTAGGAAGAAAAAGCTCACTCAGATTCTATAACATGATGGTAGATTTATGTTATAGAATGCATTTATAATTTCGTATATAATAATTTTCTATATAAATTGGGGCGTATACTATCACTATTGTCTATTTTTTTAATACTCATTGAAATTTGGTCTTATATTGGTTTTTCTAATTACCCATATTTGAGTGCCCAGAAAATAAGCCTCGCAGCAACAAAAATAAGTCCTTCAGAAATAACCTCCCCTACTAATCCGTCTTCAATCAAGTTAAAGACAGTTGTAACTAACGTTGATTTAATTCCCAAAATAAAAATCCTATCACCACATGACGGTCAATTGATTCAAACAACTGAAAATGATTCCCTTGTCGTCGCTGGCACTTCATCATATGACAGATCAAAGGATTGTAGAGTTTCAGTACTTTTGAATGGAGTAAAGCCATATCAAAAGACTATTGCTACAGGTAACAATGGAGCAAGTGATTATTCTACTTGGAAATACAAGCTAGATCCGAGCTATACTGTAATTACAGAGGGGTCTAACAAATTAACTGCAAAAATTACTTGTCTTGACAATCCAACTAGTCTGAGCAAATGGACAAGTATAGATTTAATTGGAACAGGAGATGGTAATCACAATATTACTACTAGTGTAGTCAAGCTAC
>JBQCDO010000100.1:0-4161 GCA_051961195.1 Nitrososphaeraceae archaeon | reverse complement strand
TTGTCCTTAGCCACGGATACGCTAACAACTAATTTTAGGCAGCAAGTTGACAAGGCGGCAAGAAGAATTAATTCGTTGTTGGTTTCGACAGGGAATACTGAATTGAATTTCAATGATATATGTGAATATATTAATGCTAAAAATAATTCTGTGGTTATAGAGGCACTCAACAAACTCGAAAAACTACGAAGAATAGAATGGATTGACGATAGTACGATCGCCCTTATTAAGGACTCAATTTCTGGGAAAACGTATGATGTCTATGTCGAAAAGATTATGGAAGGACGAGCAGTCGTAATGGTGAACGGTAAATGGCGAGCAAGACTATATCATTATGATTATGAAGGATCTAAATCACTTCTCAAGAAGGGTAAAGAATTCAGAGCCCTAGGTGAGTTATACCGGAACGATGGCATATTAAATCTGCGTGTAAAACAGATAGTGTAACTAATCTCAAAATGTTACAAGGAATACTGATAGCTAGGAAAGCAAAATATTCAACATTGATATTGAATCATCTAGTTACCACTACCACTGTGAAAGCTTCGTTACGATAGGAATTAGTCGGCGAAGCTCCAGCTGAAGGTGAAACTGCCCGGGACGATCAGAAAACAAAGAAGGCTCATCAGAAGAAGATATTATAGGTGGAGTAAATATAGTTCCGAATATCAGAACAAAACCTTATGTCTTATTGTTTGCAGTCATCTAATAATAGAAATTTGATGAAGTCAATATCTAAGAAGATATACAATTCTGGATATAATGTCCCAGATCAATAATCTTTGGAAAATGAATAATTATTGGAAAATAATAATCTTTAAATTTTTACGAATTTATCTATCAGGAATATCTAAAAACAATATTGAGCTAGAATAGGCTAAATACAAAAATATTAATGAGATGTCAACTTAACTACAAGTTTTATTATTCTAATTTTATCTTATTTGCTCAATATTTTTTCTATTGCAAAAGTAAACTTTCTCATTTTTACAAATTCTACAATGAAACCCGTATATAGTATAAAATTGAAGATATGTGTTGCAGTTATGTGTGACTACATAGATTATGACCTAAAATATAGGCATAGAATTAGAAGCAAAATTACCGAAGAGGATCAAGACTTAACTAGAATAGATCAAGAAGAGATAGAACAAGAAGAACAACCTATTGCTATGACTCACTAGATCGTAAGTAGCAAGTAAAGAGATTTAGATAAAATCACTCTTTTCTTTTTATACATATTATTTGGCAGCTAATGGATTAAACCCGAGTTCCCAGTAGCTGCTCTGTCATTTAATTGATTCTGCAATAGATAATATTAATTATAATCAATATTATATAAGCATCAGCTTATCGAAAAAATAGATCAAAGACTAAATAATGGGGTAACTTAGGTGACAATCGGAATGAAACGTTGTATATTCTGTTCACTACCACAAGCAGCGTTATTGAAACAACTTGACGATGGTAAAAGTTATTACTGGATTGACTTATGTGTTCCTGGGCATGACCGTGAATTGGTTGAAGTAAAAGAATGAGGTAGTAAATAATGAAAATTTATATCGTTGTGTTCGAAGAATATGCACACGGGTCCAAGATACTAGAAGACTCGAAGGTATTTCTTGATAAAAGCCAAGCCCAGCAATTCTGCGACTCTCTCAATGCTGAGCCTAGTGATTGGTGGGAAGATAACGAAATTTACTTCATCAAAGAGATGCGAGATGCAGTATTTATTCACACGCTAAGTTTTTTACTTTATTTTTTTCAAGAACTAGCTAGACTAATAAGATATATCAAGTATATCAGGTAACAATCAAATAAAGAGCGACTGCATCTCATTTAAGAATTCATAAGCATCTAATATGTAGATGTGAGATCCAAGCTGGGATGGCATTATGCTAGATCGTTATAGTAATCGTTATTGGCAAAGACAGTTACAAAACACAAAAATAGCCAAAGAAGTTTTTATGTGGTTGAGCTACTCCCATGAGAACAAGTTTTTCTAAAATTTCAATGCAGTCATCAAAACTATTTTCATGCTTGTTTATCATAATTATTATTATTGCATTTTTATATTCGACAATATTATTGCCCCCTACCTATTTTTATGCTAATGCAGCTTATACTAAAGCTGTACCTGCAGCTGCTGGACCCGCAATTAATGATCCTAACCTGAAGGCAGAGGTAGTCTTTAAAGGACTTAAGATCCCGACAAGTATGGCATTTCTTGGTCCCAATGATATTTTGGTCCTAGAGAAAAATTCAGGAAATGTACTTAGAATCGTAGATGGTCGTGTCTTAGAAAAACCACTTTTGCATGTTAACGTGGCGACACAATTCCTAGAGTGGGGTCTACTTGGGATTGCAATATCAAGACAAGGCAATTCTGCTGGTGATGATAGTGGCCAAGGGCATACCTACGTTTTCCTCTATTACACTAAATCTACCGCGAATCCACGAGTCTCAGCGGGTAATCATCTTTACAGATATGAATTAGTAAATGACCAATTAGTAAATCCAGTAGATTTGTTAAACCTACCTTCTAATGCACCTGACCCTATTGTGGAAAGTAATCATAACGGTGGCAAAGTGCTAATAGGACCTGATAATAACGTGTATACTGTCATAGGCGATGTAGGAAGTCATGATGGTCAGGCTCAGAATAACAAGATTGGTAAAAAACTAGACGGAACAAGTGGGATATTAAGGATCACAAAAGATGGCCAACCTGTAGCACCAGACCCACTAGGCCAAGAGGATCCTACAAGAGTATATTATGCCTATGGCATTAGAAATAGCTTCGGTATGGATTTTGATCCTGTTACTGGTAATTTATGGGAAACTGAAAATGGACCTACTTATGGTGATGAGATTAACTTGGTGAAACCAGGATTTAACAGCGGTTGGAACCAGATAATGGGTGTTTGGCAGACAAATGGTCCGTTGCAAGGGCCAGTTGTAGAAAATCCTGCTAAGGATTTGATAAACTTTGGTGGCAAGGGAATATATAGAGCTCCTGAATTTGTCTGGAATCAGACTGTAGGCCCATCAGCATTAAAATTCTTAAATTCGGCCAAATTTGGAAAACAATATGAAAATACAATATTCGTAGGTGATGTGAATACTGGCAATTTGTACAACTTTAAGCTGAATGAAGATAGAACTGGTCTATTGCTTAGTCGCCCGCTTGAAGGTAAAGTAGCAAATAGCCTGGATGATCTTAAACCGGTAATATTTGGGCATGGATTTGGTACGATTACTGATATAGAGGTCGGACCAGATGGATTTCTATACGTTCTCACATTTGATGGTACAATATATCGGATCGTACCTATAACAAGTTAAAAATAATGGAATATCTCCAAGGTTCATTTCATATAATTTACTAAATATGTAGTATATATATAATAAAATAATTTATGACTGATAATGCCATTGTATAATAATTTATAAATAGTCTTTAAATAATTTAAATGCGCCTGGTTATTATCCTTATTGAAAAGGAAGGATGATCTAAATTCTATAACTTAAATCTATATTATAGTAAAGAATGCATATATAACATCATATATAACAATTTTCTATACAAATTGAAGTATAAGATGTCTTGGATACTTGTTGTTCTAATACTTATTGGGATTTGTTCTTCTGCTGCTATTTCTAATTGGCCGTCTTCATATGCCCAAAAAACAGGCCTAGCAGCAATAAAAATAATTCCTTCAAGGATTAGCACTACTACTACCAATTCATCTTCAACTAAGTTAACGACAGTTACAACTAACGTTGCTTTAATTCCCAAAATAAAGATCCTGTCGCCATATAGCAGTCAAAAAATTCCAATAGCTAATAATAATAATAACCTCGTTGTCTCTGGCACTTCATCATATGACAGATCAAAGGATTGTAGTGTTTCAGTACTTTTGAATGGAGTAAAGCCATATCAAAAGACTATTGCTACAGGTAACAATGGAGCAAGTGATTATTCTACTTGGAAATACAAGCTAGATCCGAGCTATACTGTAATTAGAGAGGGATCTAACAAATTAACTGCAAAAATTACTTGTCTTGACAATCCAACTAGTCTGAGCAAATGGACAAGTATAGATTTAATTGGAACAGGAGATGGTAATCACAATATTACTACTAGTGTAGTCAAGCTAC
>JBQCDO010000099.1:0-6095 GCA_051961195.1 Nitrososphaeraceae archaeon | reverse complement strand
AAATTGCCTTCTTAAAAGTATCTTATATGGAACGTCTATTTAGACACATTTAAAGGTGCATGTATCTAATATTGATATCTTACTTGACATCATCTACTTCGTCGTCATCGTCGATAAGGGATTCACTCGAGCTTCTAGCAAAAAATTGGTCCATAGAGCCCCAGATATATGATTTACAACTTGGTAATAGAAAGGACGTTTACGACACCACCTTAACAGTAGACAAAGTGACATATCACATTCCAACCCTTGCGACTGATAAGCTCTTTGTCTTATGGAGATGTTTATGGCCTGATTGCCATAACTGCTGCGATCGCCAAGGTAGGCTACCACTTACTATTGATGATGTGCATGTAATTACGCGCAAAATGGGGTATAGGCTGGAGTCAGATTTTTTGAAAAATGAAACAAAAATTTCAAGTTGGGATGAAAAGGATGAAAAGGGGAGGCCTTCTACTCTATTTACTATGCTTTCGTTGAAACGAAAGGAAGACGAGAATGACCGGGAGGATGGGACCCCTATCCGTTGTAGGTTTTTGAGTAAAGAGGGTAATTGCGGACTACAACCGGAAAAGCCTGGTGTGTGCTGGTTATATCCATTTGCATCTTGGATAAATATTGAAAATAATGTGCCTGTTGTTCATGCTACATTTCAGTTTACTGGCGATTGTCCCGGTTTCTATCTGAGTGATTCGTTAGACCAGATGACTCCTGTATTTAATGAATATGCAAAGACTATATATAACTACAATATGGCAATTAGGAGAACGATTAGAAACAATTATGGACTTATCAATTTTGTTACGTGAAACTCATTTTACTACCAATCTCCTATCTAATTAGGCTCGTCAGCAAAATAAAATGCGGCTAATAATATACACAGGAAAAGGAGGTACGGGCAAAACCGTGACTTCTTCGTCCACTGCAATTAAACTATCTGATAAAAATTATAAAACTTTGTTGATTTCTTCGGACCCAGCACATACACTAGGCGATGCCTTTAAACTACCTAACGAAATTTCAGAAAATTATGATATGCAAGAGGTGATACCCAATCTTTCCTTGTTGCAAGTCGACCCTATCAAGGAAATTAACAAGAAATATAACAGCTTACTTTCTTACATGGCGTCGTTATTTATTCAGAAAGGGCTTGATGAGAGCATATCCTACGAAATCGCCATGCTGCCTGGAATGACTCAGTTATTTTCGCTGTTAAAAATTGAAGAAATTATGCAAAACAATTCATTCGATGCAGTTGTTCTCGACATGCCTGCGTCCGGCGAGGCACTAAGATATTTGTATCTTCCCAAACTTGTAGGTAATGTTGGTAAAAAGCTTATGGGCCTTTTCGGTCTGTTCTCCGGGTTTTCCAAAATCTTTCAGACTTTTTCAGCAATTTCTGTTCCAAACAACATATCACAATTTGAACAAGATTTTTTTGATAGACTCAAAAGTCTTGCAGATATCATTACAGACAATAAAACTACGAGTATCAGACTGGTGGTGAATCCTGACTCGTTTAGTATAGAAAATGCAAAAAGAGCTCTAATGCTGGCAAGTTTGTATGGCATTAACACTGATCTTGTAATAATTAATAAAATTTGGCCTGCGACACCTGATAATGTAAGTACACCAGTAGATAACTATTACACAAAGTGGTCGAATTTTCAAAGGATAAAAGTAGAGGAAGCTCAAATAAATTTCTACCCTATTCCAGTCAGAGAAGTCCCGCTTCACCAAACAGAGTTAGCCGGTTTAGAATTGTTGCGATTGAACGCTAGTTTAATATTTGGAGAAGAAAATCCTGCACTTATCTTCTATCAAGGGAGCCCAATATCGATCGTTCAAGATGCCAAAAACAAGCTAACTATGGTTGTAAAGGTCCCGTTTACAGAGCAAAACGATTTTGATATCAAACGTGTCAGCGGAGGAGAAGTGATAATTAAAGTAAAAAGTCCGACTGGAGATATTGCAAACGTTCTGCCACTTCCTACAATCGCCTACAACATGAAAATTATTAAGGTCGTATTAGAAAGTAACAACCTACGAATTTCTTTTGAAAGGTCTAATTAAAATCTTAACCTCTCGCGGATGACGATGAATTATTATTATCGGCATGTCGCTACTAGGTTATCTGAAGGAATAATGAAATACATTTTCTAGAACCGATAAATATCCCGGGGATCGATAATTTGCGGTTGCATATCCCTAGATAGGTAGTGTATGATTATAGCTACAATAAACAGCATCTTTTCCCGGCCAAGTACTGTAGAGCAAAATACGAAATACGCTTTTTTTATGTGTTAACTCGTACCATTGAGCTATGATAGTAGCAAGTTGACCCGATTTTACTGATTTAATTAACTTCATATGATATGAAGACGTTTGGCGCATTCAATATGGTAGTAACTGCGCGGAATCCCAGTACTCACAATAACGTCAGTTTCTTCAATTTTCACCCCACAAAAACAACAAAGCCCTTTTTGCCTACTGTTGATAATTGAACTTATTCTGTGTGTTATGTTATACTGCGTTATAATTACAGGTCTAGGCAAATTTCAAAATACTTTAACCTAGTCCAATTTTATATGATTCGATTCCTTTCACGCCCCAAATCTTATTATGGATTGTTCTATCTACGGATCGAAGGGTTTTTCCGTATGTCATTGTTTGATCAAATCGTTTACAGTAGGTTTTGATACAATTCTAAATATAAAAAAATTTACTCCTTGTGTGTACTCGGGTATTAGTATACAACTTAATATCAATTAGGAAAAACTAGGCAGTTTTGCGTTTTACAGCCAAATTTAGTTTTTCAGGATGATATCCATCTTTAGTACTGGCTAAATATGTTATCAGCAAAATGCTGGATATCAATAAATTGATTTAGGATAAAGATGATCTAATTAGTAATCATTACCAATTAAAGTCTAGCCTCATCTCTTTCTAGAATGCATTTGAGATCTCATCAGTGTCATCTAAAATTTGAAAAGGCCGTAACGATTCCCAACTTCCATCATCGTTATATCATAAAACCGTCTATCATTATATTTAGCCCCTAGCATATGACAGTGATCGGCAATATCTACAGACGGCTTCACAGTAAGCTTGCAAACAGACCCACCAATTTTAGTTGGATAATTGATTCTAGATTAGCGGGAAGCGGAATCCCAATGAGCAAATCCCAGCTGGATTGGTTGATTAAGAATGGAATAAATGTAATTGTGACAGTTAGAGAAGTTCCACTACCAAAGAAATGGTTAGAATATATCAAGTCTAACTCAGTTAGCTATTTACACATAAAAGTAGAAGATTATGGTGCACCCACATTACATGAATTAGATGCAACAGAAGAATATATTCATCGTCAGATCGCGGATGGAAAATCGGTGATGGTTCATTGCGCTGCGGGCAAAGGTAGAACAGGAACTATACTTGCATCATATCTTTTAAAGGAAGATCCAGACTTGACATCCTATCAGGCAATAAAGAAAATAAGAAAACTGAGGCCAGGCTCAGTGCAATCTGAAACTCAGGAGCAAGCGATCGCAATGTACGAAAGATATTTGAGGGCCAAACGTGGCACCGATTAATCCATCGATACAAATCTATTCAGGTCAACATAGCACAAAGCTCAAGTTAAAGAGCAAGCCCTACCTTATATACCAAATTATGCACTTCAACGATGATCTAAACCGAGGGTAAATAGAATCAACCATGAATAATTG
Organism: Nitrososphaeraceae archaeon; assembly: GCA_051961195.1. Classification (GTDB taxonomy): domain Archaea; phylum Thermoproteota; class Nitrososphaeria; order Nitrososphaerales; family Nitrososphaeraceae; genus JARBAU01. The sequence goes on along the minus strand of JBQCDO010000099.1, from coordinate 2,367 downwards.
ACATACTCAGTTTGGGCCACGTCAAGACGTACTTTTTTATACCCATCTTTCATATTGCAATTACTGAATAATGGCTACTCAAGTTACGTCAGCCAAAAGAGGAGTTGCGACTCCGGAGATGATGAAAGTCGCAAAAGAGGAAGACATGAGTATAAATGTTATAAAAGAACGTGTAAGCAATGGGTCCGTCATAATTCCAAATAATATTAATAGAAAACAAAAGGACGTTAAGCATGTTGGAATAGGAAATGGGCTTAAAACTAAGGTAAATGTTAACATTGGGACATCAACCTTGTATCAAGACTTGGATGAAGAGATCTCTAAGGCGAAAGTAGCCGTAAAATACGGTGGAGATACAATTATGGATCTCTCAGATGGGGGTAATTTAGATTATATTCGAGAAAAATTACTTGAAGCTGCGCCCATAACCTTTGGCACGGTGCCTGTATACCAGGCTTATGCGTATGGGGTAGAAAAATATAAGAATCCACTTAACATTACGTCTGAGGATTTTCTAAATTCCTTTGAGAAACACGTAAAGGATGGAGTAGATTATACAACGATTCATTCTGGCATAACGAAAGACTTAGCCAAACGAGTAATCAAGGTAAGACGACACGGAGGTATAGTATCAAAGGGTGGAACCATTACGGCGGCTTGGATGTTGAAGTACGATAAAGAGAACCCATATTTCGAACATTTCGACTACATGTGTGAGATCGCAAGAAAATATGATGTCACTTTCAGCCTCGGCGACGCACTTAGACCTGGTTCAATATTAGATTCACATGACGAGTTGCAGGTCGCAGAAATGATCAATGTAGCAAGGTTAGCAAAGAGGGCGCGCGAATATGATGTCCAGGTTATGATTGAAGGTCCAGGTCACGTCCCCTTGAACGAGGTAGCTGCAAACGTAAGACTGGCAAAATCGTTACTAGGCAACATCCCATATTACGTCCTAGGGCCTTTGGTTACTGATATCGCAGCAGGCTATGATCATATCGCTAGTGCAATAGGTGCTGCAATTTCAGCAGCTGAGGGAGTAGACCTGCTATGTTATCTAACTCCATCCGAACACCTTGGTTTACCCACTGCTGAGGAGGTAAAGGAGGGCTTGATTGCCTATCGTATAGCTGGACACGCCGGAGACTTGGTGAAGATGAGAGAGAAAGCAATCAAATGGGATAAAGCCATTACTGAAGCCAGACGCACGCTAAACTGGGAAAAGCAGATATCTTTGTCAATTAATCCGGAAGAAGCCGAGAGAATCCATATGAGAAGACAGGGACAACATGGAGGAAATAACGTACCCTGCACAATGTGCGGTTCAGCATGTGTATACATCATGTTGCCACAACAACGAAAGGGAATGGAACAGAATATATCTGAAAATCAATAGGAAATCAAATGTGATAATTATACGATTAGGATTGTTCCCATGGTGAGTATCATGTGCTGAGCATGGTTTTACTGCTATGATAATTGTGTTAATGGATGTTTCATAAGATCGTCTTTGTAATCCGTTGATTCCTCTTAAGAGTTAGGACCTGAATGGATCAGGTACTGCCCATTTTCATTTCAGGCATTCGTTTCCCTAATAATGAGTAGTGCTATTAAAAATAGGTTAGTTTTATTTGAATATTATTGAAATTAAATCATACTGAATTATATTCGTACATTTTTAATCCACTCTTTTGCATCTCTTGATCATAAACCGACAATTCTGTAGTAGCAGTATTTCATCCACTCAGGTTGGCTTATATGTCAGTATGCAGAATTTATATGTGATCTTTTTGGTTCAGAATAGCTTTCCCATGAAGGAATGGCATGTTTTGCATATGGAAAAAACAGTTGTGAAGTTTGTTCGTGGATTATCAGAAAACGCATCCTTATGGGAAAAGAGACAACATAAGCGATATGGTACTGTTGCAAATTGTTGTCGCCAAATCGATTATGATATGAAACACGGCGTAACACATGAACAAGTTTTATCTCTGTTAAATAAATTACGACATCATGCTTCTTATTCTGATATTAGAGAAGTTGACGGCTTTGTAGAAAGGTTAAATGAAATAGAAAAGCATTTTAGCACACAAAAGGAAAAAATTAATATTTGGCACTAGCTGCCGGTTATCCTTCGTTGCGTGCAATTTCATATGCTTGAGCACATCTACTCGAATAAGCAATGGTTAACAGGTATATATTAGTCGTCATGAATCGCCGTCTACCATTATATTAGCTTTGATTTCTGCTTCTGGCAAACCATAGTTGAGTATGACAATTATGGGTACTCATCTGCACAAGTATCATGCCTGTGATTTTCTTTATCTTCTGTAAAGCTTTCATATCCGCAAAAAAGTCATTTGT
>JBQCDO010000098.1:0-3181 GCA_051961195.1 Nitrososphaeraceae archaeon | reverse complement strand
GTGTAAATCATTTGGTATACCAGTTTTCTTTACTGAAGCTGTTCGGGAGGCCACTGGAATTGATCTTCTAACTAAAGTTCATACACTGTTACCAAGATCTAGAGAGGAGAGATTGAAAGTTCCTATTTGTGTTAGAGGAACATGGGACGCCCAAACAATTGATGAGCTGAAACCACGTGAAGAGGACCATGTGATTATAAAAAGAAGGGATTCCGCATTTCAAGACACAGAATTAAGAGTATGGCTGCAAAGTGTTGGAATTAATACTTTAATCTTTTGCGGAGTGGACACATCAATATGTGTCGAAACTTCAATTAGAGATGCCTTCAATTTAGGTTATGACATTATCCTCATTTCAGATGCTACGGCGTCTGGGATAAAGAGTCATTACGAAACTACACTAGCCAGGGTGAGAGATTATTACGGATTGCAGATGAATTACGATAGATTTATGGTCATGATGACTAATTTGAATGAAATGAAAAAGGTGAAGTTGAATTTAATGGATCATAAACAACAATTGGATAAATTTATTGAGGAATTTGGTCTTTTAGACTTTCGAGATTTTAGGCAAGCGCCCATGCAGACCGCCCAGTAATGCGGAAACCTGTTACGACTGTGATTCTCAATAAAGCTATAAGAATGGCGGTCAATCCAAAAATGCAAAGTCCAATGCTTAGTTTCATCTCACACGAAATAGTTTTCAAAATTCAGAACAGATTAATCTATGCGTCCTTTTTTTGACTGGATACTTCGCTCCTTCTGGCTCACCTTCGATTCTCTTCCAATAACGTAATATTTCTTTGAATCGGTTACTTAGACGTCTAATCCAGTAAGCCATGATGCACAGGGTTACTATGATAAGTTATTCTTTTGTGATCTCCATACAGAGTACATCTAGATCTATTTTTGGACTATATTTTAATTTCTTGAAAGCTGCTACACATAACCCTTTTGATTGGATAATGGTTCCGACTGTCCTATAACAATCTGAGCTAAACGGTATCTCTTAATTAGATGGCGTCCTCCTGCAACTTCACGTCGGGAATAAACTTTTAGTCTACTAGGCCCAAGTCAATATCGATTTATGAAGTCCGAAGATCGAATAGAGGGATATGCAACACATGCTGGTACGCTGGAGTACGTGGCTAATTCAGTCAAGGAAGGCATGCCCTCGGATCACTTTCGGTTTTTTAGTAATCTGTATTTTTCAAGCATAGGTATGGGAACATACCTGGGTCAAACAACTAATATAGATGACAAAGATATGGAAAACGCAGTTTATGATTCTATTAAATCTGGTACAATAAATGTTATCGATACCGCTATAAACTATAGAGCAATGAAATCAGAAAAATCCATAGGACGCGCTTTAGCCCGATTGATAAAAGAGGGAATAGTGAGCAGAGATCGAATTTTTATATGCACGAAAAATGGTTATGTAACTAATGACGGAGATTACCCCAGCATTGACTTGAGGGAATACATTAATCGGATGTATGTATCGCCAGGCATAATAGAACTAAATGACATAAGTTCAGGTTATCATATCCTTAATCCTGCATACATAGAGCGATGTATAGATAAATCACTGTGTAACCTGGGTGTTAATACTCTCGATTTAGTCTATATTCACAATGCATACGAGAGTTGGTTTAATGATGTGTCTAGAGACAAGTTTATGGAAATGCTTCTAGAGACCTTTCGAGTGTATGAGAGATACCGAGCGTGTAACAAAATTCGATATTATGGTATGGCTACGTGGACATGTTTCAGAGTCCCCTCAGAGAGTAGGGAGTATATCTCATTGGAACAGGTCGTAAATCTTGCTGAAAAGGCCTGCGGGCACAAAGAACATGGATTTCGGTTCGTTCAACTTCCTTATAATTTAATCTATAATGAGGCACTATTCCTAAGGAATCAGGCTGTAGGATCAGAAAATAAATTGACCATCCTGGAAGCGGCGGAGAAATTAAACGTTGGAATATTTACTAGTATACCATTGTTCCAAACCAGATTGTTAAGAGATGAAATCCCAGATTACGGGACTGGGCTAGAAAGCAAGGTTGCAAAAGTAGTACAAATAATTAGATCTACTCCTAATTTAATAGCCCCACTCATTGGTCATAAAAAACCTGAACATGTCAAAGAAAATATAAAGATTGCACAGGTATCTCCACTCACCGGAGACGAATTCAAAGCTGCGGTCGAAATACTGTTTAGAAATCAAAACTTATAGTTCATGTATTTTTAGAATGATAGCAGGCCTATAAATATAATATTTGCTAGATAGAGGTATAACTGGGAGAACTATTGTCGATAATACTGTTTGGATTCATATTAATCTCCTCCTTATTGCCAAGGCTAGAATATATTTAGATTAATAATGCATTTTATTATGTGTTAAATGTGACAAGCACAGGGACTCTCACAGACCAAGGTTGCTTTCACAACGTGAATCAGAACAGAAGTGCATAAGGCTCTTACCAAAAACTTAGTATAATGTATACCCTAGCCGAATTCGAGGTAATGTTAGTTATTATTTGCAATCGTATCATTTCTGTAAGGTACGATAAGAAGCATATTTTTGTTTGTTGTAAAACTGCTGCTAGGGCTCCTTTTGAGGATCCAATATTACGGATCGGCCAATTATAATATCTTCATTCAGTTGTTACCGTCAAGTAAACCTACATATAGAATCGCCTCCTATCACACGATTAATTGCTATGATATAGAGCCGTGATAAGGTTTCAATCTCCTGTGCAAGCCAAGTTTAGTAACTAATCTATCAAATTAGGAGTGACTGCTAGGTTAAGAGATATCATATCTATTTCTTATATGGCGTTAATTTATTTCATGTCGTATTAGTGGAAGGAAAGAAAAGAAACTATAGAGTACATTTTTTGCTATTTTAATTTAAAATATCAATACCTGGGCAATACCTCACGACAAGTGTCAGAAATGCGTCAGAAGTGATCGAGAATTGAGTATGAAAAATCCTGATTTTAAGAGTTGCCAACCACCATAGCATATAAGGATACGCTATAGCCTCTATTATCGCTAATTATATCTTCTTATCCTTGTTCCTCGGAAGGGATTGCTTCGACAATACTCAAAAAGCTTACATTGTCAGGCGGTTTTGTAATGCTAACAATATCAAATCCACAAGAATTAAGCAATC
>JBQCDO010000097.1:0-5445 GCA_051961195.1 Nitrososphaeraceae archaeon | reverse complement strand
GAAATAGTAATGGAATGGATAAGGAATATTTGGTCATCAAACTCGCGTATGCGAATAATCGCATTGAAGGTTCCTGGATCAAAACACGGTCCTGATAAAAATGATGACGTTTCCAGTACAGAGGTGGCGCTAAACGAGCCTGGATATTCCTCAGGTCAACCCCGCGGGTCAGCCTGCAGTTCTGTGACAGTGGTCTCAGACACAATTAGTAATAACGAGAATGTTAAGCTCATGACGCGGAATCGGAAAGAGATAACTCTGCATTACGATAACTCAGATTTTATCTACCTGCCAGACGGGTTAGGATCGCAGTCATCTCCGAGGATACCTAATTTAGTTAATTCATTCGGAGAGGATAATACAAGTAGAACAAGCATAATTGAAAAAGCAATCGAATCTTCAGATATCATTATAAATACCGAGTCTGAATTGCTTGAATTCTTAAGGGTCACCAAATTCGGAACATTTGGGTTTTTTCGAATTGGACCAACATCTGCAATGTCGAAATCTCCACCCACTGAAGATTCAAAAGATGGGTACTTGCTGTTACTGACTCCAGAAGAGTTTGGTGTTAACAGGAAATTTAGCATTACTCAGACGAGCAGTCCGTCACTCAGGAGTAATTCCTGAATAGAGGCAGCCTAGGAAGAGCAGAAAGGGGTAGTTTATGCAAAACATGAGCCTTGTGCGAGTGCATTTCAAAGCAACGCAGATTGGTATTGTAATGGCCCAAGCTAGATGTTAAAAGCGAACTTCTGTATTCCAATAACGAGTCAATATACTATAGATAGTCATCCATTAGTTTGCCATTCTGTGGATAAGGCCTAGTACTAGTATAAGCATGACATTAACTTTCTGATGGATGCACTTTATTTCACTGTTAATAAAATGATACCACCAATTGACATCCTCTTGATTCTGTGATCTAGTTAGGGATCATTGAGTAGCAATTTCCAATATCTATAAATTGGACGCATTAGGCAGTTTCATTTGTAGCTTTTGAGAGCAGCCGAAGACATAAAATATCCCCGTAAATGGTTTAGGATACTTCAGGTCGTCGTAGGAGTTATTTGTATTATTTTATCTGGTATTATAATAGCAAAGTCATCTTCTTTTGGAGAGTATGCAATAGTACTCTTTGCACTAATCGCTCTGATGATTATTGGTATAGAACGAATAGTTGCAGGAATACGATCGAAGGGTCTAAAAAGATCATCAAGAATTATTAATATTGCGATAGGAGCTGGAATAGTAGGCTACTTAATACCAGGAATTATAGTTCCCGATTTTGCCATAAAATACATTGTACTTATTCTTGGTTTTGGGCTACTGGCTAATGGAGCTGTGAGAATCCTAGATGGAGTAAGAAACCTTGAATATGAAAGCCGCACAAGGATGTTGCGGATCGGTATAGGCTCATTGAGCGCAATTATAGGTATAATTGTCCTTGCAAGCCCAAGAGCTGGATTTATCATTTTATTACTTATGGTATCTGTTGCTTTGTTACTCACCGGCATAGAGCTTGTAGTAGTGGGAAGTACAGGAAGAAGAATCAGAACTCCTCTTTAACACGCGAGCTGCCTTAGATATAGCCTTTCATTTTTCTGATGATTACTGTTTTAGTAGCAGTAATAGTAATAGTGGAGGAAACTATGCAGTTTAGAATGATTCTTGTTTAGGAAATGTCGATAATGAACAATGATTTTAAGAATTTAACTAATTCCACACCAATTTAAGAATAATACGCCAGCAAGTAAGGTTATAAATTCGTTCGAGTGTGTGATCGAAAAGATAGTAAATAAATAAATAAATAGGTAATTCTAAGAAAAACCAAGTGAGATATAACTTTGACTGATTTCGAAGACGAATTGCTTATCGATACTGCAAGAGGCTTTTCTAAGGACGGTAAATGGTTTAAGGATTCACACAATAGATATCTCCTGTTTCGAGGTGTGAACTTTGGCTCCCGCAGTAAGCTGCCTCCCTACTTACCTATTGCACGGCTTGAGACTACTCAGATAAATCTGGAAGAACTAAAGCAAGAAATAGAATCTGTCAGTACTGACTTGGATCGATTGAAGGAATGGGGATTTAATATCGTGAGACTCTTGGTATCGTGGAAAGCACTTGAACCCTATCCCAACAAGAATCTAGAGGATATTGAAGAAGAGGGTAAACAGTATCTCGTTCTAATAAAAGAGATCATTGATTCATTATACAGCCGTGGGATATATGTAATACTGGACTTTCATCAAGATATAGCTCATGAAATTTATGGAGGGGACGGATTTCCTGACTGGGCTTTGGCAGTAGACGGTAAAAATAAGCTTCCGAAGCCTTCTAACCTCCGTGATAAGAAATGGCAAATGGCCTACATGATCAACAAATCTGTAAGGCACACTTTAAAATCATTTTGGCAAAATGATTTGACGAACGATGTGGCAGGCATAAAGAATTTTCCAGTTAGAACACATCTTGAAAAGACAATTGGTCAGACAGTTAAATTCTTCAAGACAATAAACAATAATGAAGGTCATCCAGCAATTTTAGGTATAGAACCGTTCAACGAACCTCATCCAGTCGGTATTGATCCGGAAAAGTTTGAGCAAGAGTTCCTATATAAGTACTATCTAAGTATAGAATCTGAAGTACGTTCTTACGACGATCGTTTATTTGTGTTCATGGAGCCTAGGGTAGACTGGACTGTTTCGGAAGCAAGTGATAGCAAATCACTTATGGGAAAATCAATCTTTAGTGCTAAACGTACATTCAATCTAGGATTCATAAGAAATGTTATGGTTGATGGCAAGATAGAACATAAGGAAATCCGAACAAACCTGCCTTCAGAGAGAGGATTGCTAAAAAATATCTCACCCAGAGGCGTTTTATCCTTCCATTATTACGATATTATGGCTATCGCAGGTTCCTACCTGAAGATACCCGAGAACTTGGCGAGGATTAAAAGACTCTGGCCAGACATCTTCGCTCAACTAGTAGAGGCAGCAGAAGAGCGCGACTTTGTTCCATTCCTAACTGAGTTTGGGGGTCTTCAAGATGCCGAACAAATTCGAGACTATCTTGATATAAATTTCAATCAGATTGAATCATTCTTGCTGAATTCAGCTTTGTGGAATTACGATCTATATAATACCGAGGAAGGAAAGGATAATTGGAATTTGGAGAACTACTCCATTTTGGGTCCTGGTCGTAATCCGAGGAACATTGATGTTGTGGTACGTCCCTATCCAATGCGCAGCTCTGCAGAACCAATAGTGCTATTTTTTGATAACAAGTCCAAGTATTCGGCGTTGATATTGAAAGGTGAACCGCTACAGTCGTATCCTACCGTCATTTACGTTCCGTCTCATATACACTACTCTCCCGAATTTGCGGTATGGGCAACGAGTAAAAGAGTGAAATGGAATAAGGAGAATCAGTTGCTCTATTGGTATCCTGATAGTGATCAAAGATTAAATCAACTCATATTGGGAAAACCTGGTGAGCTAAACCAAGAGAATCTACCCAACAAATCAAAGTCGTTACTAAGCAACACCGTACTTGTAGGTACCTTCTCGGGATAACATTAGTCGTATTTTTGCTATATCTTCAAATTAGATATAGGATCGAAAATGTAGTGTGGAGTTTCACGATGTGGGATCATTAGGACCCTACTCTTTTCATCTTTGAACCACATCTTGGACATGCAGCCTGGTTATGTTTTGTTCCGCAGCTCATACAATAATAGCTCAGAGAACTACCACTACCGTATCCACCAAACATCGAAGAACCAGACAAGCCCATCTTTTTCAATGCCCTTTTTCTCATGTAAAAACTAAGGAGTATGAATACCGCAATAATGATTGGCAAAGAGAATGGAAACGGTATAAATAACGATATAGCAAGACTGATTCCGAGTGATATTGCTATCCACAATAATTGTTGTGAAAGAAAGTCTCTATTGCTACTCAATCAATCGATCACTCATATATTCATTATTACTATATTAAATACTATCCTTTTTGATGATCTGGATACAGTGAAAGAACTATATAATAAATTAGAATTTGGATATCTCTAACAACAATTTGTGAAATATCATGAAAGTATTACTAATAGAAGCAATTATATACTGATTCTATTCGGTTCACAATTAACTTTTAACAGCCATCACAATTAACTTTTAACAGCCATCACATTTAAATTGGATTTCATAGTAAAAAGTATTACATCGACCAAACCGATGGGGAACATGACTGGACAGTGCTGCTACGGTGGCATTGTCCAGTCAAATATATTTATAGTTAATTTCAAAAGATAGAAATAATGAGGAAAATTCACTAGTCTCAAAATCTATCTCAAATTGAAGTCTGACTCAAGCTTGTCCTTTACTGGACAGATTTTTTGTGATTATCACACTAGACGTATCTCCAACTCATCATAGGCATCCTTGACCGCCAACAGAAAGAGGGTATCCTCATAGACTAGGAGCCAGTCTCTAATTCCTAAAATTGGCAATTTTCTCAATAACAAGCGTCCATTATTCTTAATTGTCGTCTGCAAATATGCGAAATGGAACTTCTTCACTCTTGGAATGTTAAATAACGTTTCCTGAAGTTCAATCCCGCCTGTACCACCCTGAATATTCATACCAATTTTATCTCCGAATCTATTTTCAATCTTCGCTGTCACATAACTCTGCCCAATATTAAAAGAATCAATATTCAGCATTACCTTAGAACTAGCCACATTACTTTGTGGTAACTCTTGAAATAATTCTTGAGATATTTCATCTAAGAATAATATCGACATTGACGATCATCCCATTGAAGCCGATCCTCCATTATGAATATATCGGCAATCTTGATCGTTAATAAAGCCAGGCCGCATAGGTATGTTAACCTTATAATCTTCAATGAGATAAGGGTTAGTAATTTATACCCATGTAGATCGTAATTCATATTCAATATTCTACCTTTGCAACCTCGTTACATGTTTGCTAACTGATACCCAGATTTCCATTCTAGAATATAAACCCATAATATTCCATGCTGAATCAAAGATGTGCAAAGGATACGAAACACTCTGCTCTGTGCAAAGCCATATCAAAAGGGAGTCTGTCGATTGGCGAATTCTAAATTTTATATGCAGATTTGAATCTACGAGTAAAGAAAATTGCAAATGCGAATAAACCGCTTATCAAGAGTGCTGAGCCAGTAAATGATGGAAATTCTGGAACTACTACATACCCTCTAGCAATTCCATTTCTAGATAAATCTGGTACAGCTTGTCCTGTTCTCTGTAAGGCCTTGATCTTTATTTCTAACTGATACACATCCTTTGCAGGAAATGTAACAGTCTGTGTACCCAGTCCATTTTTGGCTACAAGATTTTCTTTCTTTACTGCAGTTGTGCCATTTTTATCAAGTATCATTAGATCATACTTTA
>JBQCDO010000096.1:0-16374 GCA_051961195.1 Nitrososphaeraceae archaeon | reverse complement strand
ATCAGGTTTTCGGTATTATTTATTTATTTATTAGATACTCGAACAGAAGAACACCATATCCGCATGATACCATAAAGATGATCAATAAAAAATAGATAAGTACTTTAAATATTATAATAGAAAAGCGGCAAAAGTAGAGCCACTAGTAGACTATATACAGAGATACGTGTTTGTTTTATCCTTGACATGAGTGTCTAACAATTCTATTAAGTTCATGTAAAAGATGGTAACTAGCACCCAACCCAATTAGTGTGAGGGTAATACATTACATCCTGTAGCCAGCCGCATTGGAGCCATGAAACACCAGCACCGTCCACCATGTCCTGTGCCATTCATTAAGACAAAGGTGGTTGGCACGGCTTTGCTCATGATGCCAAGGGTATTCTTTGCAGAATATTTCGATTTTGAGGTAGGTTGTAGGACATTTTATTATATCTTCAATGTCTAACTGAAAAAAATCCAGCATATCTTTTGATCACACCATGTGAAGCTCATTGTGGGATAAATCCAAATTTTCATTTTCAACTTTTATGGCACACTTTATGAAACAACTAAAATGATGGATTATTTTTTACTTTAGATATTTAATCCTCTTATTTTGTTCTACCATTATAAATGCTTTAGTGAGCAATACACCAGCAAGGAAACCACCGATGTGCGCTGTAAATGCTACTTGAATTGCAGTAAACGAGCCTATAATAGCAAATACAATTTGAAGTATTAGCCAATAATAAGCCCTGGTGTTTCCAGCAGCAGCTGCTATACCTAGTATTCCGGAGATTGCTCCTGAAGCACCTATTAATACGGTGTGGCTATTTCCCAACACAAAAGTCGATATTGCACCAAAAAATAAAGCTCCGGCAAGTCCTGCGATTATGTAAGTGTAGATATATCTGAAAATTCCAACTGCTCTTTCTGCATATCCTCCAAGGTATACTAATGCTAGTATGTTAAATGCTAGATGAGCAATGTTGGCATGAATGAATATTGATGAGAATAAGCGTGTTAGGGCATCTGAAATCGAGTGGGGTGATAGGGATGAGACTGATAATAGCTGGTCAGGAATGAAACCATAACGCCGTATGACTTCCTCTTGTATACCTGTGATTAGTCCAAAAGCAAGAATTATAACATTTAGAATTACGAGAGATGTTGTAGCTATAGGTAGGCTTGATATGTTTATGATGATAATGTAGTTTTGTAGATATAAATGGCTATGCAGACTTTCTAATTAAATATGGCTTTATCAATTTAGACAGCATCGCGCAACGTAAAGTTGTGGTAGATTACTATCTGTTTAACTAAGATTTTGTCTTGTTAAGGTATATCTAGCATTTTGCCAGATATATGAAACATTTTATTCAATTGACGTACCTCATATATCACAATTATGAATTAAGACTAGATAATAGAGGTAACACAAGGATCTTGATACGATTGTTTCAAATCCAATGACCGACACATACAACATTTATACGATATAACAAGGTTACAGAGTTATTTTTCTTTAACAAAACACTCTTGAAATAAACTTGTTGTATCTTCGTAAATAGGATCAGATAGCATATTATTGTTTTTGTTTAGTATTATTGGTAGTGTTTCATTTAGTTGTGAAATAGATTTTGTTAGAGAACAATTTCTTTATGAGCCGCTATCTGGGCAAATAGCTGATTTCATGCTGACAACTTCCCATTAATCTCTACGTTGTTCGTTTAACTCCTCTATGCGCTGCTTGACTTGCACCTTTAATCTGTTGGGCTTCTAGTATTACACAAGCTAGTTTTTAATCATATGGTCACTACAAGAACAGGTATTGTGACATTGCTTATTATCTTCCGACTATCACTGAATAATGATCTTATCCATGAATCTATGTGAGATGAGGTCAAGACCATCATATCATATCCCTGTGCTTTAATTTCATCTACAATTTCAGAGACAAGATTACCTGTTCTAAATTTGTACGATATCTTATTTTTGCATCCTGCTTCTTTACATTTCCTTATTGTGTCTTCCATTATATCTACAAATGGTCCTTGTACATCTCGATTTAGAGAGTCATGTGTGTTTGGTGAATCTCCAACATTAACCGAGATATGTTTTATTTCGTCAGCGTTTTCTATTACTCTTAATAACACAATTTCAGCACCTGACAGATTTGAGAGAGAAATAGCATAATTGACTGCTTTGTTTGAACTATCTTTTCCATCATGAGTTACTAGAATTCTATTAATCGAAGGAATGTTAGATTTAGAAATGAAAACATCTGTTGATGTGATAGGAGAAGCATTATCCCTTACATTTATGATATCAGAAGTTTCATGTGCATGTGACTTGTCGTCAGGTTTAGTATTAGAGGATAATATCATATCATATAGTTATAGTAAAGTTATATAAGAGTATCAATTTATGGAACCGTTATATGTATCGGCCTTTCTGAAGGAAGAAGGACCATCATGTATAGTTTCTACTTACACGTCTCAAGTTGCTTATCAAATTGTTTATTCTCTTGGCGCTATACAGCTATCGGTTATAATATATTATATGTGACTAAAATTAAGAATACTTATTTAGATATTCAATAAATATAGCAAATAAATCTGCACTTGCCATTATCACTGTCTGTTCTATCTAATTCTTAATTTTTCCCACTTATGGACCAGATCAATGACATAAATCCACAATGTGATCTTAGAACAACAGAAAAATAAATGACAATGGAGATACTACAAAAATTTTTACTGATTCTGAGCCAGGCGATTATCATCATCTGAACGCATGATGAAAGAATCCACCTCCGGATCGATGTCCCTGATGCGTCCTGCTGCTACTACTACTATTACTCTGTTTACCGACCACATGATGGTGGTGATGATGCGTCCTGCTGCTACTACTGCTACTACTGCTACTACTACTATCGTGTTTACTGACCACATGATGGTGGTGATGATGCGTCCTGCTGCTACTACTGCTACTACTGCTAGTACTGCTACTACTATCGTGTTTACGGACCACATGATGATGGTGATGATGCGAACTCGTACTGCTTGGTGATGAAATATCTTTCACATTAAATGTGGCAATGCCGGGCTGAAGATTATACAAAACAGGATCAACTGTAAAGGCATTCACTTTAACTTGATAGGTTTGCGATTTAACTGTTCTAGGTATCGTCCACGAATAACTATAGATTCCATTTGAATTGCTAGTACCGTTAAACTTATTTTGAATTAAATTTCTTGTCGGATCAAAGACTATACCACTTATTTGAGCATTTCCTATATTGTTATTTGAAATTGGATCGTGTATAGCAATATGGAATACCTCAGGCTCCCCTTTTGTTATAGGATTTTTATCAACATTTACTAACACTGTTAATTCCGGGTTAGGTTGACTGGCGGATCGTATCGGTGATTTGGTTATAGCTCGTGGCATAAGCAATGCTTGCTGCTGCAATTGAGTTTTTGGCATCAAGTTTGATGATAAAGGGGTAGGGACTATAGGACGATAGTTTTTTGCAGTGATAGGTGTGGTTGTTATTATTCGGGAATCGGTACTAGTGTTTGGCCTTGTTTCCGCATAAGCAGAGGTGCATAAGAATAATGTCGTCATAAGAACGAGTAGGGCGAACGCGATATGTGCCTCTTTTGTCAAAACTACCGATAAATGTAACATAGTAATGTAATTGATAATAATCTATATAAATATCTATAAAAGGCGAACCCTTCATTTTTAATAGTTCATAATATTACTAAACTAATCTGAAACTTAGTCTCCTATCAATATTTACTTATCAGATTAAGCGTTTCAATTTAGATGCTACTAAAATGATCGATACTTCTTATTATATCATGTCAGTCTAAGGTTTTCGGTGTCATATGTAATTTGTTTTCCTTCTAATTACGCTCTAGTGAAATGCATTATAGTTTGCTTATCATCGGCAAGGTTTTTGAAATGAACACGGTCAATATATGTCGTATATTTGATTGACAGTGTAAAACATGAACAGACGCTCCTCTCGATGTTCAGGTTGATTTCAGATGGTGTTATTAGAGATTCCCAATGCTGCTGATCGCCGGATTTTGGCCCCGTTGTCCATGTCTTTCACTGGGATTTTACTCTTTGAACAATATATTCACGTGTTTTCTTCAGCTTACTCTAACTTTTGTACTTACTTGCTGGCAGCTGTCATCCATTTCTTATTTTATAGTTTGCCGGGCAAACCCAGCGAAGCTTTCATCCGAGTATAAAGCCGGCAAACCAACTAAAGTGTTCTGCAGTATTCTCTTGGCGCTATATATAGCTCAGTGGTGATATATTCTATTATAGTAAATTGTCTGTTATTGACCAGTGGGAACGAACTGTCCATTGCCTCTTCTGCAATAGTTTAGCTACTCTGAAACCGACCATGACTAGACGTATTATGCTACGATGCAACACCTGCGGCGTTTTGGTATTCGCTAATAGCTTGCTATCACAGCAGAGAATCCCGAAACTGGGGATTTTATATTTACACATATATACGCCAACTGGTATATTGATTGAATAAATTAACTAATTCTTGCCTACGTAAGTTCCTGGGAAAATCTGTCATAGAATGACTTCAGCTGCTACATCAAATTTCGTATAATACTTTTTTACCTTCCCTTCGCCATATTTGGATTTGAGTTTCCTCACAATATCGTTAACAATATTAGTATTTGTTATCGGTTTACCTCTTGCAGGTGTCTCTACGCCATTTATAGAAATCTTCAATGTTGGTTCGACTAGCAGATTCTTGTACCAATTGGTTTCAGAGCCCTGAACTGGAAGCAAATACAGAGTGTTATCCTCATATACAAACCAGACTGGACGAGGAATATCTCTACCGGATTTTCTACCTTTAACGTTGAGTGTTATCTCATCTACTTTGTTCAGTCTCTGGTGAAGATCGGCGTTGGGCATGACAATATTCTATGCTGCACATGTTAGTTATAGGTTTCGCGATCTTGCCGTGTATATAAGAATGCTGCTCTGTGCTAGTTAACTGCTACTATTACTATTGGAAAACTTATGAACTCACCTTGCAGCTTATTAGAGACATGCTAGTTATTCCTGCAAGAATGGTGGAACTTGCCTTAGTTGACTATTTTGTTATGGGAGAAGCAGTTGGAATAGTAGCCACGTTTGTTGCGGCATTTTATTATTCAAGAAAGCAAATGCAAAAGCTCTCAGTGGATATAGAAACGAAGGTTCTAAGTGATTTGGACGATAAAATGAACGACCTTACCAGGATTGCAATTGAAAAACCACAGCTAATAAAGATAGTCAGCAACGTTGAGTCTGACATATCAGAAGAAATAGCATTTACATATCATCTATTGCATACATTTGCACATGCATATCATTTGCATCAAAGAAAAGTAGTAAGTGATAATGAATGGACTGGATGGCTACGTAGAATGAGAACTTGTTTTGAGCAGGGCAAGATAAAGGAGTACTGGGAAGGTGGCCTTGAGTTAGAAAAATGGTTTGATCCTGCATTTGAAGATTTTATTGATAAGGAAGTAGTTCAGAAAATAAGTACAAAGCAGGAAATATAGTAAGATAATCTAATGTAGAATCGCATATCCAAAATATGGCTCATTCACATCAATGTATCAATCAGATTACTTGTTGGTTACTAACGAGTGTAATGTTCGTTAGTTTGGACATAACCCCGAACAGTATTTGCCGGCAATTACCATAGGGATATCAGCGAATAGCTTCCATTTTTGTTTATAACCATGATCGAAGCAAGCGTAGCTAGTTAATTTAATCAATAATTAGTCAGGCTAAAGATTTATTACTTGTATCCCTATCAATAGTATCTACTTCGTCTTCCCTTTCTAATTTCTCAACCGTCTCTTTGCGATACTCTCCAGTCGGTCCGTCTACAGGTTCATCTTGAGACATTATTAGATAATAACTGGACTACAGCAGATATAATAGAATATGTTGCTTCCACTAACTAAGCATCCGGTTCAATTTTCGAATATTGACTGTCTTCTAGATCTCACAGAAGCATAAATAGAGATAAAAGAATAAACTCGGAATCAAATAAACTATGGACCGAAGAGTAAAAGTATATAGTAATTATACTATGAGTTTTTTCGAAGAGGTATAAGTAGGAATAAAAAGAGTATAATTTAATGAGTAAGCATAACTATAACAAACGGCTCTCTTATGTAGACCTAGACTATCAGGATCGGGATTTTCGTGATTATGTTAGTTTACTTCGTGGGAAACTAGATTCAATATTTAACGACGAATAGCATACATACAAAAGCTGGTTGAGTTTATGAAAAGAATGGGGCTAACTACTAGCCATAGCACTCTTCCGTGTAGGTGGGACTCCCTGTCTAAATGGATACCGTTTCTTATAATAATCCTGTAACTAAACAAAGTAATGTCGGAATTAACTGGAGACGAGATAAAGATAATGATTCAACGCAGAATCAATATGAAACAGAAGATCAAGTCTCTCAAGAGTCTAGGGAAGTGAAGACCATCTAACTGTTCTAGAAGCATTACAATGTGCTCTGAGTTTGACTACAGACGAGCAAGGGCAAAGAGAAATAATTGCCGGTACTCGCCCTGGTCAAGTAAGCTGCATCAAGTGAAATGTGCCAGCGAAGATCATATTTGTAAATTCATGCAAGCCGTCAGCTTCCATTATAAAACAAGTGTCTCCTAGTGTCTCTAGCTAGTAGTCAGTATCTATTCCTGAAATGACTAACACAGTTATGATTATAGAGATATAGTAAAAGAGTAGTATAGAGGAGATAGATAATAGCAGCGTACTAGGGACACTAGGGATAGAAAGTGCCTTCACGAGTTACGATTCAGAATCATGAATGACGTTATGTTAATTAGAAAGTCATTATGTTGTGGACTTGCTAAAGTAATGCCTGGTTTTGTCCCCTTAGCTCCAAAACCGCTATTGCTCTCACCAACAACACCTACATTGATGACGGTCTTCCATAAACACCATAATCTACCCCATCGTCAACTCCTTCTACGTGCGACGTATCAACAGTTCTCCCTCCAGGCTAACAGCGTTTCATAAGCTGTAGGTCTACTGATGTATGACCCTTTTCGTATTCCCTAAGACCATGCTATAGTAACAATATATATAAGGTGTACTAATAATGCACAAAATCGGCTTCGGAATAACGGTTGCTTCTGCGTCAGTTAAGTTTGCTGCAAGGTAATCATCAACAGCGTTCAGTTTGCGCTTCAAACTTCGCCTATAAGAGATTTGATCCAGTCCTTGTTTTTTCTTCTAACGCCAATTAAGTTGGATTGTAGTAATTATTGTTACGCTTTAATCCTTAGTTAATAAAAATAGTAACGTCTTACAAACTATCAACGATTGAACCCAACAAATAGATTGTAAGTCTGTGCACCAAACCTTGCTAGCAGCTTTTGTAATTCCTCACTAGGGTTACCGTAAACATCAAATCTAGTTAACTTAGCGACATCGAAAATCTTTGGAAGTATTGTTTGTGATGCAACACTTTTGTTATGAGCAAGCGCTGCCTCCGAATTCGCATATGTTTCATGAACAATACACTTTGTCTCATCTTTATTTAGATAAAACTCATAATTTGTTGTAGACGGCTCATTTGCCTCAACCATCCTGCTCATTTCCAATATCAGTTTCTTGTATCCTTTTATCTTTCCTTCGTCTATAATGAATTCTGCTTTAAAATGTATCTGATTTTGATCCATGGCTACTTATTGAATAGCGATTTAAAAGTATTAATTTGTATTTCGATTTAGATACTGTAGACATAGACTGAACTTTACACTCAACGCGCATATGAGTTAAATTTAATACCTCTGGAAATATTTTGACTAAAATAATTAATTAGTCTCTGCTTACAACTTTCGATCTATAAGGAAGCCCTGAAATTCAACCAGCAAATAGTGTTATGGCAAAGAAACATACTGAATGTTTGGAGGCAGGATAGAACGACGGAGCCAATCATCCATGTGATGCATCCAGATTTGATATGATGTGGGAAGAACTATCAGGATCGATTCTTAAGGGGTTGTAAGGATGCCTGCAATTACGAGGAAACATGTCAATCCGCTGAAGACAGTCAGGATCGATAGTGTTGTTTACTGAACTGGACCGGTTGAGCCAACCACCGCGAGACTAGTTCAGCAAACAACTTATTTTTCAAGAACAGCGTACGTTATCGATACATGCGAACGATATATCTATTGTCTTTTTTGCAATGCTATGGCGACGCAAGCCAACCAAGACTAGCCGAATAATGCTAGGCTGCAATACATGTGAAGTATTAGTGTTTGTAAATGGAATAATATCACAACAGAGGATCAAGATGTTGAAAGATTTCATATTTGGACGTCTACATTAATTAGTGCTTGAATGATCAGCATCGAGTGCATACAAGTTTGATTATCAATCATTGACATACGTTGATGTATTGATAGAGACGATCAATTTCAGGTCTTAACGTTGGTTACAGTGCATGTCTTGGTTTGTCCATCATTTAGGGTACCAACGCAGACAGCAGAGAAACTGAATGTATATTAATGTCCGGTATCTGTCGTAAGATCCCGTAGTAGCGATAAGGCTGCCTTATTGAGCTTGTACGGCTCATATTTATTAACGGTAAGAAGTTCATCTCGCCCTCAGAATATAGATTGAGCCGATTGGTCTTTTCTTTTTTTAAAATCTCTAAATGGTGGGGTTATCCACCGTGATTCTGAATCTGATGTGTAATCGTCTTGATGTTCTTCGGCACATTTAGGTTTGTGGTAATTATGTAACTATCTGAAAAATCGCTTTAAATGTACCAAGTAATAGTTCCAGGTAGTAATCCACCATTTAACAGAATATTCTTCCTGGTTCTTAATTTTAGTATCTAAAAAGGAATAAATTTGCTCTTTACTTTTTATATCATATAGAGTAACATCTTTTCCTATAGATAATGCAAACGCAATGACCGATCTTTAAACAGTTATTTTGATGACGCTCTGTTGTGTCGCCTATCTCCATATATTTATGAAACTCGGTAATTAACATCGAGCCTACAGGATTGGGGATAGTTGATATTTTATTAACGGTCGTAGATAGTTTGGATGGCATAGGAATTATTTCATGACCTCATCTACGAGGCTAATATTGATATAACGTGTAGCTGAAGTATATGAACCCGTGTAGTTAATGGGCCGAAAGAGTTGTGAATCAAATTTGATATGATTTGAAGGCCTAAGTGTGTATGAATGATGTCGAGTATCATCTAAATATAGTCTTGCCGTTGGTCTGGGTTCGGTGGGATGCAATACACTAGTGCATGTAATCCAGATCTTAAGCCATTTTCATACACTAATAACAAATAATCTTTAGGCAGAATGTAAGGATTTAACCTATTTCTTAACCTTTGTCGTTGCTGCGATGCCACCAAACACTGGATTTCCAAGGTATTACTGTGTTATTGTTGTCATGCTTCATAGCGAAGCAATACTTTACCGCATTCAAACGCTTTTGATTCAATCAGAGTATATTTTTGAATCTTGTCTAAGTCCTTAAAAATGGTCATACCGTTTCCAATCGCAACAGGATTAATAAATAAATAAAATTCGTCAATTAGTTTTTCTTTAATCAAGGAAGTATCGAATGACGCACCACCATAAACGACGATGTCCCCGCCGGGTTGGCTCTTTATATTGTTAACTTCTTCTATGAGATTGCCTGTTGCAATATCAGTATTTATCCATCTAGATTTGTTTAGCGTTTTAGTAAACACAACTTTTGGGGTTTCTATCATCTTTTTGGCGAACGCATACCATGGGTCATCAGGTTTGTTCATCACATCTGACCAGAAAGAAATGAAGCCATCAATCATTTTCCGTCCCAGAAGAATGGTGTCAACAGACTCAGTTATTTTGTATGCATATTTCATGGTTTCATCATCCGAGAGTCCGACCATCCAGTCCATTTCACCGTTTGGCCCAGCAATGCAGCCATCTATAGACATCTGCACCTGCAGTCTTAATTTTCTCAACACCGTTTTGTTATCTGTCATTTGTTGAAAAACGAATCTCTGTCTTAACTCTATTACTGTGTCTAAAGAAACCAAAACTTTGTTATACTGATTTATCTAATTTAAAAACGAACATTTGAGCACTAAAGTCGAACAAAGACTACGATGGCGTAGGTAAAAAGTCAGATAACTATCTGTTAAAGACCATCACCATAGACAGATAGCAAATTACATGAAAATATTGTATTATTTTGATTAGGTTCGAGATTTTGGGTCTGTTGTTCTTTTTTCGCTTTCCTCAATTTTTTGTCTAATCGAACATCATAGGTCTGCGTTTGGCCCAACGGGCTTCATTCGACTCCGTCTAGTTCGTCTGAGATCTGTGCTTTTGAGGGATTGTTATTGTAAGTTCTTATTTTGGCTGTCGTGGCCGAGATATTGTTATTATTCGTATTCTTCTCTGAAGGGCCCTGAAAATTCTATAAGATACCTATGTAGTTGTAAAGCAATATCCCCTAGACTGCTGTATTTTCTTGTTTATTGTGTAATTATATTGTGCATTAGTAATGGAAAGAGGTTGCGATACAGTAGTATATGTAATCCACATCTTACCGAGTTGAGGAATTCAGGATCATGGAGAGCGGCTTCAAGAGTGTTACTAAAGGATATAGAATATAACTATGATTCCTAACTCATACAATATCGCAAGCGATATTATGAGCAAGAAATGGATGGATTCAAACAAAAAGCACTATCAGTAGGAAATACTTTCATGAAATATTTGAGCATTTGATGAGTACGAATTGTGGGAAATGTATGAACTTCATTCCAAATATTTGGAAAGGCAATGGTTTCTTGAGTAAAAATCGGAAATCCATTAGTTATCCCCCTAAGAAGGTAAATCATAAATATTATAGCATCTTGATCGATACATGCCAGCAGTAGTAACAAGATACAATCAAGCCGACATACATGACCCAAAGGTTAAAAATACTTTCATCAACGGAATTAACGCTTTTAATTCGCTCTCAAATTCCGGTGGAGAGATTGGTGGATCTTATAGCACGTTAGTGGCTATTCATCGCCACCCGCATAACTTCCACACTGCGGATGGACCTATTGGGATACAAAGGTTTTTGACTTGGCATAGAGTTTACCTATCAGTCTTAGAATACTGGGTAAGTAGCATCCCGAATTATCAGGATTTTTATATACCATACTGGGATTGGACTATAGACCGCGACATTCCAAACTGGTTGAAAAACTTTAAACCCCATGTCAATATACCAAATACAGAATCAATCCCTCCTGAACCCTCTTCTGTGGATCCCGTCGATGTTAGTAGAACTCCTCCTCCTGCTGGACAAGATGGAGAATTTTCCCTTCCTACAGAAAATAAAATTAATGATTGTTTAAGGAAGCCAACGTATACAGAATTTACTATGACTCTAGAGAGTCTTCATGCTAATGTACATGCATGGGTTGGGGGAACCATGCGTGATTTACTTACCTCACCCGCCGATCCGCTGTTTTGGCTACATCACGCTAACATAGATAGAATCTATACTAGTTGGCGGAAGCAGCATGTTGATAACTACGATACCATCCCCAACCTTTCAGGACCGGATCTAAATATGGATCCGTGGGCAGGGACAGAGCCAGAGTATAGACACTGGGACTGGGTCGCATATGACAAATTGATCAGTGTATAATCCAATCATGCTAATAGATTATGACAATATTCTTTGAACTAGAACACAGAAAACTGTTAAACTTCGTTCCTATATAGTGGATCAGAAATCTACTGTTTAGAACCGATTTCGTCGTTGATTCGGTTGAATGCAAGACAAATTTGACTCAATTTTGCCAGCCACTATTTTCGCTTATTTTTTACTATGTCTAAATAGATTGTTGCCCTGTCTAATGGAAGTCACAAAAGACTTCAGAAATGTATGACACATTTCCAGGCTTGTTTTGCTAGGTGCTCTATTCCAATTTCAGCCTAGCAAAAAAACCACCAAAAGCAATGATAATTCATCCTAGCTTTATTTAACTATGGTAATAAGTTGAATATCCAACTTTACAATTAAAAACTAGTTAGTTTGAGATAACTACGATACATAAATACTAAAATTGGTATATTTTGCATGTATGTCAACGTCATTACTGATGTATAATCAGGAAGAAAGGTTTACAATCAAAAATATGGTTTGGAGGGGAATAAAATAATATTGGAACAATCACTAGACATCACCAAAGTTAATAGAAAGGAGAAGAATAATAATCAAAGAGATGTCTTAGGCATACACCATGTGACAGCTATAACTAGTGATCCGCAAAGAAATATTGACTTCTATACTGGTAGCTTGGGACTCCGACTTGTTAAACTTACAGTAAATCAAGACGACCCCACATCCTACCACCTTTACTATGGTGATGAGTTAGGGAGGCCTGGTACGATTCTTACTTTTTTTCATTGGCCAAACATACTCAAAGGACAGAGAGGAACAAGTGAGGTATCTACCGTATCTTTTCTTATCCCTGAAAATTCTATAAACTACTGGATTGAGAGATTTAAAGATAAAAAAGTAGAGTTTAGTGGACCGTCAAAAAGGTTTGAAAACGAGAAAGTAATATCATTTCATGACCCAGATGGACTAGAACTGGAACTTGTTGCTCACAACTCTGCTGAAAATAGAACTGCCAATTTATGGAAAGAAGGTCCAATACCTATTGAACATGCTATAAGAGGTTTTTATTCTGTCACTCTATCAGAGAAAGGGTACGAACGTACCGCTTGCGTTTTAACTGATGAGCTTGGGTTTATCCCTACACGTCAAGATAGAAATCGCTTCCGATATGAAATTCCCACTACATCTTCTTCTTCTACTCAGCAAAAACAAGAGAACGAAGAAAATGTAAGAGGTGCCAATATTGTTGACGTTGTTTGTCTTCCTTATACAAGTCAGGCCACTATTGGAATTGGGTCAGTACATCACGTTGCATGGCGCACACCTACTGATGATCAACAAATAGTATTGCGCAAAAATATAATCAAAGCTGGATTAAACGCAACTCCGGTAATCGATCGACTCTACTTTCATTCTGTGTACTTTCACGAACCAGGTGGAGTACTTTTTGAAATTGCTACAAATCCTCCTGGATTTACAGTTGATGAAAAAGCAGAAGAACTTGGGACACGTTTGATGTTGACCAAATGGCTCGAACCTATGCGTAAGGATCTTGAGAGAGTTCTGCGGCCTGTGCGTTTACCTATAAAGGAAACAAGGCAACAGATATTGAATAGAGAGCAGTGACAATTTGCTGATCGAAATGATGGTAAAATAAAATGGACAAGACAAAAACCCAACCTGGTTTCATTCACCGTTTTATCCCACCGAAAAATAAAAAGAGCAAGGTCACAATAGGAACAACAGATGATGAAGAAGGAACACAAAGAGAAACATTTACAACTTTCCTCTTACTTCACGGTACTGGAGGCAATGAAGAAGATCTAATTCCATTGGCATATCAATTAGACAAGGATGCGGCAATATTATCTCCTAAAGGAAAAGTATTAGAGAATGGCATTACGCCACGATTCTTTCGCAGACTAGCAGAAGGAGTCTTTGATTTAGAGGATTTGAAATTCCGTACCAATGAGCTAGCAGACTTTGTGATTGATGCATCAAAATCTTATAACTTTGATTTGCAACGTGTAATAGCTGTTGGATATTCAAATGGTGCAAACATAGCAGCCAGTATGCTATTACTTCGTCCAGAAACATTCTCTTCTGCTATCCTTTTTCGTGCTATGGTTCCACTTGTACCACAAAAATTGCCAGATCTTAGTGACAAGCATATCTTCATGTCTTCCGGACTTTATGATCCTATAGTTTCAAGGCAAGAAGCAGAGAAGCTTTTTGGCCTGTATAAAAAAGCAGGTGCCAATATTTCACTCAGTTGGCAACAGAGCGGCCATGAGTTAACAATGGAGGAGATTCGAAAAGCAAAAGAATGGCTGCTCCATTCTACTTCTTCTCCGGGTTCTTCTTTTGCTTGATGATGTCGTATATTTGTGATTATTATATGATATATTGAAATTTTGTTCTAGCGTGACAGATTATAATAAACATTAATTGCCAATATCATAAAGCATTCCTAAGATGTCAAGTGCTCAGAACATGATAAAATATGTTAAGCACAACAAAGTAAGAATAAAAACAGGCGTGAAAAGAGAGGAAATCACAGAGATACTTTTGGAGTTCTTTGAAGAGATTGAAGAAAAAGCCACAGGCATGAAAGGATTTATGGTAATGGATGACTTGGAGGATCTACAAGAATCAATTGTACTTACCTTCTGGGAAAGAAAAGAAGATATGGAATCTTTCTATAAACCAGAGAACAAGGCTTTGTATGGCCTGGTTGAAAAGCTAAATCCTTCATTTGAACAATTGCCGGTGAGGAAGGGTTATCACGTATCTAAATTCAAAGTATAATAGTAGCTCTCAAACGCCAAGTATGACACATACATTAATCATAATCACAATTATTTTTGCGGGCTTTTTTCTATACTAGCTTTATACAATATCGAAATTAATAGAATATGATTTTGATTAGAATGCAATTTTATATCCGCAATATTATTATCACATACATAAATTTGCATTCTAATCGAGTTTATTACGTGACTCCCATTTAGCTATCCACTCGTCTAGACCTATGAAAATGGCATCTAATTCCTTTGCTAAAGGTGTAAGTTTGTATTCTACTCTTAGTGGACTACCCTCAATAATAGCTCTTCTTGTAATAAGGCCTTCTTTTTCTAACTGTTTAAGTTTTTTTGCCAGCACATTACTACTTATTACTAGTAGTCGTTTTATTTCATTAAAGTGCATGTTGTCATTAGCACTTAGGTATCGCAAAATCAGTAACGACCACTTCTTTCCAATAGTATCCCATATTCCTAGAGCCTTGCATACATTAGTCGCTATTTTTTTGCTTTCGATTTTATTTTCGTCTTCGGGCTCCATGTCAATAGAGTAATATACTTTATTAAAACTATTTTAATATGGCTCATTGTTCAAAGGTGGTTTAATGTCGACCAGGGAAATTGGGTTTTTAAATGTTACTGGATCCGCTCCAAGGAGCGGATCTTCCTTCTCGTTCCCGTATGTTTGCATCGGAAGTACAGGCTTTGAAGCCGCAAGCGATTTTTTAGTCAACTGCGAGGATATTGAAAATGCTTCTACTAACTGGTTGATACATACTTGCTCCAACTCTTTTATCATTCTATTAAAGGATTTTTCTGCTGCATCTACTAGAACCTTCCAGTAAGCAACATCATTGGAATCTTCATGTTGATAGCATAACTGATCATTCGAAGTTAGTCCATAATTATACTGGTCAATCATACCAAATTCCGCTAGTCGTGTCTCTGTTGTTGTCATTGCAGCTGCTGACAAATTATGATAAAGGATATTGAATTTTATAGGATCTCTTCGGCATGAATCTATAATCGATTGGAGGGCTATTAGCAATACATGTCTATGATTCATTAATCTTTGTTCAATTATTTGGTTGACTAATTTTCTAATCCTTTGAAGACTTTCGTTGTTATCATGAAACTGTCTAACAAGAGATTCTAGTTTTTCTTTTTGCAATCGCAATTTAGCTAACTCAAGTCGCTTCTCCTTGCAAGATGAACGATATTGATTTAATATCTTGGATTCCTCCGATATGTCGTTGCTTAATTGGTGAAAGGTTCTAGCTGCATCCAAATTCCTGGCATTTAAAGAGGACTCTTCAAGTTTCAGGTCTTGGCATTTTCGGTCAATTGATTGAATATCATTATTAGCTAATTTAAGCAAGTTAACCACCTGTGATACATTCATTTTTGCTTCTTTTGCTGCATTACACAAATTTACAAAATATGATATATCATCCTTGGATTCTAAATACAGATTGGTAATATCATCCAGTTCGCGTAGCTTCAAATATTCCATATAATATTGAGCTACCTGAGCTTGTCCAAGGTTTAACTTGATGGCTACTTTAAGTTTTGTATTACCTTTAGAAAAAAGTTCATAGGCCTGTACGAACAAGGATTTATGTTCCTGTCGTTCTTTTTCTTCCTTTGCCTTGTTTACAATCTCCCCAATATCGCGAAGAGATATTTTCATCTCTTTAGCTATTTGTCTATAATTTTTGTTCTGATTAAAGTGCAGGTCTAAAAGACGTTCTTCTCTTTCTTTCTTGCTTAATACTAGACTTGAATCAAAATCTATTGTCATGCCAAACCATATTATAAAAGCTGCATTTAAAATAAAAAAAT
>JBQCDO010000095.1:0-17282 GCA_051961195.1 Nitrososphaeraceae archaeon | reverse complement strand
GTATTGAATAATTAGATAATAATACCGAAGGTGATGTTATAGTCAAGACTACAAGTAGACTAATAATAAGTAGAAACTTGAGTTCTCTTTTCATTATCTTCATCTCTAATACTATATATGATTATTTATCTCTTAAATAGTAGTAATGGATTTCTTCAAAAAATGTGAGTACAGATGTTCTATCCACATCATTCCCTGATCTCCCTCACAAACATCAATCAATTATCTGCCACCAGCTGCTGCCGCTGCTGCTGCGCTATCGCCAGCTGCTGCCGCTGCTGCTGCGCTATCGCCAGCTGCTGCCGCTGCTGCTGCGCCATGACTACCATGATGATGATTATTATGATGACCATAGTTGTAGTGGTGATGGTTTCTATGTGCGAACGCGTACTGCGGATCTGACATAGTTGTCGTAACTAGTACTAGAGCTATTGCCGCCATTGCTATTCCTGAGATAACATAACTTCGATTCATATCTATACAATGTATAATAGATTTGAGTATACCAAGATTATGAACATATATTACAACTTCTTGATCTGTAATTATTGTCTATAAGATACTTGCGTGTAATTTTTTTCACTATATAAACTAGATGAGAGAGAAACAAAAGATTTTATCTGTTTCATCTATCGCTCTAATTAGATTTGCCAAAGGAACGTGTGTTAGTGTAATGATTTTGCTTCTCATCCCTATAGGCATTTATAGTGGGTATCATCTTCTTCTGACTATTTCTCTTCATATGTCTGACCATACATAAACTAAATACAGTGACAGATGCAACTATAGACAAAGCTATAACGTTGCTTAATTGAATGGGATTAAATAACAGTCCTTTATTTTTGGGCACAAAACCAATATCATTTCTTAGTGAATCAGATGTATATCCTGTTATCGGGCCTTTCAGGACATTAATAAGGTATGGTTCACTCTTTATTTGTACAATTCCTTTATTGGATGACGAAGATGATAAGACGTCCGATGCAGCAGCAACCATTGTATAATGATTAGAGGCAGATGCGGAATCATATTTATGGTATAAAGGACCCCATCTACCATCACTAGATGAAGAAATCCTAGTTATTTTTGGACTGGCTGCTAGTTCCATCACCCCAGGATACGGTTATTATTTTCTGTTCGGTATTCTTCCTACTACTTGCTGCATTATAGGTAGCGATACCGGCAACTGATACATGATCTATACTGGCTATTGGTGAAGTATTACCTACAAAAGCTATAGTTACATGAGGGATAGTAGTGGTAGGAGTAGTATTTGATTTTGCTTGGACATATGCTGTTGCACCGACCACTATTATTAACACAAATATCATCATCACAAATGCAACTGAGATAAAAAGTAAAATCAAAGAGAAACTCATATTCCTATGGATTATCATCAAATGCTACTACTACCAAGCACAGGTAGCCATAACTGCATTAAATTGCGCTGCTCCACCTTTATAGTAGCCTAGTTGTTCATACTTTAATGCATTTTCTTTACACATATCGCCTAAACTCGGTTGGGATGAGGATTTAACATTCATAGTAGAAAGTCCTACAACACTAATTAGTGGAATGAGAACTGCAGTTGCTGCAACTCCTACAAACATTAGTATCAACATAAGATGTTGTTGTTTCTTCTTCTTCTTGTTACCAGATAGTAATTTTGTACTCAATCAAATTCAACTCCGAGTGAAGTTTCTAACGATTTCTGCAACATGGTTCTAAGATCAGATATGTATTTCTTCATGTCTTACAGTATTTGTCTGATGCACTTATCTCCTCATGTGGCTCGCTTAATACTTATAATAAGAGATTGATATTAGCCATATTCAGATGTTACTTAATATTGGTATTTTTTAATCCTTGTGCATCATTACCTTTACTCTTACACCCCCATAGGAAATCCATCTTGATAGTTTTCTCCACAATGTGTGAATCTATCTGCGTCAAATGCTTTAGGCCATTTGCCGTCGACTTGACCATCGAGGAAACACTTGGTATTTTTCTTTGCGTTCACGTTGCTTGCCGGTGATCCTACTACTAATCCTAGTATGGCTATCATCACCGCGAATATCATAGTTAACCTATTCCTTTGTTTATATGTAGATAAGGAAGGATAGGTAATAAGATAAAGACGCTTTTTGCAAGGAATTGCTGTAACTTGACAAATCGAGACAATACTCCATCAAGGGCGAAATCGTTATTATAACAGATTTCCTTTACTCCTAAGAATCTCCGTTAACAGTAATATAGTGATCGGTTTCAGCACCAGTTCAGGCACACCATTCCTACTAGCATCTCAATGGACATGGATATTGTCATCGTGTAGTGCATGGACACGATGGTAGATCCGGCGGTGGAGAAGATGGGCCCACAGGGAAACATAGAATCAACTTCTTTTTTTGTGGACGCTTCTATATTATACAAAGTGAAGTATTACATTAATTGTCACTTTGCTATAAATATTTTAAAGATTAACTACGAAAGGGTTATTTTAGAGTACAACTATGACTTAGCATGAAAGAAATATCCATCTTTATTCTTACAGATGACCTTGCGCAAGTTACTGAAATTCTGAGGAAACATAATGTCGGCGGCATAACATTCTATGAAATAAATGGTGCTGGTAGAACAAAACGAGACGCTATACCAGAAATAGTAAACTTCTATATGACAGGAAAAACAATCACCACCGAGTATGCAAAGCGAATTAAGGTTGAGACAGTTGTACCTGACTCCACAGCGAATCAGATTGTTGATGATGTATCAGAAAGTCTTAGCCAGCATACTGGAAACGAGGCGCATGGTATGATATTTGTCAAGGATGTTTCTGATGCACGTGAAATAGGAACTAAACAAAGAGGAGACGCTGTATTAACTAGTAAATAATCTACTATAAGTACGTTCCTACATGAGTATCAAAATCCATAGTTTTCAAGTAAGCATATCCAAACTTCATTCACAGTAGGAAATGATGTTATAGCATGCGAGAGTCACTCTAATGGTACCGAATCCAAAATATCACAACTCCTGTAAAACAGAATGTCAACGTATTGGTCTACCCATCGACCATTAATTATGTCCTTTAACAATAACTAAAGTACATCTGCAATATCGATCATGATAAAGATGATACGAGGTACTGTACAATACATGTCATAATTCTAGCGCGGGTCCGGCGTTTTGGTATACCATCGATCAATAACCTACTGGTCCGCCGAAACATCCTACTAACGAGAGATATCTAAATTCTCGAATAATTCATAGGTTATCACCAACGAGAAACGCTCGCGTAACAAACATAAAAAATCCAGATGATGTAATGAAGTACTTTTATTTGTTACTATCGAAAGTATATCATGTGGTCCACCAACAAAACCAACATCAAATAGGATTTTGTAAAAAATTATAGCTTTGATCTTAGTAGACATACTATTGGCTGCCAGACTCGATAGTCAAGTCCTGGATGATAATGACCGCATAATTTGCCGACAAAGTAAAGTAATCTCTACCAAAGTATCGGTAGACCTTCATAATAGATTGAATTTATTGGCTGAATATCTCTTTGAAAGCAGATTATCTGAAAGCTTTACTGCATCTGCACTTTTGCGGAATATAATAGAAGGTTTACTATACGAGTACCGTGATGGACTGGTGGCGATCAAATCTGGTCACATCAAACGAGTGATCCCTGTCGTCGCTCATGGCGGCGAAGCACTCTATGTTCTTTGCTCGTACGCTTGGGTTGTTCGCCCTCGAATTTCTAGTAAATTTTTGAATCACTTGGTAAGAAGGAACGGATAGATGATGGAGTGAAGTGTGTTAACACCTTGATTTCTACCTAGCAACCGAGAGGCATGAAGAGTGGCTAATCAAATTCGAGAGCCATGTTATTCTTGGGAAAGACCGATCATCATAAGGTGAGCGAGCCGGCAGAAAAAGATTGTGGATTCCTAGGATTATTACGTCTAGGCGATAGGTTAAAGGTGTCGTTGGTACTCCTACGATAAATCCATCACTGGTACAAAAGCAATACCAAATATGTAAATCATTCCACAGAAGTTTTAATTTTCCTCCAATTGTATGACTGTTGTGGCAAATTAATTACTAATATGAAAAACCTGTGATACAATGGATATGTCAAGACTTTGAGATGATACGTTCGCAGCAAGCATGGTACTATTAATATTTGATGGTTTCAACCCATTTTGAATTCTCATTTAAGTTGTATTGTGTTTGATCTACGGTGGGACTTTCTATCGGAATTCGTCTCGATGTAATAATTACAAATGCCCAATGTATGAGAGATTATTCTTGTTGCAATATTGCTATTGCAAAAAAGATGATTCGTTACAATAATAGTCTCGAGTGTTCAGTTTCGCCTTGATTATATAAATACTCATCAAATGTAGCCAAATTGATAGCTTTTGCCATTTATGCCATTTCAACTTGCAAAATATAATGACCTAATTCCACATATTTTGTTTAACAACATAACCTGAACAAGGAGTAACAAAAAGTTGAGTAAATAATTTAAATGATATAAGAGGATATTCGTTAAAGAAACAATGTATACAACAAAAATGATATCAATTGTTCTCATGACAATCGCAGTGGCATTATCTGTGTCATCAGTTAGTTTCACCAGCCATGTATTTGCACAGAAAGACGACAGTAGCAATAGTGGCAGTGGCAGTGGCAGTGGCAGTGGCAGTAGCAATAGTGGCAGTGGCAGTAGCGATAGTGGAAGCAGTAGCGGCTCGGGTAAAGGCGATTACGACAAGTTCCAGAGCTGTCTTTCTGACGCTTCAAACGGTGGTTCTGCAACGAAACAGCAAATAAGAGATTGTTTTGATTCTACATTTGGAGGGGGTAGCAGCAGTAGCAGCAGCGACACTAACGACAATTCTGGCGGCAGTAAGGATACAGGTAATAGTCCTAACGACAGTAATAATGATGCCAGCAATTAGTGAATATAAGAAACAGATGTAAGGATACCCACTTATTTCTAACTCTTCATTTTTTTATATTGGTTGTAGCTGGATTATTAAATGATACTGCTAGCAGAAATCTTTTGATCCTAATCTATGGAATTAGAAATGATGATGAATTTCAGGCGATGTGTGAAAGCCCTTCCAAGTATTCGCAATGAGAAAGAGATTATACTAGATCCTCCTCTCGAAAGGAACAAATTCAAGAACTCTTCGGCAGCCCTACTAAAATTCCAACCATGGATAGAATCTCAATTGTCCCTTATTCCTCCTCGATCATAAAGCCCTCATCAAGATTGGGGGGAATATCTTGTAATAGAAGAAATACCCTTCATAGTTAATAGTAAATATTTGAAATAGTTATTACTTGTTTGGCTATTGCTCATTTGCATATTGATTATAATTCAATACCTTGAGTATATAAAAAGAATTAGTAATACTAAGATATTTCTGACCTTATTTTGTAGGGCTGGAAATTGACTTGGAGCCAATTACTCAAGCATAACATTAATAACAGTTAGGACAACCTTTTTCTTTTGTGGTACTAGCTGGGCGAAACTTGGTTGAGCAGTAATAACTGGAGCAATAATTACAGTACTTGCTATTTATAGCATTGGTGATAAGAGGGCATAGTTACTATGAATTCTAATTACAGAAAGGATCACGATGATCTGAAGAACGGATTCAATCGTTAAATTACAATATCTTCTGGTTAACATTTTCCTACATATTTATCGTATTCGAGACCCTCTCATTCATATCAATTGAGACCATTCATTACTGTACACCCAATTAATAGAACTATGTTATGGAGCACAAGTATGCATGATTTTATTACCTGATAGAAAAGAATGACAGATTACCGAAGGATCTGAAATAAATTCCATTCTAGTACTCAGATTAATCCTTCCTGTTATCGGAATAGTATAACCACAATTATTGCAACAGTTATTATCATCCAAGTTCCATCAATCTATCCGATTCCTTGATTTTTCTTATCTACTAACATTGGACACTCACTAGACGATAGTTAGTTTCCAGATCCGGTCGTGTTTTCTGCACTGTTTTCTGGTATACTTCTAATCGCGTCGGCGATATCATGGTTCTTCTTATTCATCTGGTCAATATTGAGTTCTACTTTTGCTGTATGAATATAGACTGTCATAGTCATAGTTATCGTAATAACAATGGCTATTACGACGATAACACTGCTAGTTGCCATAGGAATCCTGACGCATTCCACGATATGATATTCAGGACTTATTTATTTCAGCGTCTGTTATAGAAGAGTTTTCTTCATTTCCTAGTTTCCAGTCGAAAGCGATAGTAACTAACGCATGATAACATATATGCATAAAATTATAGGATTTAATGAAAACAACTCATAAGGCTGGCTGGACCGGGGCTCTCCTGATGAATTGTTATCTTTATAAGATTTAGTCAGCGCACCTCATGATCGAAATACTCTTGAATTTTAAACGTCATAACCAGGCATTGTACTATAAATCAAATCTCCCTTTTTAGAATGCCTTTAGACAATGAGGGAGAGGAAGTAGGACTTTTCACATATTCAGTAGACAATAATTTCTGAATTTGTGCACAATTCGCACTAATAAGATGAGTAAATCTTTGCTTTGCTGATTTACAGTAATTTATAGAGAACAAGCAAGTGCAGACAATTATTGCTACGCAGAAAAATGGAATATGTACTTATCTACCTTTTGATAAATCCCCCAATATGAGAATTGTCGTTTGGGCCATTAATACCGTGTATTCCTATAGCTCCTGGATTGGATTTGACTCCGCCTGCTGCTACAGTTCCACCATTTTCACCTGTACATTTTTCACCTGCAAACTTTAATGTACCTAGAGCTGTTTCAGTGTTTGCAGTTCCCTTCTTAGATTGACAATTTATGTCATTTGTATTGGGGGTTATTGTTCTAGCAGCACTTTTTGTTGCTGTTACTGCAGATGCAGCATCTCCTCTTTGTCCTATTAACGCCATTATTACTAGTATCATGATGATTGTTGATACTGCTAGTTTGCTATGAATCAGAGCTTTTGAATCCATGTAAAATATAGGAATATTATATGTATATAACTATTCAACATGCGAATTGAATAAGATTAACGAGAAGATAATAATGCGTAGATAGGCTAGGGGGCGCGCCTGATGATGGATATGATCGAAAAGGAAAGGAGTTGCAACTCACAAGAAACCAAGATTCCAAAACCTAGCGTAACTAAAGGAGCAAAGATAACTACAGTAAAAGTCCGATCTAGCATAGATATAGGAATCCAGTTCAAAGACTATAAAATCAGGAAAAACTAGGCCGCATTTATCTTGATTTACTAGTAGAGAGTTTATTTGATTTATTCCTTGGTTACAGGCATCATAGTCCTTTAGTCTACTAACCCAAGATAAATTTCAATACATCCTAAATTCGCTAGCCACAGCAATGTGTCTCTATTATTGCATACTAAATAATTTATATTAATGCCTCTAGATTTAGAATATACCCTTTACCTTATCAACATAATCTGGAGTTTCTTTATCCCAGTCCTTTTGATAAAAGTGTTTGCTGTCAATGCTATCCGGAAATCTGCTTAATACGAGGACCATTTTGTATTAATATTCAAGTACTATTAGCGGCTTATCTTTTTTGGTAACTAGTATTGCAGAACTCGAAAGCCGTACTATGCAGGCACATCGCCCCCAGCTATTCATATATTTTATTATCTCGTCCTCTTCTCTAGTCTTGGAATCACTACAGGTTTAGAATTGATTAACTTTTTTATTGAGTAATGTTTAATACAATATTGAATGTACCACGGTAGGATTGTCCTTCTTTAGTTAAATCAACCATTAAATGCTTTCCACTATTGCTCTGGAATTGGCCATCAGTTGACGGTCCTGCATAAATGCCATCTTGTTCATTCCTCATGTCAGGAGGTCCATGTTTGCTGTATGGTAGTTGCTTGTGGACCTGTTCATTTACAGAATTGTCAAAGTATATCTGTGATGTCCAATCTAAAGTTTTGTCTGATCTGTTAAATGTACTAACCTTGTCGTGTATATGAATGGCTCTGCCCTGATACCAACCTGGATATATCGTTGTAAATCTGACGGTCCCACTACTGTCCGTAAGTTGATATCCCCTGAGGAATTTTTTTCCTATAGTACC
The DNA here is from genome assembly GCA_051961195.1 of Nitrososphaeraceae archaeon. Lineage (GTDB taxonomy): Archaea > Thermoproteota > Nitrososphaeria > Nitrososphaerales > Nitrososphaeraceae > JARBAU01. The sequence goes on along the minus strand of JBQCDO010000095.1, from coordinate 9,103 downwards.
TTGGTCAGCAATATTAGAATAAATACCCTGAGAATTAGCATGCCAGATATCTACTTTGGCTCCTTTGAGAGGACTACATGAACCATTTTTATTTATACCGTAAACATGAATTACTAGACGCAATGGGATGCCTTGCTGTATTGAACCATCAGAAGGATCTGATCTTATATCAGATCGGTTAGGCATGCCATTAACAAAGTATGGACCTTCTGTCTGTTGTGGAGTACCTTCGTGTTCTATCAGCGATGGTTTAAGTGTGCATGGCTTGTTTGTTGATGCGCTTTTTTGAGCCGCAGACAATTCATGAGGTATTGACGGTGGATGAAATGTAGTTGGACTAGGTCTGACAGGAGAAGATAAAGTTGGGTTTGAGAAGGAATATGTATCGCCAATACTTGGAATTGATTGCGCTGAAGCTTGAGCAGGTGCTAACCCAACTCCTAGCAAAATCAGGACCGTCAAAGACAACTGAAAGAATAATGAAATATTTTTTTTGTTTATTAACACTGACTTAATATCTTTCCCGTTAGCCAGAGTCATGTATATTGTTACTAGTTGATATATTATTTAAAACCAACAACATGAAGCTAGCTAAACTAACAAAATTACACATTAACTGCAGACTATGACATAATGAAATATCTCTACTATCTCTACTAAGATCAAATTAGGCCTAAAAACAGGCGTAAAAGCAGGATTTAAACGGAGTATCATTTCTTGACATCTCTATCTATCAGAATTACCTCTACCATTCTTACTATGATCACAATAGAATGGAGGAGGTACTTCCTCACAACAGAAGTTTAACCCATGTCCGTAAGCTAAATATTCATGTATCTGTAATTACAGCATTAGTAATAGTACCGAGTATAGATACAGTATGAATAAGTAAGAATATCTACGCATCAAACCGTCTAGTAATTATCATATCAACTTAATGTGTGAAATTGCTAGCACGAGAATCACTAATAGCGTTAGATTTGGAAATATTGGTACTATTGCTCATTGTAGTATTTTATTTAAATGCTGATATAGTCACTTGATTTAGTATATTGTCGTTTATTGTCTGAGCACTACGTGAAAATGGTGATTGATGGTACAGCGTGGGAAATTGAGTTGATATATGATATTTTTAAACCATATTAAGGGCTAGAAATTATCACAAATAATGACTATAGGAGCAGGAAAGATATGCATAGCATGTGGACAGAATGCCTCTTCGCTTGATGATAATAATAGCGTATACTGTTATCGACATTATCAGATCTTCGATTCGCTAAAAAACGAGCTTGCTGCACGACAGGCCTCTTCGACCACTAGCAATATGTCTTGGAGAGATTTTCTGCTTCTTAAGAAACGAGAAAATCACGATCCGGATGTACAGAAAGTCGTTGAAACTGAATTATACCGCAAGTAAACAGGTACAGATACACCTCTCTCCAAGGGAGACATATCAGATATATTCAGGGACAAATGAGGACAATGTGTAAGTATGAACAAATAAACAACCAACCACCCAACCAAACTAACTGTCCCCTCCAGGTAAAGTAGTCTAATCTATAATAATAATGATAATAATAGGATGTGTGCTAATTACATATTTGGCTATGAATGAGAACTATAGTTTAACAAAAGAAATAGAATCAAGGAAAAATAGCTTTGCATTCGCTTTACGAGCAGATAATAAAAAATTATTTATGGAATGATATAGGAAATTAATAAATATTTTGATGCAATTAATGCTAAAGGCGAGCCATTTATGACTGAATCGTTATTTATTGCATTAATACTGGAGTAACAGAAATGATTAAAGAGTTGATTATGAAACTTTCAAAAAGAACAAACTAATAACCTGCCATAAAGGCATGTTAAAAATATAATATACACTTTTCTTATCCTGGCGGTATAGTAAATCAGGAAAGGTTCTTCATAATTTTATCTGCAAACAATTCTAATTGTTCGAGTTCTCTAGACGGATCTAAATCTACTATGAAATACTCCATTCCGACATTTTCAAGCGATTCTATTTCATTCAAGACTTCTTCCTGAGTTCCATAAATAACGAATTCTTTAATCTGCTCTTTAGGCATCCCCTTAAACAGTTCATTTAACTTTTTGTTTAGTGATTCCTTATCATTATCGATTAACACAATACCCAATTTGGTCTTCAGAATTGAATCGAAGTCTCTACCAACATTCTTACAATGTTCATCTAATATACCCAACTTTCGTTTTATTGTCTCTAAAGAGCCAAATAGGTTGCATGCATCTGCGTACTTTGCCACGATCCTTAATGTGTCACGTTCTCCGCCCCCGCCTACCATAATAGGAGGATGAGGCTTCTGTAATGGTTTAGGATTACAATAAGCATCTTTTATCTGATAATATTTACCATTGAAGGTAGCTTTAGATTTAGTCCACATTTTGCGTATAATTTGAATGACTTCTTCAAGTCTCAATAACCTCTCTTTTGTCGAGGGAAACGGAACTCCATATGCGAAGGATTCCTCTTGATTCCATGCCGCTCCTATTCCCATAAACAATCTGCCTTTACTAAGGACATCTAACGTAGCACCAATCTTTGCTAGGATTGCTGGATGTCTATATATAATGCCAGTTACTAACGTTCCAAGTTTTATTTTTGTAGTAATACCTGCAAGCGCGGAGATAGTTGTCCAACTTTCAAGCATAGGTTCATCTGGACCTCCTACAAACTTTATCTGATGAAAATGATCCATTACCCAAAAGGAATCAAAGCCAGCATTCTCTGCCATTAAGATGAGATCTTTTAAAGAATCCACTATCTTGGACGTATCGCCATTTTTATAATCGAAAGTAAAATTGGGATGCTGTAAACCAAATTTCATATTAAGTATATCTACACATCTTTATCTAAGATATAACTCTATGCTCTATTCATTCAAATGAACTATATTCTAACAGAATATATTCAATCATGGAAATCAATTTTTATCGCTAAAGTCTTCTCTTCAGTTATCATGATTAATGAGCAAGTGCTGTAAAATTGAAAAATCTGTAGCAAACGCCAGAGATATAGCAAAAAGAGATGCAAGGGATTGTAGTGTTTTGGATACCACCTGTCTATGATGTTAATCGCGTTCAGAAAATTAATGTTATAATATAGTGCGTTACTAGTCAATTATACACAAAGTTGTTTTTGTATTGTTTAATTATACAGAAATATAACGAAATATCGCTTTTTAGTGTTACACCGCTGTTAACAGCCCAGGACAAATTGCTGAAAAACGATACTATTACAATTAAGTCCAGTGAACGTAAAAAGACATGTTGTCATATGCATTAAGAAGATAAATATGGATTCAATGACATACAATTATCTAGATAACTGAGTCAGGTGTTCTGGTAGGTCTTAATGCCTTTTTGTATAAAGGTGCTTCGTATTACTTTAAGTATCTTGTGTCTTATGATAAAATTGTACCAGAGAGACTTGCTACGATTACAATAGGAATCATGTATATGAATGGGCACTGACATGTGTTGTTTAGCATGTGTTTTCATTTTTGGATTATCTTAAACTTCTTACCGTAAAAAGGACAGAATTTTATGTCATGAAAGGTCGGTACAGTATTGAACTATACACAAATCCTTCTCGGATCTTCAATATATTCTCATCTACAGAATCATAATAATAAATTCCAATACCGACCGCTTGGCCTTCCGCATATTATTCTTCAATTCTTCATAACAGCAATTTAATTATGTTTTTCATGCCTTACTATCAGTTTTCCATGATCAGTCTTAGCTTTTGGTATCGTCAGGCTCGCATATTATGCAATATCCTAGACCACATAGGATATGATTAATTTGGTGATTTTCACACTTCAGACAAAAATGATAACTCTAAAATATAATTTAAAACCTCTATATGACACTCAAGTTTGGTTTGTTCATTAAAATCATTATGTTCAAAAATATACTCGCTAGTTTTAAATCAAGTTGCATCGTTATCACCTCCTTAAATTTTAATTTTTCTGCTCCTCTGGCCTGTATACTTTTTGATTAGTTAAAGACGATGTATTTTCAAACCATTGAACTCTTATCCGCAGGCACCCCTAAAGTTTACTTGATTGACTCTGCGCCGATAGTGATGTATAAAATCAACTACCACTAATCTCAAGACACGAACTAGCAAGTCTGCTCACCTCTTCTCAAAGCAATATTCTACTATCCCTAGTATCCTTGCCTCGTTATCAATGGAGGTATCAAAAGATTTATTATTACATGAAATTTGATGCCTATCAGAATCGATAGTGAGGTTAGTTTAATGTCACTCATGTCATTTTTCCTATTGAATTAATTGCATCTTACCTTTTTAACAGGATAATACATTCTACAGGTATATACGTAAAAATATGTACATCCAAATATTTTAGCATGATGTGATTTTAAATGCCCGCATTTACAAAATTTTTCTCTTTTCTAGGCGTAATCTCTCCCCTTTTTTATCTAAAGGTTGACCCCATTTGAAATTTCGTCTATTATTCTGCTTCAAGGCTTAGTAGCTCAGAAGAAAGTATTTCCTATTTGAGTTTTGATTAACCACCGTTAAAATTTATCTACCTCGACTAACTGAGCTAAAGCTCATCTATCGTTATGATGAGTTTGTTTGTTAGTGTACTGTTTGGATTCTAGTATGATTAGCTACTCACAAATTAGAGAATCAAAGAAATAAAAAATAAAATGTGAATCATTTTAGACTTTATGTGCCTCCATTTAAATCTCTACTTCTCTATAGGATTGTCTATCATATTTCCCCATTCTGTCCACGATCCATCATAATTTTTCACATTGGGATATCCTAGCAAATACGAAAGAACAAACCAGGTATGTGAGGATCTTTCACCGATTCTGCAGTAAGTTATGACTTCCTTGTCCGGAGTTATACCCTTTGATTCATATAATTTTCTTAATTCTTCAACTGACTTGAACGTCCCATCCGCATCATTTACTGCCTGAGCCCATGGGATATTGATAGCATTAGGAATGTGACCTCCCCTCTGAGCATGTTCTGTAGGATATTCTGGAGGCGCTGTAATTTCTCCTGTAAATTCTTTTGGGCTTCTGACATCTATCAATGTATTTGTTCCGAGCGTATTACGCACATAATTAAGAAATGTTCTAATATTTTTGTCAGGCTCTAACTGTAGGTCTAGCTTAAAACTCCCTTTGGGATAGCTGGGAATCTCTTTTGTCACAGGCTTGTCTTCAGCTAACCATTTCTTTCTGCCACCATTTAAAATTCTGACATCTCTATATCCGTAATACTTGAATACCCAAAACGCAAATGCTGCAAACCAATTATTGAAATCTCCATACAAAACAAGAGTTGTATCATTATTGACTCCAATTCTTTGCATCAGCTGTTCGTAAGCTTGTTTGTTTAAAACATTCCTATTTACAGGATCGTTTATATCATGCTTCCAGTTTACTAATACTGAACCAGGAATATGTCCTAATTCATAGTTTGCCACAGGGTCATAATCTACTTCAACGATTCTGATATTTGGATCATTGAGATGATTTTCAACCCACGGTATGTCAACTAACACTTCTGGATGTGCGTACTGCTTCGCTTCAGTCATATATTTTCTAGCACCTAATTAAGCGGTATCAGGTAAGATAAATATTACTGCTTAGATATATGCAAAATAATCAAAATATACGAAATATTAGTATAGCTTTACTGCATCAATCAAAAACATGCAGGAGATACTGCTGCTTATTTCTATCTAGGTCAGAGTCAACATCTGTTGCTATTGCGATTACATTTGCTTTTGATTTAATTCCTGCATTAAATTATCTCATAGAGTCGATTCTGGATTTTAACAACTATAAATAACACAATAATCTCAACTAATATCCTGACATAAGGCTGATTACTTTAATGTACCCAACACTGCTACCTATAATTGTATCAACATAATGGATTTTTTACTGATGATATTTCTCTATATCTCATACTTGCAACTGAAAGTACTATTACTGGTAATATTGCATTATTTGGTGCAGCAAGAATATCATCATTATAAAGGCTGCTGAGGAGAGAGGGGTAAAAGCATTTTTGTACATTAAATTTATTAAAATAGGACTTTTAGAAGCTGCGATTAATACTGTTGCATGTACCTATCCCTTACAGTCCAATTTGCTTGCTCCTAATAAAAATAGGTATAACTGCTAAACTCTTAAATCGTGATAAAGTCATAAGGGTGTAAATACGAGAGGAACTTGGCCTTACCAGTTCTATCACCTCGTACTTGGCAGTTGTCCATAGTAAAAGGTATTATACAAATGATTCGATCCATAGTCTGTCCAATTCTAAAAATTAACCGAATAGAAAATGAACTTCGCTTTTCATATGATAGCCAACCTACATAGTGCGCCTATGTATATAGATCGATAGTTTATGACAAAAGGAAATAATAATAATAATAATAATAATAATAATTATACATCGTACTAAAACATGAAAATAGTTGATCTTACACTTGGAATCACATCGGATATGATAACCTTCCCTGGATATCCGTCACCTACGTTCCTAAAATGGTCAAAATTTGAGATTCAAGGATATATTTCAGAAGTCGTGTTTTTGAGCACTCATACGGGAACTCACATGGATGCTCCATTTCATTTCGCCCCTAGTGGCCCAACAATCGATCAAATTGAAGTCCATAGGTATATTTGTAATAATAGCATACTCATAAAAATAGAGAAGAATTCTAATCAAATGATTACTAGCCATGATATAAGAAAACACACTAAATTGGAGATAAAAGAAAAAGACACTGTCGTCTTATCCACAGGTTGGGAAAAACAAATTAATGAAAAGGATAATTATATGAAAAATAATCCAGGCTTATCAAAGGATGCAGCGGAATTTCTAGTAGAGAAAAAAGTTAATGCCGTAGCAATAGATTGTCCGAGCATTGACGTAGGTTCTGATATCGGACTCATAGCTCATAATACGCTCCTGTCAAATCAGATTCTAGTAATAGAAAATTTATGCAATTTATACAGATTCAACAATGAAAAGTTTACGCTTATAATGACTCCTCTGAAACTTGTAGGTGCTTCAGGTTCACCTATACGCGCTATTGGGATCGAAGAATGAGGAATAATATCTCTGATAGTAAAATATGCAAAATGAAGAGCCTACCAGGTCATATATGAAGAAATATTCGAGTCGTTAAGATCATGACAATAATATCTGTCCTCCATCTCATGAATTTACTAGTATTCTTATGCCATAAAATGAGGCATGATGGTATTCAAAGATAAAATTATTCAGTGATCTAGTAGTTCATTAGGTAGTAATGGGCACGAATCCAAAAACATATTGGTGCAATGAGGCTTGATAGTTGCCAAATGTATATTGCTACGGAAGAAAAAACGTAAATATTACAGAATTCTTACTCAGATGAGTTTTTGGGAGGATTCCTAGTACATTCTTAAACAGGCCAATAGAAATGGACTTTTCTAACCAATAAGACCACTTCTCGCCAAATTTATGATGAATTGTGACTGTGAATCTTCTTTCCTGCTCTATCTGAACTTCATATTTGAACATTCCAGCATATCTCGCTAAAAACGACAGATGCAAAAGACATGCCTCAACATCTAATTTCCTGTAGTGAAACATGATATAATCCTTGGGAACTGATGCTGCAAATTCCTCGGCGGCAGTTCTTAACTTATCCTGTTCGGTAGCCTCAATAATTGCTTTCAGAGCCTCACTTGGCAAAGAAATGCGGCCAAACTTTTCAGCATATCTATCCCATTCGATATATTTTGCAAGTATCGAAGATATAAGTGCATTTTCACTAATACCATGTTCATCCGCATCTTTATCTAAAGCTTCATCTAATTGCCTATCTAGACGAATAGTTCTTAGTATCGTCTGTTTCTTGCCCTTTCCTTCTACAGTCAATAGTTAATAACGTTCTATCTAAAATATAACGTTTGAACTCTCCTGGCAGATGTATAATGCAATACTAAAGATATTTTTGGAAGAAAATCTTAGAGATAATTTTTGTCCTATATGTATTTGAAGGATATAGTGGAAGTCTGTGCATATATAACTGTATAAGCATCTACTAAGATTATAGATATCATGACGGCGAATAGTCTACTATCTTAGTTATGAAACAAGATTATTATTATTATTCAATTCAGTTCTGTTGAATGATCTAATTTTTGTAACTTGGGTACAAGCTCTGTATATGTTGGTATCTCATAAGCACTATCCTTTAGTATAGATATCATCTGTTTTTGATCCTTGATTGCTTCAGCCGGGTCTCTTGGATGCAAAGCTATTCTGATAATTTGTGGTCTTTCTTCTATTTGCAACTTGAAGGCTCTTTCATCTCTACTCATGTTCACAATGTTCTTTTCTGGAAAGCCAGTAGAATCCCAATTTAAAACCTTTGGCAGCTTTATTTTCTTAAACTCTCCTTGCGAAAGTAGCAATATATATTCTTCTTGCTCTTCTGCTAATTTGAATCCCAACTTTTCTAATACTTTGATTGAGCTATTATTTAATTTCCATGCTGGTGGTATAAACACGTCAGTGTTTATTCCTATTTCGTGGAATATCTCTAGCCCCGCACGTATCTGTTCCTCTGCATCTGCTTCTTTTGTATCATGGAAGTTATCAAACTGACCATTTTTCAACTCATGATAAAGACCGTGCAAAACAATTTGGCAGTTGTCGTAGGATTTTATCTTATCAACAAATTCAGGAAATCGAGGAAGATCTTGTTTTTCATTAAAGAATGGCACCAATGCAATATTGAATTTTATGTCTAGTCTCTCTAATTCATCAGCCAATTCGAATATCTTTGTTGAAAAAGCGGGACATGCGTCATGTATTGTGACCACTCCTAATCGCGTCTGTGGTTGTTGTTGCTGTTGCTGCTGCTCCAATGAATCCGACATGTGTTAGAACAGAATCTGATATTATTATCAGTTTCGTATCATAACTTTTCACAATAACAGCAGAATGAAAGTGCTGATCCATGTTTTTTTACAGATGATTTGCTTATTGTAGACATTAAAAATGCCA
>JBQCDO010000094.1:0-8951 GCA_051961195.1 Nitrososphaeraceae archaeon | reverse complement strand
TGGACAAGAATGGATTATTTTTGTGTACCCCGAGCAAAGAAGATCCACCAAGTAGATTTCTAACTCTAACGGCATTGTCCTCTGTCCCTCCAACGGATTTAAACTAGGTTATATTTGATAATGTACTACGGATCTACCAGTAGATTAAGCTTAATATGATCCTTAATCTTTACGCTCCCTTCCATCTTTCACTGAGCAACGTAACTTTTTTTGCGTTAATGATAGAACATTAGGCCTTGAGGACATGTTCGCTGTCGTCGAATCTATTGTTGTTGTTTTTTAGGTAACTAACTATTCCAAGGAATCTGATGCAAATATGTTTTTAGATTAGTCCAAACCCTGGTCATATGAAAACAAAGGTATGAAATTTATCTTTCAAGCTATCAGGGCTGGTCTCATCGGCTCCAAACTTCTGGATCTTGACCTCAGCTTCGCCTTGTATTTCAAGTTTCGTGGCTTTGTTCTTAACCTATAACCACAACAAGGGCACCATAGCCCTTCCCAATTGATAAAGATTTCACAGATCTGGCAGCGTTTTTGGCCGCTTGCATAGCGACCAAATCCTATTGGCTTTTGAGCCTTATGACGCACACAAATACCTTTACAAGTCATTTTCCTAATTCTTGATACGTAATCTGTATACTATTTAAACATGTCCGAGAAAGTATTATGATTAATTGGATCTACTTAACGGCTCAAAGTAAAAAAAAAGGTAGCACGCTTTGACCAGCTAGCTTACGTTTATACTATTGGCTTGAAACGCCTCATTCATCGTCAAATATTCTTGTAGCTTTGTTTTGATATCTTCAGGTTCCGTGTCGTCCATGCCCGAAGATCCTGCCTTAAAAGAGATCTTATTTCCGGACACATTTACATCCTCGACTTCCATATCCGCATAGACGTTAACCAATTCGTTGACCCATTCCTGAGCTTCATTAGGGCCCACACCGGAAGTATCTATAGTTACATTTAGCATCTTGGTCACACAAAATCACCTAAAACCAGATTAGTGTAGGGATTAATAAAGTTGACGTGTGATAAATTTGCAATCCCTATACCGATTTAAACGATTTCGTTAACCAGGTCTATAAAGCAGGTCCATATCACTTTATTCAAATCCCCAAAGCTTTATCAGCTCTTTCTCAAATTTGGATGATTGGTCTTCGTTTAGGGAGTCTCCACAATTCTTATGTGTAGGCACAACATTCATACCTGCAAGCTTAAACTCAACTTCATAAAAATGAACCTTTGGACACTTGCACATTTTTAAAATAATAAGCGTTTCTCTCACTTATTTGCGTATCTTATGATTCGAAGTTAACGAAAATCAGATTATAATATGACATAAGTCAGGTCCATTACAAAGTGCAAATAAAGAGAATTATAAATGCCGATAAAAATAACATCAATGTATTTGTTATTTCTGAATACCTAACCCGCGCAGGATTCAATCAATATCAGTCTTTAGATCCTGGTAATACACCATATCCATAAGCCAGTCTACATAATTTTTTACCGGTTGGTCTATTCTACACCACAAATGGACTGATCCCGGCAGAACTTCTAACCGCCCGCTTTTAGTAATAACTCTAACCCCTTCCTTCCCCTCATACATGTAGGCGTCCTCTACCCGGATAGTATCAAGTACTTTAATCGCTTGTGATTTGACTTGCTCTCGCGGTATTGGAAATGTTTTCCGAAATTTATTTATAATTACTCCTAAGTTTTCGGTGCCATACGATTCCGTATCAAATATCTTTTGATGCTGTGGGAACTGTAGTCCAAGATCAACTTGATACCTTGATCCAGTAAAATGTGCGAGTTCGTTTATCTTAGTGTAGGCCAAACTGGGGCTACGAGTTAGCATAGATTTAATTGATTTTTCATTGAGTGTGAGATTTTTCATGAGATCTTCATACAAGCTGGAAAATAAAGCTGGCAAATTAGGTAGATGTCCATAAATTATTATCCTTATTAAATTATAACAATTTGGGTCCACATTTTTATTCAGCTGCCGTTTTGTCATCTATTGTGTTCTACTCTGATACGGATTCGGAACGCGCTTCTAGTATAGAAGATTACCAAATTACTTGTGCAGAGTTTATTACTGATATTAGCAAGGATTATGCGGATTGGGTCGATAGATATAATCTCGATACTAAAGAGACTGATAGCAGAAAAATGGCTATAGAAAATATCAGAATTACAACAAACAGTTGGATTCGATCCTATGGCACAACTATCAAAAAAATAGACATTATCATGAATGACGGAATCAATAAAATGGCCGAGAGCACAGCAGGCTATCCTTTCAAGATTGATGTTCAAGTCAATGGCATGACAGGCTATACCAGACATCACGTAGGTGAAATAAAAGTAAAGGTACGTGCGATACCCCATCCTGGCCGAATCGCGAGAATTGGCGATTATCAGAAAAATCAGGTCTTTCTTATAAACTCAGTAGCTGCTATCGATTTCAAGGTCAGTCCTGAAACTAAAATTGGTGGCGACATTCTCAATGACTTTGTACTCCTCAACGCCAAGTCTTGCAATGCTGGCGATGTAATCTCTATTACTGTAGTAATAGAAGAAGCTGACACCTCGCATGTGACTGAAAGGAGAGGATTGACAACGTTAATACTACTATCGTAGAAGCTATTACTAATCTACAAGAATTCGAAGTTATTAGAATTAGGCTTGCTGGAAAAATCACTCATCGAACAAGAATTAATGATAACAATAGTACAAGATTGTCTTAAGAGTATCTTAAATGAAATCTTTTTTCGCATTTAGGGAAGAAAATCATTTTATATTGGTAAGCCTTGCTGTATAGTGATTAGATTAAGGTTCAGGATTAGGTATCTCTGAATCTGCTTGGAAAAATTATCCAGCTTAATCTTAGGGAAACTGTCTGCGACGGTCGTCCAGTTTGGTCTAGGACATCAGATTGCCAATCTGGTAACCCGGGTTCAAATCCCGGCCGTCGCATTTGTAAGAGTCGAGAATTAATGAAATCTTACCAAAGGTAATACCATTCACTTAGTAATGTGTAATGTTTCTGAGATTGGGATAAGGCATGATTAAATGATATTCCGAGATTCCGAGATCAATCGTTCAAAATATTCATTCATTTTGGAAGCTTGGATTTAATTATGGAAACAGCATTTTCTATAGCATTTATTTTCGGGAGTTGAACCATGAATATGTTCTGTCCTCCGAATTTAGAAGAAGGGTCTGGTATAATCGCTATCATGGCTGAATTGGCCATTGCCTCAAAAAATTCTAAATTGTCGTTAGCCGGCAAAAGGAAATACTGTTCAAGGCCAGCATTTAAGAAATTCATATAAATATCAACGAATACGTCTGGTTTGTCCGGATTGTTTATTATATTAAGGATAGTATCTACTGCCATTTTCTTTCCAAAAGCACTATTAATTATTTCTTCATACCTCTTTAGAGTTACATAAATACAAGGGACCTTGCTTCCTTCATAACTTAGGATCGTAATTCCTTCTTTATGTAAACTTTTTAGGAGTTCTTCTTCATTGTCAATGCGCCTCAAACATCTCACATATTTGCTATTGGTTTTCCCTGATAGTCTCCGGGAAATAATCCTGGAGTTCAATGTTGCTACGCATTCTCTTGTAAAGAAATTCATGTGATTTGCACAGATAAAATGGCATTTGATTTAATGATTCTATTATGTTATAGTTGCTCCTCTCCTTAATCAATTCTAGCTGGACTATAAAGTCCGCCTCCCGACCACATATATTGCATCTTAACGCTTCATCATCCGAGCCAAGACCAAAGCGTTCCTCGTCGGTAGCGTTTTTATCCACAACGCAGCATTTGCAAATCCCTCTTAAAAGAGTTTGTGGGTTCTACTTCTCATACAGTCCAATCATACATGACAATTGTTTTGCATATTTCGCTTTAATGATGAGGCTAACATAGTTTTATTGATCGTGCAAGTAGCAATGCACGTTTCTTATCTTCTTCAAAAATGTCATCTTTCTCATACTTACCATTAAAATAGATCAGATCAATCATTTTAGAACGATCAATATTAACAACTGTGGCACCATTACCTACACCATTTGCGTAAGAATTAGTTAGTATTAGCAATTTGTCGACTATACTTGAAGTTTTCACAGTATTAGCAATTTGTTCAAAATTCTTTACGTGGTCTTTACTCATTATTACTGATACCGCCACTCTTGATCCTGAAGAGTCGCTATAAACTATGTCCCCTCCTTCTCTGAAGGTAAATTCAGAACTAAGTTCAGAAACAGATCCTACGTCATGGGCACAATTTACCAGATTGCGAACCGCATCACGAACATCATCTTCTAACTCTTTTAGGTCGTTACAATCTTTCTTTATCCTAATGAATTCCGATAAAGGGATGGACATTATACTGCCTCTTATTTTTAGACCTGGATAGACATGCGTGATAGTGTCGTCAATTGCTTTTTCGTCAATAATAGTACAGTTTCTTTTCTGTGCCGACTCCATAGCATGGTAAAAAATGTTTATCATTGACCTGACGTTTCTAAAATCTTGAAATTCATCGTATATAACCTTAATTTTTGATGAAAGATCTTTTTCGTCTTCCTTTGAGAACTGGCTTCCAACGTCATGGTATCTGATATATTCAAGAATAATATCATTGACTTCTTCAAAAGTATTAGATCCCGCTAAATCAATCTTGTAATTTGCTTTTTCTAATCTATCAAATACGGAAGCACTCGCTGATCGAATGTCCTCATAGGCAGATGGAGTTAAATTCAATGAAATAATACTACTCGGCAAATGCGCGTTGATAATTGCCTTTATAACATCTAATGAAATTTTGTCACAATCGAATTCATCTATCTGGAATACAGTCAGTTTCTTGAGGAACTTTAAGTTTAATATGGCTATAGCAGACAAGCTTGCAAGAGCATCCTCGAGTGTTTCCACATTGTATACGTCATCCCTTAGGCGATGATGTAAAACTGCTTTTGCAATATTTTTTTCAATTGTAGATAGTTCTTGTTTGAGCAGGTTATCAGCAGCAGTATAATCTGGGCTTAATCTATTTTCTAAGATTTGTTGGGCCTTGTAATGTATGCTTCTACCACAAAAGGAATCAATAATACCGTACCTAAATATTTTCTTAGCCCCTCTTACGTTATGTTCAGCTTCTTGCTTGAGAAAATATACAATAGCTTTCCGTAGTTCCAGAATATCTTCTTCATTAAAGCCTGCTAATATAGCATTATACAGACTTTGAACAGTACGTGGGGAAATTTGTGAAAGGTCGGTATATGAAATAACTGAGGTGTTAGACAGGTCAGCTAATCCCTTTATATGTAAAGTTAGGTGGGTTTTACCAGATCCCACGTCCTGAATTATAGTAACAAGTCTCGAGTCGTTGTCTTGGAAACCGCTACTAATTCTAGAATGCAAGCCATCTATACAAGACAACATGGCAAACTTTGCTTCTTTGTGCCTTTTGCCACCAAGTACTAACGAGTCTGTCATTCTGGGTGTCGGACTTCCATGATATGGATTTTGCTTCAAGCCATATGGGTACAAAGTGCTTCAGATACACCTCACAAATCCGTGTAGCAAACCTCTAATCATAATTCCGTCTTTTCCACCAGTTGAAAGCTCATATTTCTCGGTATTTTTCTCAACTAGTTGCTTGACCTGGTTGTAAAAGTCCTCCGGCGGATAGGCAAGTTTACTGGAGAGATCATTTTTGATTTTTTCTAATTCTACCCAGCCTATCGAATTCGAATTTTCTGCTATCGCATTGTCAAATTCCTGCATAAACTCTGCTAAATCTGTAGATTCAGGTTCGACGACAGTTGTGGCTATAGTATCAGGGTTATTGCCTAGCTGTTCAGGTCCGTTTGATTTATTTGGTTTTGAGCCTGACGGAGTAGTATTTAGTAATGACTTTTCTAATGACCTCAGTGAATCGTAGATTAATCTAAACTTTGGGTCAGAATTGAGGAGGCTTTGCAAATAATGATCCTTATGCCAGCAATAGTATGAAGTCCCTTTCTTTTCGATAAGTACGTCACCAGTCGTTACTAGTCTATGTAATAATCCTTCGACATCAAAGCCTATAAACGATTTACGTAATTCAGATTTTTTAATTCCAAGAGGCCCTGCAGTAAGGATTTTTGCTATTACCTGCTCCTCGGTCGACATATGGATAAGCTTCGATATCCCTATATAAGGCAGGACGTAAGGCATTGCTTAATCTTTGATTAATATGTTTAAACCAGTAATGAAAAGGTATTAATATATTGAAAATGACTGTTTTCCGGATGATGAATATCCTATCTGAATTGTGATGAAAGAACTAGGGTATCTGACACAATAAATGAAACGGCCATGAATCCAGCACTTTTAACTGGTAAAACGTTGGCATCTTGCCTTTTTCTAGATTTCCTTAAATTCTATTTCAACGCTTCATGAACTGTCCATCGCGTTTAGATAGTAGTAAATTCCCTCTGATTCTTATCACCAACTCTTTTAATAAGAATAAACATCCAAAAAATGGCTGCTATCCATCCAATTGTAACAAGTATATTCGATAAGCTAAGATACAAATAGGGTGTGATCTCTGATAAATTATCTTCTATAATCTTTATTGACATTCGCAAGTCCCCAAGCCCTGTGTTATAGCCTGAAGTATCTATGCCTAGACTTGTAATTCTCTTTGCACGGAGGGCCATTTCTTCAAGTTCATCATGAATTAAAGAGAAATCTGTGGACGGATTTGGAAAAATCCAAACAGGATTACCTGAAGTGGGCAATAACGTGGAAACCATTCTTAAATACTTCACCATAGACTGGGGACTCTGAGAAGCCTCAGCCCTTGACAAATAGCCTAAAGCCTTCTCCGAGGGATATATGGTATTTTGATATCCAGTATAGGCCAGGCCAACCCCGAGGGCTATCAATATTATCATTGTAAGTAGAATAATTTTACTACGATCAATTTTCATAATATTATTATGAAAGTCTCTCCAACTTAATTTCTTCGATATCAACCCGACCTTTGGAATAGCTTGATAGCTGCCTGAAGAGGGGTCGTAAAGTACGTGTCTTGAAGTTGTATGGGCCTCCGATTCTTCAACGGATGGTATGGACTTACGTGGGATCTCTTGTTGTATTTCTTTATTGAATGAATGAGTAATACCAAGATATACAATGTATGCAAAACCTAATGTCTGTATCGCGATAAAGGGCATGAACACAGCATTTCGTGAAACTATTGATATGAAGATGGCTATACAGCCATAGATGCAGAAAAATGATTCTAACAGTGTAGTCTTTGTAAAGGGCAAGGCATATGATTTATGTCGCCACTCATCATTACGATTAATCACTCCAAACTTTGGGGTCCGTAAAAATTCATTTCTCTTGTCAATAAGCGCATCGAAGATGGCGATAGTATTATTAATTGAAATCCCGCTAGCAAATAATACTAAAAAGAAATACTGCTTAGCCTTTTCCCTCCATCTATTTCCCCAAATTTTTCGTATTATGTAGATCTGTGCGGCTGGGCCCATAAGTACGTAAACGAGTATTCCAAGTACTGTGGTTAATGTAACAGTATGAATATTGTCCATTGCAAGTAATATTGGAAATATGAGAAATTGGATTAGAAATAGCGGATGTACAAAATGCCGAGTTAATTGCATAAATGCCTGAATTTTCGCCTCAAAAGATATTTTTCTTCCGAGCATTAAGTCAACCATTAACTTGAGTGATACCTGCGTCGATCCCTTTGCCCATCTAAATTGCTGCCTTTTTGCTGCATTCATCTGGACTGGAAGTTCACCGTGCACGACTGTATCTTCTAATAACAGACACTTCCATCCTTTAAGTTGGGCCCGAAAACTCAAATCAAGATCCTCTACAAGCGTACTTGTTTGCCATCCACCTGCGTCCTGTATACAAGATGTTCTCCAAATTCCGGCCGTTCCATTAAAATTCATAAAGAGATTTGTCATGCTTTTTGCCTTTTGCTCAATCAAGAAGTGAAGGTCAAGAGACAATGCTTGTGCAGCGGTTAAACTGGAATAATTCTCGTTGAAGTGTGCCCACCTACATTGGACGAAGCCAACTCGTGGATCATAGAAATGTATCAAGGTATCTCTAAGAAATGAAGATGAAGGAACAAAATCAGCATCGAAAATGGCCACGAAGTCGCCCTTGAGAGACCTCATTCCCTCACTTAGGGCCCCAGCTTTATATCCTGTTCGATCCTTGTCTCGATGCAGGTAGACGATATCGAATCCCTTGTCTGTGTACTCGCCAATGGCAGTTCTTATCAATCTGCATGTATCATCATTTGAATCATCCAATACTTGAATCTGCATTTTATCTTTGGGGTAATCCAGATTGCAGACAGCTTGGAGTACACGCAATGCTACATATTTTTCGTTGTAGAATGGCAGCTGTATACTAACCACTGGCAGATTCATGGATTTAGCTTGGCTTGATGAATGTCTATATCGTTTATGCCTCGAGTTATGATGTGAACGATAAAAAAGATAGTAGAAGTTGAGTGTATATAAAGTCATTATCCAAGCGACAGAGACAAAAATAATATACAGAAAAATTTCGAGTCCGAACATTAAGAATCCTTTCTTAGCCAACCCGATATTGCAATGTTTTCAAGATCCGACAACAGGCTAATTATCTACAAATCTGTTGATCCTATTGACATTGATTTCCTGCTCAGAGCACCAATTCTCGCATTTCGCAATAGACTGAATTGAGGGCCTACAATGTCATCTGGATTTGGTCAAGTTCCCTTCTGGAATATTTTTACACATTGGGGAGGACATACATTCTCACATGCCATACAGAATATACAATCCTTTTCTCTTATCATGAATGGCTTCTTTTCTGAGGCAGGATGTCCTGGAGTATCTAACCAT
>JBQCDO010000093.1:0-7954 GCA_051961195.1 Nitrososphaeraceae archaeon | reverse complement strand
GATTAGAAATTTTCTAATATATTTACTAAAAGTATAAAATTAAGTATGGTGTAATAATGTTGTAAAATGACTTGTAAAGGCATATGTATACGTCACAAGGCACAAAAACCAGTTGGCTCTGGCCGCTACGCATTAGGACAGAGGCGATGCCAAATTTGTGAAATATTCATCAACTGGGTTGGATTGTGGTGCCCTTGCTGTGGCTATAGACTGAGAACAAAGCCACGAAATTTGAAGTATAAGGATAAGCTTAGAACTAGGAAGCAATTAGAAGAGACTAATAAATCGCTATTATCCCTGCAACCGGTAGATAACATCACTCCGATTCCGTTGGAAAACACCATTACTACGGTTTGGGGTACAACTAACAAGGAAACTAAGAATAAAAAATAATGAAATTGATTAATATGGAATTATGATTTACCATAATTACAAAATGTCTTAAAATTTAAGATAGAATCGCCCTTCCTTACAAAAATTCGTTCGAAGTATCGGACATGCAGGACTATGAGGCAAATTTCTTTATGATATTAAAGTAGGAATCCCTTAGAGCAGGCTCTTTCTTTACTTCTCTAATCAAATTAATTAGTTCCTCTATTGACGTTGCAGCACCCTTTCCACTTGCTTTGAAAATTTCTTCAGAAAATGCTGTTCCAACTAGATCGTTACCGCCATAAGATAACGCAACCTGGGCCAATTTTTTTCCTAATGCAACCCAATATATCGAGATGTTATTTAGTACATTAGAGAGGAGCAACCTTGATACCGCAATAATTCTCAAATCATATGTTGATGGACTCTCCATAGTTATGGTTCCATTTTGTTCCAATTCAGTGTTGTCAAGGCTAAACTTCAACGGAATAAAGGTATTGAAGCCATTTGTTTTCTTATGAAGTTCCCTTATTTTCAAGACATGATCGACAATATCTTCTAATTTCTCAATATGGCCAAAGAGCATAGTAGAGTTGCTCGTCAATCCTAATTCGTGTGCTTGCTGAGCTGTGTTAAGCCATTCTTCGCCTGAACATTTTCCTCTAACGATCCTGCCCCTTGATCCAGCGCCGAAAATCTCAGCTCCACCACCAGGCAAAGTATCTAATCCTGCATCTTTTAGCCTCAACAGTACTTCCTTAACCGAATTTCTTGTTAATTTTGCAATAAAGAAGATTTCAGCGGGGGTTAGCGCCTTGATTGTTACATCAGGATAATTCATTTTAATTGCCTTCATCATGGCTTCGTAATACCCTAGTCCGAGCTTCGGATGAAAACCTCCAACAATATGAAGTTCTTTGGCCCCCATCTGTTTGACTGCTATTCCAGCTCTAGTCACAATCTGTTCGATAGTTAGGGTGTACGCATCATCTTCATCACCTTTTCGATAGAATGCGCATAGTGGACAGCTTGCAGCACAAACATTCGTGTAATTCAAGTAATACGAAGAAGTAAACGTAACAGTGTTTCCGCAAGTTTTGTTGCGGGCCATATCAGCTGCGGCAGCAAGAGAGAACAGGTTCTCTTCTCTTATTAACTGCAAGCCATCCTGGAAAGATAGCTCTTCCCCCGCTAGGGCTCTTTCCAGAGCATTGGTTGCGCCTTGAATATTACTGAGCAAACTATGATTTAACAATCTAAATACAACATATATGTTACTCGTTGGCGTGCTCATCGGTTTTGTAAGGATTAAATAGTATGACCCAATTCAGCAATGTACTAGTATTGAGAAATATCGGCCTAGCGCAAGATTTAATCATGAAGTCCGACATCGGTGATATCGTAGAAAACACACTTCGAGGCCAGAGAATTGGAACAAAGGAATGCATTCGATTGATTAAATCCACTGATGCAGTCGGGTTAGGAGCAGTGGCTAATTTGTTGAGACAAAGATTATTTGGAAATACGGCCTCTTTCATTAATAATATTATACTAAATTATACAAATGTATGTGTAACTTATTGTAAATTTTGTGCGTTTTATAGACCACCTGGACACAAAGATGCCTACACTCTATCTAAAGAAGAAATACTGAAAAGAGTTTTGACCTCCGCACGAACACTTGGTACCACTCAGGTACTAATTCAAGGGGGACATAATCCGAGTTTAAGCTTAGAGTACTATGAAAGTGTCTTTAGTGCAATAAAGAAATCTTCAAAAATATCTATCCACGGATTATCACCGTCCGAGATAGATATGATTGCCAAGATCGAAAGAAGTAGTACAAAGGAAGTTCTTGCTAGACTCAAGGCATCCGGATTAGATTCGTTACCGGGGGCAGGAGCAGAAATTCTTGACGATGATGTTAAAGCAGATATTAGTCCTCTTAAAATCAAGAGTGATGAATGGCTGAGAATTATGAAGGAAGCACATATGCTCGGATTGAAATCTTCAGCAACGATGATGTACGGTACGGTTGAAAACGAAGAACAACAGGCTAGACATATTATGAAGATTGCAGAATTACAAGAGAAAACTAATGGGTTTATGGCCTTTATACCTTGGAGTTTCGAACCTAACGCGACCGAGATGCAATCCGAGGGTCATATTCGATATTCCTCAGGCGGGCTTAATTTATTAAAGATGATTGCTGTTTCAAGAATAGCATATTTCGGTTTAATTGATCATTTACAATCTTCTTGGTTGACAAACGGAATAGGCATGGCTCAACTTGCATTATATTACGGCGCTGATGATTTTGGAGGTACGCTCATTGGAGAAGAAGTAGTGAGTGCAACCGGGGCGAGATCAACAGAACTAACATCTAACAAGATCATAAATTCTATAAAGCAAATTGGTTACGAACCTTTGGAAAGGGATAATTTTTATAATACCTTGAAGCGTTATTAAATAATTTTTTCACGTAATCTGATTCAGTCCAATCCTTATTAAAAATTAATACTTCAAGCTACATTGTAAGGCACGAAATCCTGGAATAGTACAGAATTATGTATTTCAAGGTTGGTTCTTACTCCTATTGATTTCAGCATCGATAGCAATCCTTAGTTCCTCGTCGTTCTTGTTTGTATAGTCTATGCCCAGGGTTTCAGCTATTGATTCAAGTTTTTCTCTTCCTACATCTTCCACATCCTTGGTTTTTACCCTGCGTAGCTCATTCTTTGCTTCAATCTTCGCCTTTTCATATTCAGACGATGCTTTGCCAAAAGATCTGGCAAGTTCCGGAATTTTCTTTACGCCGAAAATAAGCACTACAACGATAACAATAATAATTACCCACTCAAAGCCTCCAACTCCGACCTGAAGTAATAAATCTGACAATCCTGACATTCTGAATTAACATAGATCCCATCAAGATTTAAGTGTTCATTTAGTATAATTTCCTTTCAATAGTATCAAAGTATTAAAAGATGCATAACCTCTACAACTCTACTATTGTAACTTGCCTGATCATCTCTAGGTTAACATGGTAATTGCATGCTTTAAGAATTTCATACGATTGTTAGATGTCTGTTCTCATTAGGCTTTTATTCAGGCTTGTTTCGGAATTTCTTATTGAAGGAGGGGAGGATTATAGTAATCGAAGGAACAGATAAAGTTGGGAAAACAACACAATCCAAAATGCTCATGAAACACCTCAAACAATCCGGTAAGAATTGTTCAATACTAAATTTTCCTGATTACCGCACGCCAATAGGCTTGGAAATCCGTGCCTTCCTAGATCGCAAACGTGACTATCCTAATGAATTAAAACATATGCTACTTTCTGCTAATCGCTGGGAAAAAAAGAAGGAAATAGAGATCGCCAGAGATAAGGGTACGATTTTGATTATGAACAGATATTACCAGTCTAACCTAGTTTATGGAATATCTAATGGCCTCGACCTCAGATGGTTACTAAACTTGGATCAAGGCATCCCAAGAGAAGATTTAGTTATAATTCTCAATGCTAAACCATTCATATTACAAGAAAGGCCGGTCATCAATCACGATTTATTTGAGGAAGATCAAGAGCTACTATATAGAGTACATGAGAATTATCATGAGCTCGCAAAATTATTCAAATGGAAGGAAATTAATGGAGAAAGAAGTATAAAGCATGTCCATGAAGATGTGCTTAAACTCGTAAACGAAGTATTACAAAATTAATTACCGTAATAATCATGAAATTCGTTGGAGAAATAACTGACCCAATACACAAGCATATTCGGTTTACAAAGGTAGAACACGATATCCTGGATAACCAGATGTTCCAAAGACTGAGGAGAATTAGACAACTTGCTGGTGCGCATCTAATATATCCAAGTGCACAACACTCTCGCTTCGAGCACTCTCTTGGAACGATGCACATAGCAGGATATGCAGCAGAGACCCTCTTATCAAAAGGTTATCTGGAAAGTGAAGAAGAAATACAAGAACTCAGACTGGCCGCATTACTACACGACATAGGTCATGGGCCGTTTTCTCATTTATTTGAAGAAGTCTTGAATGAAAAAAATAGGAAAAATCATGAAGATATTGGAAAAGAAATCATATTGAAAAGTGAAATCAGCGACATCATCTCTAGATATGGTCATGATCCATCAACGATTTCAAATCTATCATGCGGCCAGTCAAAAATAAAATTTCTTAACGAAATCATCGCAGGAAGCTTATCTGCCGATATAATGGACTATTTGCCTAGAGACGGAATGTTCACCGGGACCGAGTATGGGAATATTGATTATCATAGACTGGTTACCTCATTTCGGGTAGTGACTAAGAACCATTTGGCGTTAGATAGGTCAGCTCTGTATTCCTTTGAATCAATGTTAATTTCCAGATACGAAATGTTCAAGGCAGTTTATTTTCATAAGACGGTAAGATCTGCAGAAGTCATGCTCTTACATTCAATGTTACTCGCTGATGATCAGCTAAATTTAACAGACATTTCTTTGGAGAATTTTTTAGAACTGACAGACGAGAATGTACTTGAGAGAATTATTTCACTTAAACATCAGAATGAAATTGCCTCAAAGCTTGCAATCGACTATAGATCCAGAAGACTTTTAAAATGTGTATATGAGAGGTTTCTTCATAGACATGATCCAACGTTCAAAAAAATTAATAGAGACACATTGAACGACCTAGGCTTAAGAATAGCTGAGGAGGCAGGTGTTAGCGGGTCTTCAGTCTTTGTAGATTCATCAAGGGCATCATCAATGCCGCTTACCCCAAACAAAAAGGAGATCAGCTCTGTGATACTCTCTGATAGAAAACGGACGTACGAAATTCCAGTTACTGAGATACCAATAATTGACTCCATAACGGGTTTTCTAAATATGTTAAGGGTGTATACAACGGCGGAAAGTAGAAATCCAGTTGAGAAGTGTATTAGTAGGGTAATTGAGAGAGAAAGATCGGAACATGGATGACCATTTTCTAAAATCCAAAATCAAGGACCGAATAGTTATTAAACTGAGTGGTAGCATTTTTGGTCAAAATACTAGTGAAAGTGTGATTAAAGAATACGCTGACATGCTTTGCTCTATTGATAATGAAATTCAACTAGTCGTAATTTCTGGAGGTGGAAAGATTGCTCGACATTATATTGATCTCGCAAGGGCCTTGGGTTCAGACGAGGCAAATTTAGATATTATGGGAATCGACATTTCGAGGCTTAATGCAAGGCTGTTATTAACCGCGCTGCGAGAAAAGGCATATCCAAAGATACCAAAGGATTTAGGAGAAGTTGTCTTGGCCGCGGAAAGTGGGAAAATAGTAATAACAGGCGGTCTGCACCCAGGACAAAGTACTAATGCCACATCAGCATTGATTGCTGAAATTGTAAGGGCCTCAAAATTTCTGAATGCTACCGATGTCGATGGGATCTATGACTCCGACCCCAACATAACGAGCAATGCGAAACTCCTTAAGAAGATTACAGTTCAGCAATGTATGCGGCTTCTTGAGAACGAGAGTTCTATGGCCGGTACATACGATCTTATGGACATTGTTGCACTCAAAGTAATAGAACGATCGAAGATTCCGACCAGAATCTTAAAAGCAGATGTCGCTAATATCCGACACGCTATCGAACCTGAAAATGAAGTCGGTACGGAAATCACAGTTCTCAACTGACAGTCTTGATATCACCAATAAATTCGGAAATTCCATCCTTTATTATTTTTTTATATATTTCTTCTCCTCTAATGGTTGGCAAAGGCTTCGACTGAGCTTTTGCATAGCCATCTCCATCACAAATAAATAGCATTGTCTCCTCTCCCCTAACCATTTTTCCGATAAACATTTCTTCGCCCACTGGTTCAAAATCATTGTTGGTATGTTTGATTGTATAAGTTAACATGGCGAATCCAGTATAATCAAACAATTTCATTTGGGCTTTTTTTGACCTTTCTGAACCAAGAAAAGCAGCTTTATGGTATTGCATATGATATAATGATTTACGAAATACTATTAATATAACATTTTTTATGCCATATGGACCGATTCACGTACAAATATGAATGACAAAGTAGAACAAAATCAATTCCACATTTTAATTCAAGGTGGATGTTTTTTCATAGAAGATAATTGGTAGTGTCTTTCTGTATCTATTTGTAATAGAGCCAGATCGTCTATTTGTTGTTTAAAATTTAAAAAATCTTACATGTTGACACCTAGCACTAATTACGGCTTTTTGAGAGGATATCTAATTTTAGACGCCTAATATGTCCTACAGTCCTCACCAGTAAACTATATCAGGCAAGATCCGATAACCTTACACAGAAATATGCATAGAGAAAGATAATAATAATGCATACTATATCTGTGGTATCAATAAAAGATTCGAAATTGGCACGATCTCACTCGAACATAGAAAGTACAAGAAGGCTTTTAAATATATGACTATCACCATTCGAAGAAATAAAGAGTTTACCGACCTACTTGACACAAACCTGAGGCTAAGGTATGAAGAAAGACGACGAGTTGATGAAAAAGTGCACGTTTCAGATATTATACCAACTACCTGTATTAGAAAACAGTTTTATTCACGAAGATATCCAGAAATGGATCCCATTTCTAGTGACTCCGTCCATCATTTTGTACGGGGAGAGGCCAGCGAATTTGTCATTACCAATCTTGCGAATATTGGGATTGCACAGCCTGAAATAGAGACTGATGGAATAATAGCACATCCAGATGTTATGCTTAGCAACGAAGTAATTATTGAGCTAAAAGATACACTTAGCGGAAAGCGCTTGGATATAACTGACGAGAGGTTTAGATCCTATTTGAGACAACTACTATATTATTTAGTAATAACAGGTACCGAGAAAGGTATACTCTCAATCAGATATAATAGCAAAGAATTCAGATGGGTAAGAAGTGATTCTGAGGGTGATTATTACTTCAAACCGCGCAATGGCAAGGAACCGGGAATAGAAAGCTGGTCTGTATTTATCCCCAACGGAGATATTTCAAGAGAAATTCTTAAAAACGAAATGGTAAGACGCAAAAACCTTTTTCTGAAAGCATTGCGACAAAATGACGTTTCTATCCTACCAAAGCTTGCTGAATCCAAGAGGGGTAGCAAATGTCCATGGTGTAAGTTCTATAACAAATGTATGGATAAGTATAACGAAGAGGCTGACGAAGCAAAGGAGATGGCTAATGAAATTGATTTATTCGATATAAGTGGTGTCATTGACTTTAAACCTATAGAACCGAATACAGATCAATGACGTCCCATGTTCTTCGTAGTCATTGCATTAAGATTTATATGCGTTATATCTACAGGAAGAAGCATTATTTGACCTGTCCTGACGAACGATTGGCTTTACAGTCTAACCAATCTATTCAATGAATGTTATCAACCTCTTCACACTTGCAATTTACTGGCTAGACGTATTGCATGATTATGCTATACCCCATTCGTCTGTGCAGTCAAACTTACCTAGATGATAGTTTTACAATACAATTCATCGAATCTCGACTCTAAGCACTACCGTTGGCAAACCACATC
>JBQCDO010000092.1:0-5760 GCA_051961195.1 Nitrososphaeraceae archaeon | reverse complement strand
TTACAACAAAAGACCCGGGAAAAGGTACTGGCCTTGGATTGAGTATAAGTCATCGGATCATCACTGAGACGCATCAAGGAGACATACGGGTATCTTCTAGACCAGGAGAGACTCGTTTTCAGGTTCGTCTGCCAATTATTTATAAAGATGGGCTCAAAGAAAGGTACTGGTCATGGATAAAGCCACAGGAATAGCAAAAACCCAAACCTTAGAGGAAATACGAATTCTGATTCAAAGCTGTAAGCCGCCTATTGTCTATTAATAAACTAGTACATGTTTTTTATGAGCAATTATGTATATTGAGAATATATATTCCAATGATATAACCTAAAGCATTTCTTGAACTAGTCCACTTGATTTCCTGCTATGGGATGACTTGCTTTCCTCCCAATCTTGTAATTCACCTGCATAACACCTTTCTTGTAAGATGAGATGCATTTTCTTTAATCGTAGGCAAATCTTTTATTTTCTCTGTGTATCGTGCTCAAAGACAGATTCTAGTAGGTCAAGGCAATGTTGACCTCCTTCCTTATCGGCATGTTTCTGGACTAAATCTAGTAGTTTAAGCAAGCTAGTCATCACCTCATTTTTGGTGATTATCTCTAGCGGGGATACGATTTTCCCTTGTCTATCAGTTACTATTCATCCACTGTTGCAAGGGATTACCCAAGCTGAGACTATTATGTAAAGCCTGTCAATTTAATAGGTGTTTGTTCCTTGTTCGATTTAGACTCGAATTACTGTTCACAAGATAGCTTATAATTTCATAGGTTCTTTTATTAATATAGTCTAATACTGAGCTGTTTTCTTAAGTTATGATGGAGTAAGAGAGTGCAAGAATGTTAAATACATCTTCAACAACAGCGATGGCAAACACTGAACAAGAAAATGAGGTTATATCTCACCGATTTCATATGGAAATATTTCAAGAAGGAAAATTAGCTCTAGCGGATGAAATTCTGACTCCAGATTTCGTCCTGCATAATAATGTCCTTCCTTCGGAGTTCGCCAAAGGTCCAGAAAGCATAAAGAGATTTGCATCAGGAGTAATAGATTGTCTTCCTGATCGTCAATTCACACATCATGAAACAATATCCAAAGGAGACAAGGTTTTAATTCGATGGACTGTTACTGGCACACCTAAAAGAGACTTTATAGGTGTACCCGCTAGCGACAAGCCAATAACAGTTACTGGCTTTGACCTCTTTAGGATTTCAGAGGGAAAACTTGCAGAGATGTGGCAACGATGGAATATAGGAAGCTGGCAATGAATCAAAATTTTTATCCCATTTTACTTTTTTTTGACTAATGCTCTAGCTGAGTTATTTCTGAATTAAGATACAGACTACTCTTTTTAGCATCGTCTAAAAGTATTAAGAATAAAACAGAAAGTTCAGAAGGTCATGTTTCTTATACTTACATCGATCTTATTTTTTGTAGTCCTCGTGAATGTCTTTTTTTACTACGTTTTGCATTAAAAGATTTTTGAACTACAAATCTGATAACAACATTAACTATAGTAGCATAAGTAAATTTTAGTCAGTTGAAAGAACTAACACAATCTCGGGCAAATTGTACAAATGGTATTGGCATTCATCCTGTAATTTGTGATTCAAATTCTCTTCTCCCTTATCATTTAGTTTTGGATTTTTCATCCATTAGCTTCCCTAACAAACTATACTAGGTAACGAAAGGCAAGCCGGTAAGTGATGATATCGAAGGATTGTGAACGATCAGTAACTTGTTAAAGAAAGGAATTCAATGGATGTAGTAAAACATGAAGTTGTGTCTGATAAATAACTCCTTTAGGATAATGGAAAAGAAATTTACTTTACTGATACTTAAACAAGCTACCAAAAGCACTCATAAGCTAAAAGTAATCATTGTATAGTTTGTTAACAGCATTAACTTTTGTTACTATTTAAATTCTATAGACCTCATATTTTCACAAGGAGTCCTTGACTTTAAGTTAATAAAACATGAAGATAGACGTCTTGTAAGTCATGAATTTTTGGTTAATGAAGAATAGAGTTGAATAAAGATAACAAGAGTTGGTACTATCTATTCATCTAACTTCAAACCAGAGGAAGAACAATTGAGTTGGAACAAGATTTGATCACAATTCGGATTACGAACTGACATCTACTAATACTCCTAAACTACTATATCTCCCTGATTTTAGATGATGGACTTGATCAATCTTAATCTATCTTGATTAAATTCTGGACTACCATATTCACTTATTTTTGACTTTCTTCCATGTACTTTTTTATGGATTTCTAAACGCCTTTTCTCTTCGAATTGTGTACCACATTCTTTACATTTAAAGGGCATTGATATAGGGATAATTCAGTCAGCTAGGATAAAAGAATGTAGTGCAAAACCTATAAGAGTTAATAAAGTACGAATTTAGCACATTACTGGATACCTTGAATGCAACTCACGATCTCAAGCTGGATCATCTAATCATCCGCAGGATTCGCAATATTGCCGTGAGGTGTTCAGATAAGCTATATGCAAATGAGAATATCCCACTTGAGGACGTTGAAATTATATCTGTAGTAATTGAAGAATTTGTAGATGCATTTCATCACGGAAAAGAGGAAAAGGCATACTTTCCGCAGACCAGAGATAAAAATGGATTCAATGAGGATATTCGAAAATTTCTAATTGAACATGAGTTGGGGAGGAGAATCGCGCGAATGCTTTCAAGAGAAATAAAAGCATGGAGAAGAGGGATAGACTCTAGAGAACCAGTTGCGAGATTTTTAAAGTCATATGCAGTCTTTATAACCGATCACACTGGAAAGGAAGACAAATTCTTTGATTTAATTGAGGATAGAGGCAGCATCTCAACTAAAGAAGATGAAATGTTGATGAGGTATTATGCACTTTGTAGAGACCAAGTTGGTGGGAAAGCAAGGGTTGAACAGATGATGAAGTTAATAGATTATTTGGATGTCAGAGAGTGGATGAAAAATGATGTAGAATAACTTTTCGGTTTTTGTATATTTAGGGCGTTCTACTAGCATTAGCGAAAGAGAATGATTAGTCAGATACTAGTCTGAATGATTGCTATAAATAAAAGCAACTATAATTCAATAAGGAAAGATTTGAAGATTTCAGAATTATGCAAAATGATTGAAAGCTCAATCAGATCTGGAAAGTATCCGTTAGAAGATCTGCAACAAAAGACATTAGCAGATTCAGTAGAGGTCATAAATAGATCTGATTCTGAAGATTTGAAAAGCTCCGACATTAAAATAGAAGTTAGAATGCAAAACCTATATACAATAAATAATTACCTGCCTACTATACAACACCTGCCAGGAGTAATTGAAACGGATGTCTTAGATTCTTTTAGAATGTTGTGCAGACGCTCGGGAAGAATAACAGATGATCCAAAAAATAATTCCAAGTCAATAACTATTTCAGAAGACAAGTTGCATAGCCTGAGGTCTCAAACCAGTTGATAAGATTATCTATTTATATTCTGATATAATTTTCAATAGATATTTTGATGGCTGGTGTCCCAAAATTGGGATTGTAACGCTCATGGTTACACATCAAAATTATTACTGAACATTGTTTGAATACATAAGGTAGAAGCATATCTACTAAGTTTAAACAAGCGGTATAGTACTTCCGAATAGCATCATGTTTTACTCTTCCTAAGTATCTTCACCTAAAAGCTGGGATTACTGCCAGTCTACAAGGAAATATGCTTTAGATATATAACACAGACTGTTAAATTGCTCAGACATTACAATTTACTGTTGGAATGCCCTAGCGTGGCCTAAATAAATTCTTAAATAATCTGTATTGCTAAATTTCATGATGCCTAAGTGTTTTACAGTTGATATCAATTTACAAAGGAGCCACAGATCATGACTAATGTTAGCGTCGCGCTTTTTGTTAAGCTACAGGCAAGGCCTGGAAAAGAATCTGAAGTCGAAGATTTTCTCAAAAGGGGTCTATCAATTGTTCAAGAGGAACCATCAACTATTGCGTGGTTTGCAATTCGATTAGGGCCATCCACTTTTGGTATTTTCGATGCCTTTCCAGATGAGTCCGGCAGGCAAGCTCACCTCGCAGGACGAGTAGCAACGGCCTTAAAGGAAAAGGCCTCTGAACTCTTGGTAGGATCACCTAGCATAGAAAATGTCACAGTCCTAGCGGCTAAGTTACCTCAATAGATGAGAATGTCATTATTACAGTTGGCTATGTCAGGCAGACTCGCGGCCAGAAAGGCATATGCTGTAAGGTGTGCGTAAAAGTTGGCATGACTGATTTTGAGAGCCAATCGTAGTGTAATGTATGAAATTGGGATCGGCTGCAGGGACGCTTATTCAATAGGACTTTTATTGATATAGATTGTCATGATTCGAAATATTCCGTGGTATGCTCGCAATCTGAATCCTGTCAATCTCAATTTTCAATGGTCGAATATTGATTTAGTTGAGTGAATTCTACTCGAATCTATCTTCAAAATGATTGGAAGTATCTATGCCATGACGCGTTATGAAAGGTATGGTTATGAAAGATAGAATCATGGCATATCTGAAGTGCGTGCAGCAACAATTTCGAATGAAGACTGGTGAGCTTCAAATTAGTTAATAAAAAAGGATATAGACGAGTTAGTAAGGGGCAAGACCATCATCTGAAAAGCCATTCTGTTGCTGCTGCCTTGTCTCGATTTGATCTTTCATATTTAGTACCTTCCACTAATAGTGTACATGTTATGATATCTATTACTTTTGATAGAATCCTAACCCTTGGCTGGCGATCTATTCTACTATACAGTAGAGTCACAAACAATAAAAATAAGTTTTATGTTTAATAGGTCGGTTAGAACTCTTACAGTCATCTACAAACTGAAAAAAAGAAAAAAGAAGTGTTGATAAATTCAGGCTAGAATATTTTTCTCTATCTTTTTAGGATGGTTGTACACCGATTACGTTTACTGCGTTACCGTCGCCTTGAATTTGGCTGCTTAATGCTTGACAGAAGACTTTCATTGGTAAAGTTCCATCACCGCAGACATTAGCCTGAGCCGCTGCCTGTGATTGTTTATTGTTATTTCCATTGTGATGATGATGTCTATGCTTTTTTGCAAACGCTGCATGATCTATTGTGGTCAGAGAAGCCGTAGCAATCAGCATAACACCTATTGCTGCTATTGCCATAATTGCGATCGTCTTGTTGTTCATATAATTCTGTGAATAGATAGATCTGATGGTTTATTATGATTAGGGTGATCAGTATGCTTCATTAAATCTGATATATCAAAGTTAAGAATTAACTCTATCTAACTTAGCTTCCTTAATTATGATAATATATTTGGTTTAATCATTAATCATATTGTAATAGTTTATTTGAACCAATTGATATTATCCACCTATGACCAGGCTTATTCTGGAGTATCAATACAGTTCTTTTCTAAGCAATTACATTAGTATTTATAGGCCTATATACACGAATGTTTTATATTATGTTCAGGTAACGACTGGTTCTATATAATATTATAATCTAAGGGAAATTAATCTAAATAACAATAATATATCGAGAATAACGATTGCACGCTCTATATATAGAACTGGATCCGTGCGACTTCACCTAAGAATTCTATTACTCTATAGAAGAGTCCAAGGACGATTATCGAATATGATAATATTGACTCTGATTTTCTAAAGATATTAAGACATAATGATGGCTTGGGCCTACTACCCACTACGTTTTATTTATCAGATTACCTTTCAT
>JBQCDO010000091.1:0-10803 GCA_051961195.1 Nitrososphaeraceae archaeon | reverse complement strand
ATGGTTAGATACTCCAGGACATCCTGCCTCAGAAAAGAAGCCATTCATGATAAGAGAAAAGGATTGTATATTCTGTATGGCATGTGAGAATGTATGTCCTCCCCAATGTGTAAAAATATTCCAGAAGTGATCCTAGGTAGCGTTTCTACGACTATAATTTCATGGATGGTTATTTAGTGCATATTCACAAAATCTTCCGGCAAAGTGTGAATCATGCAGAATTGTATTTGAAGTATTGAGAAGATTTAGTCTCGCAGCAACTGGAGGAACTTTTGACATACTGCACGCAGGCCATTTTGCCTTGTTGTCAAAAGCCTTTGAAATCTCCGATAAAGTAATAATAGGAGTCACAAGCGACGAGTTTGCTGCAAGGATGAAAGGGAAAGCCAAAATATACCATACCTACGAATTTAGGATAGCTGCCCTTAAGCAAGCAATTGACAACAGATTTGGCAACGTGAATTATTCGATTAGCGAACTGCATACCAATTTCGGACCTGCGGTGGTTTTTGGAGAAGTTGAGGTTTTAGTGGCTAGTAGTGAAACTGCAGTCAGAGGTAGAGAGTTGAATGAAATTAGACGTGCAAAGGGTTTGAAGCCTATTGAAATAGTGAGTGTTAAGTTGTTGAAAGCAGACGACGGTCAACCTATCTCATCCACGCGGATAAGACTAGGTCAGATCGATAGTTCGGGCAGATTACTAAAATGAACCGGAGGCTAGCTCAAAATCTTTTGATGCTTGATATTTTATCGTTATTCCGCTATTTGCGAAAGAGTAGAACATGGGAATTCTCAGTTACGATTCAAACGAAAAACTTGAACTAGCAATTTCAAATCTAAAAGATGGATTAGATCCAGAAAATCTAGCGTACTGGTACAAAAGGATCGAGGAAAAATCTAGAGAAATAGCCCCAACCCACCTGAGGGAAAAATTACATTTTAGGCAAGACCGGATATTGTGGATGAAATTCGAACTAAATATTTCAAAGAGGGCAGTTCCATATTTAATGCAAGCTATCGAAGAGTACATTGAGATGATGCCTTATTCTACCGGCTTGTACTTCAGAAATGTCCAACAAATTGTCACTAATGAAGTCGTCAAACAACTTCGCTAATTTAGAATGAAGCATATTTACTTCTAAAAGATTCAAAATTTTATAATTTAATTAACTGAATAATCATGAATAGAACAATTCTAATTTCTGAAGATTAACAAAACGCCGTCAAATTCTAGTTAATCCAGGCGGTACTCGATGTGTAAGCGGGCACCTTCAAATCTGCTTGAGTACAATTCGCCTTTTCCAATAATGATTTCATTCATAATCTTTGTTAGATTCGAAACTGAAACCTCGTCTCTTAGTACAATACAGTGAGACGATTTATCTGCGAGAGTGATGACTAATTCATTATCTCTGACCTTGATAGCTCTTATTAAGCTTGAGTCATCCTTCTGTTTTGTTAAAAATGCTGATAATTTTTCTGCTTCATAGCCGTCTTCACATTCTATTATATCTTTATATTCCATAAGGCTAGATTGAAGACGAATCGTTATCATACATAAATTCTTTTATAGAATCCTCAGCTTTTTCCCTACGCTTTTGGAAGTTGGCAATAAATGGCTTGGCGGCATTTGTTAAATCAGCTTTGCACTCACCGCACAGGAGATTACCAATCTTGCATTTCAAGAATCTTTCATCTGATTCTCTTTCTGTATCAAAAAAATAGCGCAAGTACCAGAAAACCGGGCAAACGTTAGGATTTCCTCCAAGTTTTCGTTGCAATTCTACAGTTGCTTGGCCTCCAGTAAAGGCAGAAAGTATTTTCTTATCAATAATTTCCGGGCTATCCGTGGTAAACAAAGCTGTATCAGGTTTTGAAGATGACATCTTTCCGGATATGCCTAGTCCAGGTACAAATTTACTATGTATTTGTGCTGGTTTATAGTACCCCAGTTTCGTAGCAACATCTCTAGTTACCCTCCAATAAGGATCTTGATCTATTGCCGCAGGAATCAGAACTGGAGTTGGTTTCTTTTCGATAACCGAAGGAAGAAAGCAGGTTGAAGCCTGAATAGGAGGAAAACCAATCATACCTATATTACTAGAATTTGAAAAGCCGAAAACGGCTTTCGCCGTAGAAAAAGTGATATGCCTTGCTATTTCAGTAGCGATCGGGTACAAATACTGTATATGTTTAGAATCAACCAGAATTTTCGTCTTATTGGGATCAAAGCCGGTTGCTATTATATCTAAAATGTTTTCATGGGTAAAATAGTCTATTCTTTCTTTACTGAGGTCTTGGTTAAAAAGAAATTTTTCATCGTCAGTAAGCTGGAAAATAAGTTTTGAATTAAATTTCTCCTGTAGATATTTTGAGAAAAGCCATGGCATGATATGGCCCATATGTACCATCCCAGATGGCCCTCTTCCTGTGTATAGATAAAATCTCTCGCCGTTTCGGTATTTCTCTAAAATCCAGTCCAAGTCACGGTGGGAATAGAAATATTCTAGACTTAACAATGGATGGATCTCGCCAGTGATACTTCTAAAAGAATCAAGAATACTAGGACTTATGGCCTCTGTACCGAATTTGTCTATTAGTTTGTCATAGTCGACATGCCCCTCGACTTCCCACGGCGTAACTGAGAATATATCTTCGTTGCCTTCAGGTTCTTCTTCTTGAGATCTATCCGTTTGAGGGCCGGCATGCTTCACCATATTTGTCTATACAACTGGCCATCTTGGCTTAAAGGTTTAAAAGTGTTCTTCCATTGACAAGCTTAAGGTTTAATGAACGATACTGATATACTACATCCAATAGAAAAAGTTATTTTGGGGGAAGTTAGATCCGGGCGGCCCTTGAGTCTCGATGCTATGGCTTCTACTACTGGCTTGAATATTGATCAGCTCAGAAGAGGTATAGAGAGACTTAAATTCAAAGGCTGCATTCATGTTAGAGAATTCTCTAAAACAATAATCTCGCTAGGCTCCAATGGACTCGAGGCTATAAACAAAGGAATGCCTGAACGCAGATTGATTAATGCTCTAAAAGCAGGATACAAAGATCTAAAATCCATCAAAAAAAGCGGTCTATTAGACGGAAGAGATCTTGAAGCAGCGGTGAACAAAGCAAAAATACAAAATAGATGGATTAAACAGAGCACTGCGGAAGCCGGTGATAGGATATTTATTCTAAATGAATCAGCAGATCAAACTTCACAAGAGGAAAAGCTGATTGAGCGTATAAGCAAACAAAGTATTCAAATTTCTGATCTCTCACAAGAGGAGCTTAATGCTCTAAACCTGCTCAGGAAACGTCCCAATTTTGTTAATGAGATAAACCACAAGGATATACAGTTAGAGGTGACTCCTTTAGGGTTGCAAGTTTACGATAGAACGGATCTGTTACCTAAATTGTCGAGTAAATTGAACGACATTCCGATTGACGTTATTTCTCGTGTTAGTTCTGTATATCCTGGACGCACCCATCCTTTAACTGATTTAATTGAAGAAATAAAGGAGATATTTGTTAGCCTTGGCTTTACAGAAATTGAAGGGGAGACAATTCAACCAGCATTCTGGAATT
Organism: Nitrososphaeraceae archaeon; assembly: GCA_051961195.1. Lineage (GTDB taxonomy): Archaea > Thermoproteota > Nitrososphaeria > Nitrososphaerales > Nitrososphaeraceae > JARBAU01. Next base: position 7,218 of record JBQCDO010000091.1, on the reverse strand, counting down.
TCGATGCCTTATTTATCCCACAAGATCATCCTGCAAGAGAGATGCAGGACACGTTTTACTTGAAGGACATGAAGAGGATTGACACGGCTAGAAGCCAGCAGATCCAGGGAGTGTCTCAAACACACAACAAGTGGTGGAACTATACTTGGGATATAGCCAAGTCCGAGAGATTGGTTCTACGCACTCATACTACTCCAGTTACATTAAGATACCTCGCAGATAACGGGACTGAAAATGCTCGAATCTTTTCAATTGGCAAAGTATTTAGAAATGAAAAAATGTCTTACAAACACCTTGTCGAGTTTAGCCAGGTAGAAGGGGTTGTAACTGGCAGTAACGTGAGCCTAACTGATCTAATGGGCTTGCAAACAGAATTTTACAAAAAATTAGGCATTAAGAGAGTAAAATTTTGGCCGACGTACTTTCCTTACACCGAACCTTCTTTACAATCTATGATATTTAATGATAATTTGGATAGATGGGTAGAGCTCTTTGGAATGGGAATATTCCGGCCACAGGTGACAGAACCACTTGGTATTATAAACCCAGTACTTGCTTGGGGAGGAGGAATCGAAAGAATTGCTATGCTTCGATTTGGTCTAAGCGATGTAAGAGAAATCTATAACAACAAATTAGATTGGCTTAGGAAAATTGCTAAATGCCAGTTGTAAGCCTAGACCTTAAGAGGTTAGAGAATTGGTTCCCCGGAATATCGGTAAACCAACTAATTGATGCACTACCATTTATTGCCCTAGATATCGAAAGCGTTACAGATAGTGAGATTAGAATAGAATATAATCCAAATAGACCAGATTTTGGTTCTGATCTTGGGATAGCAAGAGCATTAAGGGGTTATCTAGGTATCGAAATTGGAGTTCCCAAATTCAATCTGACTCGAACCAATAATTATAAAATATTGTCCGATAGCACTAAAAATCTTTCTCGACCTTTTATAACGGGATTAGTGGCTAAAAATAGGAGGCTAGATGATCCAGACATCAGACAGTTATCTGGCCTCCAAGACGATCTCCATGATGGTATCGGAAGGAAGAAGATAAAGGCTTCAATAGGTATCTATCCGTTGAGTGATATAAAATTTCCACTAAAATATACTTCAGTTTCAAGTGATTTTTCCTTTACTTTTATGAACGGATCATCAGCAACCACGGTCGCCGAATTGCTAAATAACCCCGCGACGGGGACTAAATACCACAAATTGCAAAAAAAGTCAGGTGGAAACTACCCGGCGTTACTAGACAAGAGTAATCGACTAATCTCGATACCACCGCTAGTAACCTGTGTTTCTAGAACTACTGAACCAGGCGTAAGCAATTTATTCATAGAAGCAACTTCAGTGGATCGCAAGCTTGCCGAAGACATCATCGCTATACTGGCAGCAACGGTATATGATATAGGATTTACGCTCCATAGCGTAGTCGTGGAAACACCTGAAGCCATCAACTACTCACCTAATTTGAAATCCTCACAGATGGTAATAACAACCAACCAAGTTAACTCGACGCTTGGAACAAAGTTATCTACCGAAGAAATTATGATGTCTTTAAGAAGGTGTCGTTTAGATGCCAGAGTGGTTAAGAAGGATCACCGAAATATTATTTGCACCATTCCCAGATATAGAGTAGACATTATCGATAAAATCGATATTGTGGATGAGGTCGCTACAGGCTATGGAATAAACAATCTCATTCCATCTATACCACTTTCCAACATATCTGGAAATCTGAACTTACTTTCACGCTATCTCGGCATCATAAGAGTAACTATGGTTGGTCTAGGATTTTTGGAAGTAAATAACTTTAGTCTTATCGATAAGAATATACAATTTGATTATATGGGCGTTGAATGGCAACCTGACAAAGTACTAACTGTTGAAGGTGCTCAAAATGTCGGACTCGATAATCTACGCGACTCGTTACTGCCATCTTTGATGCAGAATCTCTCTCGCAATATCCATGAAGCCTACCCGCAGAAGATATTTGAAATAGCAAAAGTCTTTAGTAATGAGACGAATCGAGAGCAGTGGCATCTAGCAGTGTTGCTAGCAGGTACCAAATCTAACTTTACCGAAGCGAAATCAGTGTTGCAAGGACTCCTTGAATCCTCATTTGCCAAGGAAATAAAAACCGAACCCGGGAAACGCTCATACTTTGCTGACGGAAGATGTGCAAGGGTTATCACAGACTCTGAGTGGATTGGAGAACTAGGCGAAATCTCAGCCTCGGCTAGAGATAGTTTCAAGTTGAGAGTCCCGGTGGCCGGTTTCGAGATTAATCTTTCTAGAGTACTGCACGTATAGGATCCTGATGTTTATATTTTGGAAATGTTATCAGGTACATGCCTGGCCTAACTTGAGTGTCTGTTTACGAGGTCACCACGTGAATCACTTGGTATGCGTTGTATCGGAACTCAATTGGCGCCATAGGCAACCCCGTAAAAGAGAGTGCACTAGGAGGAATACACAAAGTTGTATGGCTACCTGTGATTAGGTGTGAGTCAGAGACGGGGCACATTTATTACTTCTTGAAATTGTCAGATTAGATCAAAAAATCTTTGCTCTACATAACCTTGATCACTTTAAAGAGTAATATGTTATTATGAACAGTTTAAGAATTTACCGTTAACTTTCATTGAGTAAGATCAGTGATGCTATTCTTTATGACAGTTTTGGCCTCAGCTGATATGTTATATTGATTTAAAACCTCTGCTGGTGCTCGTATGAGCTGATTTCTAAAGTCAGGTTCACTCGCAGCCTTAAGTAGAATATCGCTAATAATCTCAGCTTCCTTCTGTCTAGAGTCCAATTAGCAAATCGTTTGCATGATTCCAGTATATAATCTTAATGAATAATATATAAGCCAGTCTAACTATTAAATCATTTTTCTGTATTTAGCTCCTTTATCCGTTCGACTGCTTTCCTTTTAAAACTAATTTCTTGTAACCCTTTTTCGAGTGCTCATTCTTCCTCGCAGTTTCTAAAATATTAAATATTTTGTCTTTTTATCGCATTAGAATAAAACCACCATCCAACGCAGGATTACCATTCATAAGACCTCGTTCCACTAGGCTGAATGTTCAAGGCTTAGCTTCGATAAGAATTAAATGCTGGCCTTCAATGGGAATAGTCAACTAAATATTGCAATTACAAAGTCGAAGGAAATGGACTGCTGAAGGAACATCGAGAGTTCAGCCTCCTAACTTGACTCTCAGAAACATCAGGCCATTATCAAAAATTATTGGGCTTACAAGGTTGGCAGACATTACTGGGTTGGATGTACTCGATATCCCCAATTACTCGGCAGTTGTCCCCGGAACTCTCGATTACATATGGGTCTATAGTGGGAAAGGTCCAACAAGGAGACATGCGATGGCTAGTGCAATTATGGAATCGATCGAAAGATACTCTTCATTACCGAACACCGACAATAGGAACCTGATTCGATCGAGCTACGAAGAGCTTTCGAAGAGATATACTGTTGTGCATCCTGATCAAATCTGCGAACCTACCCGATTTCAATTTAGAGACGACATGCAGATGGACTATCTGTTGGGCTTTGACTTGCTAAACGATAGAGAAGTAATGGTACCTGCCTCCCTTGCATTGTTCAGATACGAACCTGTGCCCCCTTCTGTTAATCCCTTTTCATTCTATCACACAAACGGATTGGCTTCTGGAAATGTCATGGAAGAGGCCATATGCCACTCTTTATGTGAATTGATTGAACGCGATGCCCTTAGTCTTGCCGAACTGCGCGCCAGTGCAATTCCATTTCATTACGTGAGGCATATCGCAGAGGCATTGAGAGCCCGTGGCTTTTCCAGCCCTACAATTACTATTGATAAATTTAAGGATGAGTTTGGAGTATTTTCTGATGTCGATTTTTCAGATATGGAATTTGAACCGGTACGGAATCTTATCAAAATCTTTGAAAGAAATCACATATCTCTAATCGTTAAGGATATAACGACTGAAATCGGTATCCCAACATTCAATGCAGCAAGCGTTGAATGGGTTACGCAGGATTATGGCTACTTAGCTGAAGGACATGGGACCCATCCAGATCCCAGAGTTGCATTGTTGCGCGCAATAACAGAAGTCTCACAAACAAGGGCGGCCAATATCCAAGGGGCCAGGGACGACCTTAGAAAAGTAAAATACAGCCAAGAGAACACAGATGAAAAGCGTTCATGGCGATTTGTTCCGTCCGAGAAGAGTATCAAGTATTCCGAGATAGCTGGTTACTACAATTCCGATATACTTGACGATATAAAATTAATACTAAATCGACTGAGGAAGGCAGGTCTAACCCAGGTGATAATCGTCAATTTGACAAATAGTAAACTGCAGATTCCTGTAGTTAGGGCAGTAGTACCAGGTCTTGAAACATTTAAGATAACCAAGTCAGTCGTAGGTTGGAGAGCGAGGAAATTTTTTAAGAAATGAAAAGACCTATTATTTTTCTTGGTCCAAGCATGAATAGTGAAAGGGCAAAGGAGGTATTCGATGCTGAATACAGACCCCCAGCGAAAAAGGGAGATCTATTGCGACTTGGATTATCCTCAGACGGTTCTATAGTCGGTTTGGTGGATGGAATGTTTCTCCAGGATTATCCGCCAACTCCTATAGAGGTATATCAGCTCGTAACTAAGAAAAACGTTATCGTCGTAGGTGCAGCAAGTCTCGGCGCTTTGAGAGCTGTAGAACTGGAACGATTTGGGATGATAGGGATTGGTACGATTTTTAATTTATACAGAAAGGGCATAGTCTCAGCCGATGACGAGGTTGCTGTCACATTTGAGGAAAACAGTTATAGGTTACAATCTGAAGCAATGATTGATATAAGATTTAATCTGTTTCTAGCAGAACAGCGAGGCATTATTGACAATCAGGCAAGAAAAATACTTAACAAAATAGCAAAGAAGTTTTACTTTCCGTTACGTAGCTACAACGATATACTTGATTATTCAGTCAGAGAGATCCCTGAATACGCAGATCAATTTGAACTATTTAGATCATATATTGCTTCTAATAGAATCAGCCTGAAAGAATTGGACACAATAAAGTTAATCAAGTATATCAAGGCCAAGTATGAACAACTTAATAAAAATGGACAAATAAACTAATTACTCTAGATTAACAAATCCCATTTCTAATTGTACATTACTATTTGTGAGTTAACTCTTCCGGATAGATTGTTCCTTAAACCATTTCAAGAAATAGCCAATAGAACCTCCTAATGGTAACGCATCTTCTCTTTTTACATTATATCCCAATAAGACCATTCTATGCAGCAGACTTGTTTGTAATTCTGCAGGTAATTTGTCTTCACTCAATGGAGGAAAGAGCTCAAAAAAGTATTGTTGTTTATAATATGCTACATGCTGCACAAAACATGCAGAAAGAATCGTAGGATCCCTAGAAATTCTTTTGTGCATTTCAATATCCTGTCCGTGTCTTTCTGCATACAACTGTAACACACGTCGATTAAAATTTTCGCGAATTGATTCGGAATTCATTCTATTCGAGGTTTCTGTAAGGGCTTTGATCTCGTCCACAAGTTGATTCACAGTTCTCTTAGCCAAGTCAACTGCGGTTGGCAATTCAGCAGTAGCAACTCCAAAATCCTTACCAAATAGGTAAAAAGACGCCATTAACTCGTGCTTTGCCACAATTGGAAATTCTAGTTTTCCATCAATAAAGTTCAATATTCTAGAAGAAATATCTGTAGGTTCAAAAATCCCCATAGATGAATCTGCCAGAACTCCCAACTTGCTTCAGGTTAGATTATTACCCAAATATATAACTGTAATATCGCATAATTACTTTATTTGAAAATATATAAATTTCGAATAGTTTCATGAGGCAAAATGCGAGTGGTTACTTTTACTTCGTGCTTTAAAGGGTATATTAATTTGTGATTAGTTGTGGGTCATACCGCTTCATCGGATTCGACGTTAACTAAATCAATGAGTGTTGCATGAAACTCAATCAGGACCAAAATGACATTAATTTATCACACGTATTGGTGCGAGAATTCGTGCAAAATGACAATTGTGGAAACACGTAAAATTCAAAAATAACACAATGACGAACATCCTTTTCCACTGTGATAATATTGAGGCCATGGAATATCTAATAAAAAACGGCTTTGAGAATAAAATCGACCTTATATATATCGACCCGCCTTTTTTAACGAGAGACAAGTATTTTTTGAGAACCCAGGGCAGTCAAAGGCTCGCTTTCGATGATACGTTTAGAGGTGGAAATCCATTAAAAATTTATTTGGATAGCATGTATCCCCGGCTGCAAAATATAAGACGTTTACTGTCACCTTCGGGATCTCTTTTCATTCACATGGATTGGCATATGGTGCACTACATAAAAGTAGTTATGGATGAATTGTTCGGTTATCGCAACTTTCGAAACGAGATAGTAATTAAAAGGGGGAGGAGAAAGAATTTGCTTTATCAGTTCAAATCCATGGGCAGAATGCATATTGCAAACGATTCGATTTTATGGTATTCGAAGGATATCTCAGCAAAGTTCCCGTTACCAATGAAAGTGAATACAGTAGACTCAAAATGGATGGGATTTTGGAGTAATGTAAATAGACCTACTATGCGTTACAATCTTCTAGGTTATATCCCGGAAAGGGGTCAATGGAAGTGGACCAAATCCAGGGCCATGAAGGCCGTGCAGAACTATAAGCGCTATCAGTGTTATTTTTCACAAGTTCCGCTCGAAAAATATTGGCTCCAAACTGGCAGGAGGCTAGAGTTTATCCGGAAAAGAGAAGAAGTTAAATATGCTGAATATTGGATTCCACCAAAGAGTAGGACGGTTTTGGATAACATCTGGCTAGATGTAGAAAGCTATGGATATTCAACTGGATATGAAACAGAAAAGCATGAACAATTATTAGAAAGAATTATTGGCCAGTTTTCTAGTCCTAAGGCATTAGTTGCCGATTTCTTTTGCGGATCTGGGACTTCTTTAGTCGCTGCCGCAAGATTGGCAAGAAATTGGATTGGATGCGACTCCTCTGCTCAGGCTATTAACGTAGCACGAAAGAGGCTATTTAATACTAGCTATAAGCTTATAAGGCTGGTTTGATATTTTTTCTATTTAGTTTGCTATTGATTACACTCGATTGACAATATATCAAGTCAAACTTACATCAATTCATGTATCGAAGTACG
>JBQCDO010000090.1:0-8773 GCA_051961195.1 Nitrososphaeraceae archaeon | reverse complement strand
CATTGACGTCAGACCAGACGGTACCTGATGCTCTTGTAGATAGCTTGGTTATTTCTGGAAATGAATCAATAGTGGCTGATCGGCTTACCGAACTTCTGACTGCAGGTCTTGACGAGGTAATGGTATCGCTAGTGCACACAACAGGTGCAGATGATGATGAGCAGACGCGACTCATGCAATTGATCGGTCGGCTATAAGATTGCGAGGGTTTAGAGTTCGTTACCTAGCCAGCACATTGTACAAATAAGCATTTTCTATCCTTAGTTTTTCCAGACTTATTGGTAGATAGTCATTCCGCTTTGCTGAATTAATATTATATTTGATCGTGTAGTTCGGAGTAAAGTCTAGTTGTCTTAAATTATTACATCTATTAAGCAAATTTTTAATCGTATTGGAAGCCTCACCAGGAGGACGCTTTCTAATATTAATAAGATAAGGAGATAAGATGCGTCATATTGCAAACTTCCTATAATCGTCTATTGGAGTTTGTAATAGTTTTTCTATCCACAAGATTTTTGCCGTGTTTATACTCTTGGCGCGAGCCTGCTTGGTGTATTTGGATTCCTCGATCTTTTCAACTATGAGCCATCATATGAAATTGCGTAACAGATACTGTAGTGCAGGCCTTTGACCCTCCCAGCGCTGAGCTATTGTAACTTCTTGTCCACACTTCGAATTTATTGTCCCTGGAATTCGAACCAAGCATGAATAGACAGACGGATTATGTTGTGGATCGCCTTTTTTATTCGTTAAAAACTCTTCTGCAAATTGCATAAATTTAGATGCGAGATCTTTGCCTACAGAATCAGCAAATCTTGCAAATCTTTCCTCTTCTTCTAGAATGAATCCTTCCATAGGCTGATAGATATGGTAACCGTTACCAGTCCATAATAAACGAATTGGAGGCAATCTTCTCTGTCGACGATTGCAACCCGTATGCTAGACTATCTCTTCCAGAAAGCTGTTAACTTCTAAATCAGTAACTGAGGTTGCAAAAGTGATTCTACAAGCAGTTACGTCAGATAATCTTGATTTCACATTCGTAGTAGGAAAAGATGCCCCGTGACCTTAGACGCAAGAAGGAGTATGTCAGATAGAATTTCAAGTCTTGATCAAGAAACAGTTTAATCTGCATAACGTTAGCTAGCCCAACTCCAGATACTTTCTTCATTATAATGAAACTTCATCGCCAATCGCCCATAACCATTTTTGTTTATCTCTTAGGTGCTTCTCAATTTGCTGTTTTCTTCCTCTAATATTTGACAAAGATCTGTGCTGTTAAGCATTGTCTCATACTCTTGTTTTTCAAATCCTTTTGAACTTGCTACACCTGTCGCTAAATTTCTTTTTCTATTAACAGGAGTCACTATGTCCAGTATTGTAGTTGATAAGTAAGTGCTCCCATCACCATTATCAATATTGTCTATAACCTTACCATCTTCTACTTTATACTCGATGTGTTTTCATTTCCTCTATTTAGTTGTGAAAACGACAAGGTTTCGAACTATAACTCTTATAAACTATATGACTTGTAAACATCATACTTTATTTATGACTATTGCTCTCTATCAACTATGAAAAAATATGAATTACCTCCTTTACCGTATGCCTACGATGCATTAGAACCACATATTGATGCAAGAACTATGGAGATACACCATACAAAACATCATCAAACTTATACCGACAAACTGAATGCTGCTTTAGATAAATGTTCTCCTGAAATTCAAGAAAAAGATATCCTTGAAATATTATCAAGCCTTGATCAAGTGACAGCAGATCAAAAAAGTGCATTTAACTTTAATGGTGGAGTATTTGATAACCATCGAATATTTTGGAACAATATGAAGAAAAATGGTGGTGGAGAACCAGGCGGATCTATCTCAGATGCAATTAATACATCATTTGGAAGTTTTTCAGGCTTTAAGGAAAAATTCTCTTCTACTACTGCATTGATTCAAGGCAGTGGCTGGGGATGGCTAGTCTATAATCCATCTTCCAAAAAAGTAGACTACAAGTCCATGCCAAATCAAACAAGTCCCAGGACTGAAGGTTTAGTCCCACTCTTAGGATGTGATGTTTGGGAACATGCTTATTACCTCAAATATCAAAACAAAAGGCCTGACTATATCTCCGCTTGGTGGAATGTTGTAAACTGGGACGACGTGTCTTCGCGTTTCGATAAAGTAAAATAAGTGAGGTGGCAGCCAAGGCCGAACCACAATTTCTTTATTTAAGCACTTCGGGCTGGAAGACTGGCAAGAAACATAAGATAGAGATTTGGTTTGTAGAACACGACGGAAGATATTATATAATTTCAGAACACGAAAATAATGCACATTGGGTACGAAATATACTTCACAATCCAAAGGTTATCTTTTCTATAGATAACGCCTTTTTTCAAGGAACGGCACGAATAATTAATCTGGAGAAAGAATCTGGCCTGGCCGCCCAAGTCTCTATATTAATGAGCAAGAAATATGGATGGAGTAAAGGTGTAATCGTTGAACTCATCTCATTAACTTTACCAAGTACCTGACTTCATTTGGTGATAAGCCTACGCAAATTCAGAATAACCTACATGATACTCTATTTTGATTCGATCATAACCCGACTGTCAACCTACCATTGACATGACTGGAATACTTTGCAGGATTGCTCTTTCTTTTAGCAAACTATATCAAGTTATACCAATTTAGTATGGCGATTTGATATCGATATGAATAAGGATATCTATTTTTGGAAATGAAAATAACAGTAGCGAAAATTTCAGATCATTAAAAATATTTTGTGTAACTAATATTCAAATGGTCCTTAATCAATACTGATTTGCATATTTTTTATTACATTGCCAGCCAGTCCGTATGTCTGAATACCATATATGAAACCCATTTCTGGTATTTGTATATACCATTAAAATATAATGTAAGCAATGACTATAAGCCAGCAAAGAAATTGAGTGGCGGTCTTGTGCCAGTACATCGATCGTTTGCAGCATTCATAAATTATTTTATATTTCTTATCCTCAATAATAACTTGGATGGCCACATAGAAAGTGATGAAAATAAATTTACATCATCCTAAAATAATTGCGATTCATATAGAGTAATGGAATTAGGCAGGTGGAAGACTAGGGGTTTTGATGGTTAAAATTTTCGTGACTCTACTAATAATATTAATGTTAGATATATTTACGAGCTTGTATCGTATGGACCAAGTTAATGCTGCCATCAATAATAAAAATGATCGCGGCATTAACTCTAGGAATATAAAGATCGAACATGACGGAATCAAGAATATTACTAAAAATTTTCTGAGAAATATGAATCATACAGTAGCAACAACCATTTCTTCCTGCGGTGATGTATCATCCACTACTGCTAGTGGAACTCAAAATATAACACACGACAACAACCATTCTAATTCTATCGAAATCAATGATAATAGTATCAACGAGAGTATTAGTGAAGAATCGAATGTTGGTATTAATTATAATACTTTGAATCAAAGTATAGCATTAAGTAATAGCTCTATTAGTCTGAATTCGGTAAGGGATACTCTAGCAGGTGACGATGGTACAGCGGAAAACTTCGGCGCCAATAACATCATTTCAGTTTTGGGTGGTAGCGATAATCAATCCGACCGTGCACTATGTGGTGGGCTAAATAATGATATCCTAGATGGTAGTCCAGGTAATGATATTCTTTACGGTGGTGCAGGTAACGATATATTATTTGGTAGTCTAGGAAACGATATACTTATTGGAGGCCCAGATGCAGACTATTTTAATTGCGGTCCAGGAGATGATACAATACGAGATTTCCATCCTTTTGAGGGGGACACAAAAACAGACGACTGTGAAAATTATTAGTTGATTAGGCTAATAATCTAGAAATAATAGATGGTTTTTAAAAAAATAGAACTACAAATCAGGTCTTGCGAATGAGAACTGAAATGAATCAGAATATAAAAAATATCAAGACCATGCTTTAATTCCGATCAAATTACATTTAATATTTCATGAACTTGTACTATCATAATTGTCAAATGACAATATCGCAGTCGACATCTCATCATCTTTGATTTCTATGATAACTATTATCCGCAAAGCCATATGATGTTTTAAAGTTATAGAAATACCATCACCATCCATCTGCTTTTCTCAGTATTGCAAAAAGAGCAGATTGTTCACTATGCTGATCCAACAAAATCAGATTTCACGTAATTGAACCATATCGCATATTGATAATAGAGGTAGTACTTCAATCAGTATGCATCCGAGATAAACTAACGAACAACCATTTTATACGGAGATTTTATTGGATTGACGTGCTTTAGGAAGACGAATCGAGCCAAATTTGCAACGAGTTATACAAACCTTACAGAAGTCTAACAAACCAACGTAACGCTGGAGAAATACGGCGGCATAGATTTTGCCTGCAATTTTAGATTTAGATTTAGATTTGAACCGAGTTGTATTTATGTTGCTTGTCCTCCCTTAAGAATTTCAACAACTTTTTCACCGACGTTTGTGGCTGATTCAGGATTCTGTCCTGTTATTAGCCTTCCATTACCGCTTACTATAACAAGTGGTTCATGTACGTATACCTTCTCATAGATTGCTCCACGCTTAGGAAGTTCATTTTCCAGGAAGAATGGTAACACATGTTTTTTGCCAATTAGTATTTCAGTTATTGCTTCTTCCTCATTTGAAAAGCCAGTAACCTTCATTCCTTTTATTAGGTATTGTCCATTAGATAATGTTGCATTTAGAAGAGCTGCAGGACCATGACAGACAGCTGCTACAATTCCTCCATGTCATAAATATCAGCAACAATCTTATTTACGTTTTTATCACAAGGGAAGTCATATGTTGCTCCATTTCCACCTGGAAATACTACAGCAGAATATTTATTTGGATCAACATTGGAAATAGGGACGGTATGGTTTATCCTTGTCACGTCAGCTGGTATATGCAGAAATTTATAAGTGATTGGATCATCCCTGTTTGTACCTTGTGGATTGGAAGGGACGCTATATGGATCTATAGGAACATTACCTCCCTTAATACTTGCAACTGTAATATTAAAGCCAGCATTTTCCAATGCGAAAAATGGGTGGGTCATTTCAGGTAGCCATAAACCTGTAGGATAACTTGTCTTTCCTAATACGTTATGACTTGTTGTGACAATAAGTACATTTTTGTGTCGTGTATTTTGAGCTCTAGCAATGCTAATAGCGTAATTTGGGAAGGACAGAGAATAAAGAAGTACGGCTAGCACAGAGCTTAGAACTAGTCCAGCCAATAAAATAGATGAGGCGATTTTTCTACCATTGTATTTTATTTCATTCTGTTCTTTGAATTCCATCAATAGAATTTAGATATCCTCTATTATGTAGGAGGTTTACATTGACTACAGATGTTTATATTGTAATACACATTATTTGTTGTCTGGAAGTATTGGAATCATAATGACAAAGTATATTGAAATGGATAGATATAATGAGAGATACGATACTATCACCTTAAAGCAAGAAAGTTTTAGTTCTATTATTCAAGGAGTTGAAGATGACAAACTTATACAAATTGCCAAAGAGATAGGCGCTTTGATACCCAAACAATTTCTATTATTTTGGTTTAAGAGGGGCCGATCTAGAAACATACCTTAGATACCTCTCTTTGGTATGTCGATACAACGGATTTGGTGAATATGAAATTAATATTGACGAGTCTAAATCCAACTACAATTACTATAATTCACAATATGGGACAAAAATGGTCAAACTTTCTTAAGAACTGGTTAGAATATGGAATGGAAACTACTATCGGGGTCATGCCTAGGATTGAGATTAGTAAGAATACAGTAGTCACCAGATTCAATATACCTTAATCACAGTATTATTATGATTCCGGCATAGAGTCTGTGAGCCAGTTGCTCCAGACCAGGGCTGTCGATACTCCAGCAAGATGCTGAGAGAAGGCGATTGACGCCACAAATGGGGTCATTAGCATGTCTGACATAAGCAATGAAGTTATGGAACATGAACTGAGGACTATCGAATATATGAAGAAAAATTCAAGTTCATCGTCAAATTCTTAAATTGTACTTGATTTAAACAATAATTATTCTATATATCTTCACTCTATCGAGGACTGGAAAGCCTTTAAACTTCGAAAGTTATATCGTACTAGAACGGGCATGGAGACTTATTAAGAGCAGATCTATGTATGAATTTCGCCGGATCATCATTATCAAACGCTTATTTTCAAAGACAGTCTTATCTAGATCTATTTTGAGCCCTACCATAAAGTCAAATGTGATTCACACACCTCTGGGCCAGCATTGTCACATACTATAATAATTTTCTCGATACTATCTATATTCATAAACATTGACTAGTGGGTAGCGCATATGATTTGATTGTTATTGGAAGATTCCTTGATTAGATTTGACATCAACCTTAGTATAGAGATGCAAACACAATTCAAGTCATCTACAAATAACATGTATACTTTAGCGTCTATTAGATATATGATTAAGTGAATGCATTCTATGGGAGCTGCTGTCCCTCTGTCACAGAAGCAACTACAATGATAACAACTATAACAACTACAACAACTACAACAACAACACAATATCAAGATCCTCTATCGAACTTTCCTTATGCATTGAAAGCCCCAGAGACTAGACGACACTACCCACGCCGAATAAAAGCATTCCTAGACTAGTTGAAATTAGAAGGTCCATTAAAACATTATCTTTTAACCATACTGCCGAGTTCTATTCATACCAAGAGTTGCAGTAGTTTTATTCTGATGCGTACAGAAGGACTATTTGAATAAGTTTCTAGGGTTTCTTTAACTTCTTTTGGCTTTCTTTACATTAAATTTTCCCTCAACAAAGACAGGCTCTTCAATTCCCCAACTCCATTTTTTGTAAGGAGTTATTCGAATATATTGATTATTAGAGTGTCCAGTTTCATCCATATATCCACCTTGACGAGTAACTATATCAGCAGTTCCGTAGATCTTTATACCACGAGGATCCCATGGCTCAATGGTTTTCAAGTCGTCAACGATGATGGCAACTTTATTGTTTTTATGAACATTTTTGTATTTTGTAGATCTGGCAAGGTTCATTCCACCTACGTAAATATATTCACCATCGAAATCAAAACCGACAGGTACAACATCTGGTTGTATAGTTCCTTTTTCTTCTGATGATGGTGCGGCCGTGGCTATTCTTGCAAGACGTTGGGATTTCAAATAGTCAGAATCCTTCTGTGAAAAAATTGTATTAACCATGTTTACAAAGGGACAGCTAATTACTTAAACGTAACACCTGAAAACTGAGTAGATTGGTAAAGATATACGTGATAGCTTTTATAGTGGCTGATATCTTAGATTTTGCTATGTAGTTGCAAAGTCAAATAATGAGCTCAAGGCGATAATTGCTAGCGCGTCTACAATAGTCGCTCTGGTTTCTTTACTCCTGCCCGTAATCATGAAGTAATTAATTGGTTACTTGAAAATGGCTTTCGAATTGGTTGGCCTGCAAATCTTATGATTGGTGGTCCCTACCAAGAACCACTGATAGCTTTTCTTCCATCTTTTGGCATACTGAGTTCAGGAATGGAGTTAGGATTGAAATCTTTGTCTGCGATGAATTTGACTTGCAACTAACTCTATCCGATATTTTAATGACCTGTAGGCCAGAATGAGTATCAGCAATTATTTATTTTCGCGCATGTATTTAAAAAGAGGCATGCGCACCAAACGATGTATTCTGTAAATAAGAATTGATTTCAAGTTTGATGACTTTTCAACTATCCATATATTGAGTAGATCATAAAGGGTTATCAAGAAGCTGGAGTGGAATTCACTTACATTTTTAACATAATTACAGAACTTGATAATAACCCCATTATTGAAATATAATGTATATGCATGGATCAAATAGAATCTAAACTTAACTCTCTTGGTCTCAAAATTCCACAACCACTAAAAGTACCATCAGACGTTAAAACCCCTTCTGTATGGATTCGGCTTCGAGGAGATAAAGCATACATCTCAGGTCATGGACCGCAGAATCATGATGGTTCTGTTGCTGGACCTTATGGCAAGGTAGGAACAAACGATGTGTCTGTTGAGCAAGGATATGAATCTGCAAAATTAGCTGGTTTATCGATATTAGGTAGTCTCAAACGTGAACTGGGTAGGCTGGACAAAGTTGCAGCATGGCTGCATGTTAGAGTTATGATAAATACGGCTGAGGGGTTTACTAAGACAGCTGATGTAGCTGATGGCTTTTCTGATTTAATCCTTACATTGTATGGTAGAGAAGTAGGTACGCATGCTCGCTCAGCTATAGGAGTACAGGCTTTACCAGTAAATCTTCCAGTTATTATAGATGCATTAGTAGAAATAATGCCTGATACATGAATCTCTAGGACCATCAATTCAAAATGTGGGAAGGTAGTCACAATCATGCAAAGGTGGGATGGTCAAATCGTTACTAATGAAAGGTCAGAATGAATTTTGAAATGCTCAATACTTGGATTTAGCTTTTCAGTAATTTAAGAACATTGTTTATGATATTGTTATGATCTGACTCTACCTCTGTTGTGACAAGAAGGAAATGATCGGTTTCTAGTGGAAAAGTTATAAGCTTTATTTTCTCATATTCAGCCATAGCGTATCGACCTTTTCCAACTCGTGACGCAAGAGATTTACGCAATCCCCACATGGCTATTGCTTGAATGTTTGATTTTT
>JBQCDO010000089.1:0-2571 GCA_051961195.1 Nitrososphaeraceae archaeon | reverse complement strand
TCGAGAATTTTCAGGGCATCAAGTGTTGTTGAGAAGGTCTCGCATGAGTGAAAGTACAATTTTCGTTTTCGAGCGCTCGAAATCAACCCTTTTTCGATTAAAACAGTAATGATTTCAGAGACAATTGATGCGTTAAGCTTTACTTCTTTACAAATCCTTCTTTCTGTCTTTGAGCTACTCTTGAGGGCTGCAAGTATTCGAAGCTCCCATTCATTAAGATCTATATCATTGGTGGTAGGAGTACTATTAGTATTACCATTGCCATAAATGTGTCGAAAGTCTGGACCATGACGATTATTATATGCTTCGACCATTGTCGACTCCACTATTCACTATAATATTATAGATTTGAGACTATTTATTAATTAAGTCTAGGCGTAATCGATTTGTAATTCACGTAAAGTACTTTCTCATTATTTTTGACATCCTTAGCTTGGAGACATCGTTATCTTGCAAAGTTTCTGGATGCTTTACTCTAAGATGCCTAAGAGCAAATCGAACTGCGTCTCCACAAATCCTACATTTTGCTTTAGAAAACATGTATTAGTATAATCAACCATGTTGAAAATTCTTACTATAGTAGGATCTGATGAATATTTATCATTGCCTGTGAAACCTAAGAGATGTCTGAGAATAGGCAATATAATGTTAGATGCCACTCTCTCATGCCTTGAATATCTTCCACGGGTATGCAAACTTGCTTGGATCAATTAGTAAACTTGAAATCTTTCAGAATGCATATCCATATACTAACCTAAAGACAAGAATAGGTGTAGATATTTATCGATAGCGGGTTAAAGATATAACCGACAATTCTATATCATTAAATTATTGAAGCGGGAAAAGTTACGATTTTTGATGGGTTTAATGGCATTTCTTCTTTGCATCGGAATAGGATATACTTTGAATCACTACTTTCGAAGCGGCAAGCTTCCATGGTAGATCCTTGTCTTAGACATAAACAAGGATCATTACCCTGGATTATTTTCCCTAGCGTACTGAGTCGCACTAATGGTAATGGATCCTAATTTCTATTCAAGTCCTATAAATCTGATACCAGTCTTATAATTTTGGTGATCTTAAATGCAGATTGCAAATGTGTAATAAATTTATCGATAGAAGGATGTTAGTAATGACCAACAATAGGCAACGTTATCTCATAAAAAGAAACGTTTCAAAAAATAGGAAGGAGATTACCATACAATGAAATTGGTTCTACTGTGAAGCTGCAACTGATGCTGCGTTACGTTTGCCTTGAATTTGTGAACCTGCATTCTGGCAGTCCACCTTCATTGGAAACTGACCGTTTCCACAAGCATTTGCTTGGGCTAGTGATTGAGACTGTTTTGTTTTAGCATAGTGGTGATGGTGTCCCCATGCATACGCGTTACTTGCTGCAGTAGTTGTTATCAATATTGCTGCAAGTGCTGCGATAGCTACTATTGCATATGTTGTTTTGTTGTTCATGTCTTAATTCTCAATCAGCATAATGTGGTAATGACTTATTTGCATTAGGAGAAATATTACGCTCTCAAAAATCAGATTTGTCTTATTGTGAAATTCATAGTTGGATGGATTAGTATCGGGATATCAGTCGAAATTAAATCTGTGCATCGGTTGATAGAAAATATTTGTAGATAGACTCCCAACAATAGGTGACTTAAACTAAGAATTAAACCGAGATAAAGTAGACATAATAATTATCAATAAAACTATTTGAGAACTTGATTTGCTAGGAATGTACTCTCTCAATTAGATAAGTGAATTCGAAGTTGGCTAAAGTTAATTAGATTCACCTTTACTATTCCTTGCATAGTGTTTTGCTAAATCAGTATTATGATATTGCAATTATCGGAGGCGGCATTCTTGGCGCCTCGATTGCGTATTTTGTCTCTGCATTCTCATCCAACAGTGTGATATTGGTTGAAAAGGAGCTCGAAGTGGCTTCGCATGCCAGTAACAGAAATACTGGAAAGGTTCACGCACCGTTCCTTTACGATCCCGTACACAAGAGGATGTTTGCAAAAGCAGCGTTTTTGGGATTCCAGATGGTACTTGACTATTGCAAATTATCTCACTTGCCATTTATACTAGACGGAGTCATATCTGTTGCCACGCATGATAAGGGCATCGATGCCCTACACAAGTATCTCGAATGGGGTTTTGAAAACGGTTTGCAGAGAAATGAGTTACTCTTTCTCGACGGCAGTATGATTTCAAAATTTGAGCCGAGGGTAAGGTGCATTTCGGCGATTTATTGTACTAGAGATGCATCTGTTAATTATGGAGCGATAACTAGACAGCTTGTACTTGATGCTCGCCAATTTGGGTGCCGAGTAGTTACTGGAATGAGAGTAGCAAACATAAGTTATAATAATATGAAATTGGAATTACAGCTTGTTTCTAACAATCCTCGTGCGATAGCAAATTCGAGTTCAAATGTACGTCCCTATTACGCTGAAGCTGATTTGGCCATAAACCAACCTAATGAATCACCCACTCACGAATTGGATAATCCGAATAAAAATACGGACATGAAAATTTATGCGAATTATTTAATAAATGTGGCAG
>JBQCDO010000088.1:0-12091 GCA_051961195.1 Nitrososphaeraceae archaeon | reverse complement strand
CGAAAGGAAAAAAATTAGGAATAAATGGTATCTAACTAGTAGGTTATAACAAAACGCACATTAGGCCGATGGGTGTAAATTTTCAAGATGCCCCCACAATCGAAGCTTGACTATGAAAAGCTACTTGGTCGTCTACAACAAAATGTTAGCAGTACCAATCGAAAAGAGGTATCTCGTTTGGAAATTCCGGATCCTCAGGTAATATGGGTAGGACAGCGTACCATATTCAGAAACTTTATGGATTTCCCAAAAGCCTTAAGAAGAGAACCAGAAAAGCTTTTGTTATACCTCAACAAGGAATTAGCCTCTGCCGGTTATATCGCGGGTGATAGAGTCATTTTTCTAGGGCGCAAGGAGCCTTCCTCATTTGGTGCACTTATTGATAGATATGTCAAGGACTATGTCATATGCCCGGTATGTGGGAGTCCCGATACAAGAACTGAAAAAAGCAAGAAATTAGGCTTTCTATTATGCGAGGCATGTGGAGCAAGATCATCCATAAAGGGAAATTATGCATAAGCAACGTAAATGAAAAAATTCTTATGAACTTGAAAGATTTCCCGAAGAAGGACAGTAACTCCCTTCATATTATCAGAAATAAGATCATATTCAGAATTAATATATATAAGTTTTAACCCAGAAATTGGAAAATATTGACTGACAGTTCTAAGTAGAGAGATTACAACTTGCTTTCATACAATGACTGCAATAATGTCACTTAACCAAGATACGCCGGTTCCAGCCTCTGATAGCAACTTTTCAAAGGGGCAAAGCTGGGGTGCGCTAAGAAAAGCGTGGAAAGGCTACCGGATCGCCAAAGTCCAAGCTGATAATCCCAAAATGACAGAATACGCAACAAAGATTAGAAAGATACAAGGGGAATTGGGTATCGAAGTTGCCACTTTTCCAAACTTAGGGATCTCCTAATCTGCTTTATTTTTTCACTTAATCAAATAAATGTAGTCGATCTCCAAATCTCAATTTTTTTATCAAATTATAATAATATATTTGGCATTTATAAGAAAAATCCTATGGTATGTTAACAACAGATTATTATAAATGTGCCGCGGCTTTCAGTATAAAAAATCTAGCAGAGACCGATATGTAATTATCAGGCTTCTGAATAGCTTCCATCAGCTGAGCGCTATTGGAGGAGAAGGCAAATGGTAATTAATGAGGATGAGCAAGAAGATGAATTTAATAATAATATAGAGTCGACTGATCTTGACAAGACCAAAGCATTAGAACGGGAACTGGCCGAGGTAAAAGAAATGTTGTCTACTACAAAAGAGCTAGCTGACAGCAATCTCAATAAACTAAAGTATATGGCCGCAGATTTCGACAATTATCGAAAACAGATTGAAAGACAGATGAATTCCAAGATAGAATCGAGCAGAGGCGAGCTTCTATCTAAATTTTTGAATGTTTACGATGATTTCACAAGGGCCCTAAAGATGGCAGAGCAAAGCAAGTCCGATTCCTTGGTGACAGAAGGCCTACAAGGTATCAAGAAGAACCTAGAACATTTGCTAGAATCAGAACAAGTCAGAGAGATCGAGGCCGTTGGCACCCCATTTGATCCGAACATTCACGATGCTATAAGCTTCTCTTATCGAGACGACTTGCCAGAGAGTACAGTCACCAAAGAAATACGGAAGGGATACATGCTAAATGACAAAATTCTGAGACCAAGTCTAGTCGAAGTCTCCAAAAAGATAATTAAAAATATCGATAATGATAGAGAGAACATGGAAAGGGAATCTGAAGAATAAATATGGCAAAAATAATAGGAATTGATCTAGGAACAAGTAATTCAGCAGCTGCAGCGATGATTGGTGGCAAACCCTCGATTATACAAGCGGCTGAAGGTACTTCGATCGGTGGAAAGGCATTTCCGTCAGTTGTTGCGTTCACCCGAGATGGCCAATTGATAGTAGGCGAACCCGCAAGAAGACAAATGGTTTCAAATGCAGAAGGGACAGTCGTTGGCGCTAAACGCAAAATGGGTACCGAATTCAAATTCAGCGTATTTGGAAAGCAATATACTCCTCAGCAGATCTCTGCATTTATATTACAAAAAATTAAAAAGGACGCCGAGGCTTTTCTGGGCGAGACTGTAGATAAAGCCGTTATCACTGTCCCAGCATACTTTAATGACAACCAGAGACAAGCAACTAAGGATGCAGGAGAAATCGCCGGATTACAGGTTGTTAGAATCATTAATGAACCAACAGCTGCCTCTCTAGCCTTTGGTCTTGATAAAGTTCAGAAGGATTTGAAAATTGTCGTCTTCGATCTTGGCGGAGGCACACTAGATGTCACAGTAATGGAAATGGGAGGTGGTGTGTTTCAGGTCAAGAGTACTTCGGGCGATACTCAGTTGGGTGGTACCGATATGGATAACTCACTGGTAGAATTTGTACTTGATGAGTTTAAAAAACAGTCGGGGTTAGATATTAGAAATGATAAGGCAGCGATGATGAGAGTTCGTGAGGCAGCCGAGAAGGCTAAGATCGAACTTTCGAATGTTGTTACAACTGAAATTAATTTACCATTTCTCGCGTACGATCCTGCCACGGGTCCCAAGAATCTCGTGCTTCCCATAACGAGGGCTAAGCTAGAAGAACTTATGCGTCCTATAATTGAGCGATGTAGAGGTCCTATGCTTCAGGCTCTACAGGACGCAAAGTTAACTCCACCGGATATTGATAAGATTATACTAGTGGGAGGTCCAACCAGAATGCCCATAGTTAGACAATTTATTTCAACAGTTATGAGCAAAGAGCCCGAAGGGGGAATTGATCCTATGGAAGCGGTCGCAATGGGCGCAGCAATTCAGGCAGCCATCATAGCCGGAGATGTCTCTACAGATATTCTTTTGGTTGATGTCACTCCTTTGACACTCGGTGTTGAAGTTCTGAATGGATTAAAGGAGCCATTAATTGACCGTAATACTACTATTCCAACAAAGAAAAGCAAAGTCTTTACGACTGCTGCCGACTATCAGACCGCAGTTACTATCCATGTTGTACAGGGGGAACGTGCTATGGCGTCAGATTGTGTTTCTTTGGGCATGTTTAACCTTTCTGGCCTTCCGCCAGCTCCTAGAGGGGTACCTCAGATTGAGGTTGCCTTTGACATAGATGCAAATGGAATCCTCAATGTTACGGCAAAAGACCTCGCAACTGCCAAAGAGGCAAAAATTACAATTACAGCTAACAGTAAACTTGGAAAGGATGAAATAGAAAAACTGAAGAATGAAGCGGATCAGTTTGCAGAGGCAGATAAAAAGAAGAAAGAAGAGGCCGAAGTGAAAAACGAGGCTGATAACTTGGTATATGCAGCTGAAAAATTAGTAAAGCAAGATCTAAAAGATAAGATAAAACCAGAGCAGAGCGAAAAAATCAATAAGGCGGCATCAGAGCTCAAGGACGCTATGACGTCGAATAACATTGAAAATATTAAGACAAAGATCCAAGACCTTAAAAATATTCTTGCTGAAGTAAGCACAGAAGTATACAAGTCAGCTGGAGCTGCTGCGACCGCGGCTCCTGGCCAGACAGGACCTACACAAGATCAACAGGCAACTGCCGGATACACTGATGCAGGTGGTGGCGGCAATCCGACGGGAACGCCCCCTCCATCATAATTTGTTTATGATCGGATCGAGAAAAATAAAGGGTTTTAGAAGATGAGTAACAAAAGGGACTACTATGAGGTCCTTGGTGTCCCAAAAAATGCAAGTAAAGATGATATCAAGAATATGTATAGGAAGCTTGCGCTTCAGTATCATCCCGACAGAAATAAGTCGAAGGGAGCCGAAGAAAAATTTAAAGAAATCTCAGAAGCCTATGCTGTATTATCCGACGACGAAAAACGGAAAAGGTACGATACGTACGGTCATGTAGGAAGCGAGGAAGTATTTAGAGGGTCTGAAGCGAATTTCGATGAAATATTTAAAGATATAGGCTTTGGAGGCGTTAGAGATATATTCGAACAGTTTTTTGGGGGCAGAGAAGGAGGCTT
The DNA here is from genome assembly GCA_051961195.1 of Nitrososphaeraceae archaeon. Classification (GTDB taxonomy): domain Archaea; phylum Thermoproteota; class Nitrososphaeria; order Nitrososphaerales; family Nitrososphaeraceae; genus JARBAU01. The sequence continues at coordinate 8,065 of JBQCDO010000088.1, read as the reverse complement.
TACGGATCCATTTAACTTTGGATTCCGTTTCGGCGGCGGTGGAAGGAGAAGAGGTCAGGATCTTGTATATGACGCCGAACTGTCATTAGAAGATGTACTTAAAGGGAAAAGAGAGGAAATCGAACTACCAAAGCTTGAAAAGTGCAGAAATTGTGCCGGAACTGGAGCCGCACCTGGAAGTAAGCCAAGAAAATGTAATGTTTGCGATGGTCAGGGACAGATGAGGCGAGTCTATAGTCAAAATCGATACTCTACATTTGTATCTCTGGAGCCATGTCAGACATGTCGGGGACAAGGAGAAATTATTGACCGTCCATGCGAAACCTGTAGCGGAGCAGGCAGCGTCAGAAATCATAAGAAAATCAATATCGAAATTCCTAAAGGTGTCGAAGACGGTATGACATTACAACTACGCGGAGAAGGAGAGCCTGCTGAAAATGGCCAGCCTGGAGATTTATTGATACGAATCCATGTCAAACCTCATTCGATATTCGAGAGATTATCCGATGGACATATCCTGTATAATCTTGACACTAGCTTCACCGACTTGGCTCTCGGAACAGAAAGAAGAGTTCCTACTCTCGAAGGCGACGAAAAGGTAAAGATTATAGCGGGTAGTCAGCCGAATAGCATTCTTAAACTTAAGGGTAAAGGTCTACCACGCTATGGTGGTTTCGGAAAAGGAGATGAGGTGGTTAGATTGAACATCAAGGTTCCTACGCAACTTAACGATACCCAAAGGGCTCTACTCAGACAATTAGATAAGGAATTTAAAAGTGTTGTTGGCCAATAGACCAAATACGCCTAGAGCTAGAATTGTCTAAATCAACCATGCCATAGAGAAAATAATGCTTTCTATTATTACGGAAGAACTATCGAAAATATATAAGGGCTCAAAAGTCGCAGCATTAGATAGCATTTCGCTCACTGTTAGGTCTAGGCAAGTCTTTACGCTCCTTGGAAGAAATGGAGCTGGAAAGACGACGTTTGTTCGTATATGCGCTACACAAATGATGCCCACCTCAGGAAAAGTGAATGTCCTTGGATATGATGTTATAACCGAACCTAGAAAAGTCAGGGATCTCATCTCCATTGTTCCGCAGGAAGGACGACCATTGAGAGCACTTACGCCGTGGGATCATGTCTTTAATTGGTTACAAATCCGAGGACAGAATAGAACCGATGCGAAGATCAATACAAAAATTATTTTAGAAAACCTGGAGCTCTATGACGTGAAGGATAGACCGGCAATGAATTTGTCTGGAGGAATGAAGCAAAAGATCCTTGTGGCCATGGCTATGGCCACGGATGCACAATTGCTATTCTTAGATGAACCAACCATTGGATTAGATCCGATATCGCGACGTCAGGTGTGGTCTGCAATAAAAAAATGGAAGACACGAGGCAAGTCAATTTTGCTAACGACACACTATATGGATGAAGCAGAGATGCTTTCAGACAGGATTGCCATTATAGATCGTGGCCGTTTACTAGCAGGAGGAAGTATGGATGATCTCCGGAAAATCATACCTCAGAAAATCAGAATAGACATCATGAAGGATATGGTCGACCCTGATATGTTACGACCTTTTGGATCGGTAATAGATACTGGGGCTAACACAATACGAGTATTTGCTTTTGAGTCAGCCGCCAAAGAGCTGTCTGAATTCGCGTTGAGGAAAAAAATCGCATTCACAGTATCTCCTGTAACTTTGGATGACGTCTTTGTATCATTACTGGCAGACGGCAACATGCAAAATGGACTTGTAAGAGACGATGGACTCGAACATTTTGAATAGATCAATTCCCCTATACAAAGATCTGTCCGGCGAAGGCACAGCGCAGTAAGCGGTCGATATGATGAAATCTATCTACTAGCATAGTAGTCTGTTTGATGGAGCGAATCAAAGTTTCTAGATTACCATAAACAAATTTATTTATACTCACGTGCCGCTACGTATGAGTACGTATTGATATGGTAGGTAAAACGAAACTTACTTTGAGTATTAATAAAAAAGTTCGCGATGATGCGCAGGCAGTTGTTGACGAACGAAATCTTACACTCTCACGACTGGTGGAAAACTTTCTCAAATTCATAATTAAACCCAATATATGGTGTTTTAAATGCGGTGAAAAATTCTACATTCAAGACGTTGCCAAATGTCCCAAATGCAGTTATTTAACATGCTGCCTCTGTTCCGCATGTAGATGTGTGCTGTCAGATGAAACCGCAGTGGCAGTTTTTCATACTAATAAAATATATCAACAGTTACTAGGTGGTTATTGGCAATAGTAGCCACAAAGAATGTCTTTAATAAGCAAGAAAAAATGACTGATTCACCAATTCTTAAGATAAGCGAGATCTTCTACTCTCTGCAAGGAGAAGGCATCAATACTGGAAAACCAGCGGTATTTCTGCGCATGTCACACTGTAATTTGGCATGCTCTTGGTGCGATACAAAATACACTTGGGATTGGGACAATTATGACTACACTGTCGAGGTCAAAGAGATGAATGTAAAGGCCTTGATAAATTCCATATCAAGATACCAATCGAAACATCTGGTTATAACAGGAGGTGAACCAATGATCCAACAGAGACAATTATTGCCCTTGATTAAGAAAATTAAAGAATTGGGCTACTTCATCGAAATTGAGACAAATTGCACTATTTTACCAGGAGAAAATTTCGATCAGCTGATTGACCAATGGAATGTCTCACCTAAATTAGCTAGTTCCATAAATGATAAGAGATCGAGGGAAATTGAAAGTTGCTATCTCTTTTTTAGTAATCATTCGAAATGTTATTTCAAGTATGTCATAAACGATTCCGATGATCTTCGTGAGCTTCAAGATCTTGTAGAAAAATACCGAATACCTGCAGGTAAGATAATCCTAGTTCCACAGGGAAATAATAGGAATGATATTATAGCCCGAGGCATATGGCTGTCAGAAATATGCAAAAAAAATGGATATATTCTATCTCTGCGTTTGCAAGTTCTACTTTGGTCAAATCAAAGGGGATTTTAATCAAATGTCTATATTGATGTAGATGATGCTATTGTATCTTGATTTGGCAGGAGATATCTACAAATAATCGCTATTCTAATCATGACTGGTCCATGGTCGACCTATCAAGATAGTTTCATTTTTTATACCAAACCTCGATTGCTAACGCGAATACTATTCTATTAACAATCCTTTACCATAAAAAGCGTTTGCTAATCAGACGTAAAGCTGATTTTGCTACGAATTCTTGAATTTAGCTCAAGTTTAAAATTGATACAATCTATATGAGTTAACGAATGTATATTAAAAGCCACAAACACGGAGTCATATGAATGATCGTTATTCCAGTATTGACAACACCGGTGGGGGTTAATGAGAAGTTTACAGGATAATATTTTACATTATGCCGTCAGATAACGAGTATTGACCGCAGCACGGCATATTGTTATTAATACAAATCTCAAGCTTGCTATAACTCCTGCTAGCATATTGACTCATCATTTCCTTGTCTTTCAATTTCAGCCGGGTATTTACTGATACCAATTCTAGACTATCAAAGTCTAAGTAAGTTCAATATTATTTCGCCATTTAGCCTATACTTCTAAAGGTAAACTGTTTCGTAGTTACAATCAGTTACATGCGAGAAAATAGGTGATTGTTTATAGTTGATTTCAGTTCTATAAAAAAAATGGATAGTACTGCCTACTTTGTACTACTAGTGTTGGTGTTTGAAAGGCTTGGAAGAGTTGAGCCTGCAGTCGACGTGGGGAGTCCAACTGTCTGATCATAACAGTCTCTGACCTTCTTGCTGCTAAGACCGCCGGGCCCTTTATTTGCATCACTGATGCAACTGGATATCTCCTTTACCTGCTTCTTACTTAGTTGGTTATCATTAGATGATGTGCTGCCGCTGCCGCTGCCGCTGCCGCTGCCGCTGCCGCTGCCGCTGCCGCTGCCGCTGCCGCTGCCGCTGCCCTTATCACTTTTACTCTTTCCATCGTCATTATTATCCGTCTTTGCTGCAATCGCTAAATTAGTCAAACTAGCCGCGGCGATTAGAGCCACACTCATTGCCACGATGCCAAAGATCAACAAACTTGTTTTCGTAGACATTTAAGTTCATGCAGCAACAAGTAATTATAATTATTAAATTGTCAAACCATGTTTAGTATCCTGTCTTAATTTATTGATTTCGAATTAGTCTGCCAACTTGAACTACGCGCAGTTTAATCCATCCGAGGACTAACCACACCAATCATGTAACTGAATAGAAGCCGACCGAGTATCTTTAAGAATTCTACTCTTTTCAATCTTTCCTTCAAAGTCTCTTGGCACTAAGGGACTATTATTCAATACAACTAATGATTGTATACCCGCGGCATTTGCTGCGTCTATACCCAACGGAGCATTTTCAATCACTATTGCCTGCCCCTTGTCCACATTCATATTTCGTAGCGCTGTTATGAAAGCCAATGAGTCAGGTTTACCTACACTAACATCGTCTGCAGTGATAATAACATCAAATTCAATATTTTTGAACTGCTTTACAAGAGCGTCAACGTCTTCCTTATTAGATCCGCTAACAACAGATTTAAGACATTTTGATTCCTCTAGCAGCTCGTGAACTCCAATAAAGGGCTTTGGAAGATTTCTTGATTGGACTCTAAAAATTTTACTTTTTCTATTATTTACCTGTTGAGCTAAACTGGTATCGTCAATATTGTTCAATTCTAATACCCTTTTTACAAGGTCTATTCCGCGCATGCCCTCTAACAGATATACCGTTCTTTCGTTCACATTAACACTGGCGATCTCTTTGAAGGCACTTTTCCAAGCTACGAAGTGTACAGGCATAGAATTGATTAATACACCATCCAAATCGAAGATAATACCCCTCATATTATATCTCTACCTTAATTCACCTATGTATCTTATTAATCGTGAGATACAGGCTCGACTTACAGTAATTTACTTATTCCGCTTAAGATCATGTAAATGGGTAATTTACTCTGTCACTTAATAGTTAGAATTATAACAACTTAAGTCATTCTAAACAATATAGCCTTTGCATTCTTTTTGTGTTGTCTCAGACTCACGTGCACCTATACCTGATATGCGATATCTAACATATTATTAAAACACCAGGCGAGACTGGGATTTCAAGTCTATTCAATCAGTTAGTCAGCTAATTTAAACTATTTTTTATACTGACAACTATTTTTCTAATATTAGATAAATCTCCTCGAACGCCACTACGCTGTACTGCCCAAGTTTGTGTTCGGACAAACGTTATCAATGTACAGGAATGCTTATTCAACTAATTATTCTTAATATCTATAAAATACAAAGAAATAGATTTTAAACCCATGAATCTGATATTGATGTATTTTTTATTTGAATCGCGATTGAATGGAATTAATGCTTATATTCCTACGAAATTGCCTGGCCATTTTCGAGACATTAGAGATTATCTTGGATGAAGCGGCAAGGTGATCGCGAGGGTTAAATATTGTCGCTAGTTCCTTCTCGCTGAGTAATTTAGATAGCTTTGGATCGTGTCTAATGGCATCAAAAAAATTCAAACCGGTTGAGGAGAAGGCTATTCTCTGTATGTCTCTATATGCTTCGAATCTAGGCACACCTTTCTTTATTAATTCATCGAGTACGAATTCTGCATATATATTCCCATTAGTTATTTTTATATTGGCCGCAATTTTTTCCCTATCTATTCTTAGTTCAGAAATTACCTTAGTAATTAAGTTAAGCATCTCATCTAATAATATAGGTGCCATCGGAATAGTAAACCTCTCATTTGCAGAGTTTGTCAGATCTCTTTCATGCCATAAGGGAATATTTTCCATTGAGACTATTACGAGCGGTCTGAGTAGGCGAGCAAGCGATGAAACCCTCTCGCTCTTAATGGGGTTTCGCTTGACAGGAACTGCGCTACTTCCCATCTGCCCACTTCTAAATGGCTCGGCTAACTCGCCTATTTCAGTTCTCTGCAAGTTCCTAATCTCAGTTGCAATCTTGTCTAGCGTGCAACCAATGAGTGCAATGATGAATTGCATTTCGGCAAATCTTTCTCGTGAAATGACTTGGGTGCTAGCATCAATTGGATAGAGGTGCAGATTGAGTGATACTAATCTTTGTACTTCGAGTGCACGATTTCCCATTAATGATCCTGTCCCTACAACCCCTAAGGTTTTACATACTAAGAATCGCTTTTTTCCCTCCTCTATTCGTTCTAAGTGTTTTGTCATTTCAGAGGCCCACACGGCAAATTTAAGTCCGAAGGAAATAATACTAGCATGTTGGCCGTGAGTTCTACCTACGGCTGGCTGGGTATCGAATTCGTGAGCCTTATGTAACAACCTGTCAGTTAGCGTCAGGATTTTGGATTCTATGATCTTGAATACATCATGGAGTTGCATGGAGATAGTCGTGTCAACAACGTCACTACTAGTCAAACCGTAGTGCACCCACGGGCGCGTTTTTACGGAGCATTGCTCGCTTAAGGCTTCTATCAATGCTGCTGTATCATGTTCGCTGATGGATTCTAATTCTCTTATCCTCTTTAAATTGACGAGATTAGATATCACTATCCTGTCAATTTCTTCAGCAGCCCTTTTAGGGATCATTCTAATCCGTGCCTGTGCTGCCGCAACTGAGGTCTCAAACTGGAGTTGATATTTTAACCTGGTATTTTCCTCAAAAATTTTTCTCATTTCAGTACTTCCGTATCGTCCAGAATCAATGGGAAGAATAGGCATATCCGCTTAGTTGATCTATAAAAGGAGATAAATACCCCACTATCCAAAATCTAGATGCTTAAAGATAGATATAATCTAGCATTACCATTTTGGAGCTAGAACTAGCCGATGGTGCTTGTGAGCGAATACTACAACTTTTTGTTAAATGCTCTCCATGATTGATCCTTCTCTACACACTTGAATCAATGTAAATGGCGTTTATGACATCAAGATACTGACAGTAAAGGCCCGAAGTTAACTAAAAGTAATAACAGCCAGGCAGTCGGCTAAATCTTCTTGATTGAAGGCCATTTCTGGATAACTATTAACTAATCAAGCCATACGACAGACTGCAGCTTTGCTCTGAAGGTAGTTGAGATGTAATTATACCACGAGTGTAAGGCAATATTAATTATACCTACGTTGCTGAACATGAATGTTAGCTCTTCAAATAATAAACAATTAGGAAAAGCCGAGTTGGCTTTGTTTGCGTTATTAACGAGAGTGGGATAAATGAATCATTCTTTTACTTTATTAAAAACATGTTTGATAAAAACATTTTATTATATGTGAATATTTACAAAATTTCGTGAATAACGTCAGAACTAGGGCAATTAAATTCCATGGATTGGAGGTAAGAAATGCAATTGTTCACTACTTGTCTAAGGGGATTAAGAAGCCTTTCAGGGAGAGAGTAGTAGAATTCAATGCAGCTAGATCTGAAGTGTATTGCGAAGTGATAAATATTCAGATAGTGGCTGACTTCATCACGATTACCTTTTATAAAGATGAAAAATCCAATCAAATGATCAATAGGGAGTTAATTCCGTCACGACTTATTCAGTATATTTGGATTGAAGATTTATAGTGATATTGTGCAATCAATTTGATCCTAGCCAATACCATAGTCAGTACTATATCCCATATTGGATGTATCGCACCTTGGGAATAACACGATGTTCTACAACATTGCGAGGTAGACACATATATCGTCATAAAATAGCTTAAACCACAAGAACTCATTTTACCATAACGTCTACCTCTTGCAAAGCTATTACCCAATATATGCCGTCTCTAGATTGGTGAATAGTTAAAGATGCCTGTCTATTCCAGACGACGTATTACCCAGTCATTTATGCAGCAGGTTACATGGTGGAACAATCAGTATGCGATCTAAGTCACTAACCTGATTTATGTCACTCTTTGGGTAGCCGATAATAGTCCATATTTCGTTACTAGGCTAGTAGAGTATTTCCTTATAGGGATTTAGTTATCTTTCCTTTCTAAGTATCAAAAAAGGATAT
>JBQCDO010000087.1:0-14195 GCA_051961195.1 Nitrososphaeraceae archaeon | reverse complement strand
AGATTTTAGATGCACTGGATGCCTGTTTATGATTGAAATTATAGTTTTATCCTTGTTTCGTTGGCATTATATATTTGCATAATACGATGGTGATGCCTTCTCACATTCATCTCTCTCTTCTATTGGTCCTCTTCTAATAGCCTTTGGTATACTCTATGCAATATTTCCAGATCTTACGAAAAAGCACATGAGTAAGACTTTGGGTGAAATACATTTTTGGCTTACTATTTTTGGTGGATTTGGATTAGCAATACTATTTGGTATAATCGGTATGCATGGTGTAATTCGTAGAGAAGCAGATATGCCAGTCATCTATCATTCGGCTATGCCTCATCTTTTATTTTTTGCCCTTACAATCGGCATTACCCAGTTTATCTTCGTGTATAACTTTGTGAAGACATTACATAGAAATTATACAAAAAGAGAGCTAGAAGAGTACGATAAGTTACATAAAAATCCAGATGGACTGGTATAAAAATTGCCAAATATCTCTACAAATAGCATTTTTTAAACCTGACGGTTTCATCTGTAGAATATTCTGAGCCAAGAAAGAGCAAGATAAGCGTCCAATATCTTCGCAGTTAGGTTGGCTGCTAACCCATGAATAATGAAGACGTTAAGATTGAATATCCGTTTAAAGGCATAGGATACATCTATATTTAGCTAGCTCCGGTATAAACTCTGGAGTAACACCGGTGTTACACTGGTGTGACACCGGTGCGCTATTAGATATGATTAGAACAAAATGGATCTGCCCCACTTGCAAGGAATTATCTCCTACGAGGCATTGGAGTGTAGAACGACATATCAAGAGAAAACATGCCGGGATAGGAGAACCCATTAGTATAAATACACATCAAACCCGTATTCAGATGAATATACAATCAGAATGGTCTAATATTCATGCTTCTACCAATATGATGAAATTTACTCACGAGACAGATAAATTACAAAGAGACGGCAGTATCTACCGCGATCAAAGTGATTATACTAAAAGCGATAATAATACTACTACTAGCGCATATCAAAAAATATATCCAGAAAAAAATACTATTCTTTCTGCCACTGCAAGTAATCATGATAATGAAAAGACACGAAGAGGATTTCCATCTCAACATACTAAGAATAAAAGTGTAATAGATGATGAAACTCTCCAGCTGCTCCATCGGATGGCTGAGATAAAAAAATTTTCTGAACAAAATCAATTAAGATCTAATCTATATTCTACCGTAGAAGTCATAAGGCAGTTTAATGGTATACAACTACCAAATGAACTAGTTGCCGCTTGTCTTATTCATAAAAATATTGTGGATAATAATAGAAATATTGGATATAGAGGTCGTATTTGCAACAAGTGTTTATCCTATTGGATTGACTTTGCGTATAATAATGAAGAAGAGGGAATGAAGTTACTAATGCGAGAAAAATTTTCTGGACACGAATGCGACCCCAAAAAAGTACTGGAAATCAGCAAGTGCAACGTTCTTGACCTTGTAAGTAAAAATAACGAAGCGCGCAGGAAATTAAGTGATTTATTTACATTAATAGCATCTTCCATTATTACTGTATATGGCCAAAAGCCACTTTATCTTCATATTGAAGAATTAATCGAACATGATAATCGGCAACTATTTTCATGGATCAAAAAAGAAGATAGTATTGACTTAGGTAATATAAAGGAAATAAAGGAAAGCCATTGGGCTTATCGAGCAATTAAAGAGGAAAAAGTAGGAGACAAAAAAGGGATAATAATAAACAGTAGCGAATTAGTTGATTTCTTTAGAACTGCACTAGCAACTTTTGGTACCTTCAGAGTGCAAATGGGAGAAGATAATTTACCACACTACTTTTTCATATACTTTATTTTGAACTAAAGAATTCACTTACAGGATAACTGGTTATCTATTTACCCAAAATAATATTTGATATTATTAGCACTTTGCTTTGTATATGCAAAAGAAGTGATAGATTATCCTAAGTAATCTTGTAGTTAGCTATCAATCTCGGATGTAGCTGTATATGAATAAGATGCATCACGGTACTGAACGAACCTTTGTTATCTATAGTTATTTTTAATTGCGAAATAACCTTGTTAAGCTGCAATTGTATATCTGGAGCTGCATTTTTATTATTAGAGGCTGACGACTTAAGATACTTTGAAACAATTTCTTGAGCTTGCTTGACATATGCCTTTGCATTCTGATATTGTGATTCATTAGCTATATTGACTTTATTAGCCATGGCGGGTATCTTGTTGTTGTTGCTGCTGTTGTTGTTGTTGCTATTGACATTCAATTTCATTGTTGCGACCATGTTAGCCAACTTTGGATATGGAAATCCAAGTGCCTGACCGTAGCTATAAAATATTTCATTTCCAATATTAGCCAGCACAAGCGCCTGATTTGTAGAATTATTTACAGCGTCTTTGTTTACTCTTGCAGATATAGCCTCATCTAGCAGTCCACTAAGCTTATCTATTTTGTCCTGAATGACAGAGCTGTTATTGGATAGCGAAGGTTTATTATTAATGGCCGTTGTAGGTGTATCTTGACTTAAGGAAATCTTCAAATCATTTAATTCCCTAGCAAGATCCTTTGCAACCCGTTGATTTTTTTCTGCAATTTCTTGACTCCATGTAAAATTGTTTACGGGATCTTTTTCGTTTAATAGTGCTATTGTCTGCATCACATGGGCTTGAACTGATTTGGCATTATTATTATTACTATTATTATTAGTAGCAGTAGTAGTACTAGTGCCATTTAAAACCATATTCTCAATTAGATTTAACTGAGAATGCGCTTGAGCTACTCGAGTAAGAAACAATGAATTTTCATTCTGGGAAAAAGTGTGTCCGTATGTAGAAGGAGATGCCGCTATCATCACCAAAGTCATAAGTATAGACATTGTGCAGACAACCAAGATTTCAAATAAATGATGGTTGGCCCTCATGCTAATATCCTACTCTAAAAGTTTTCTTTAATGAACCTATTTAGTTTCATCCCATCTATCTTGTTAAGTATTATTTCATCATTGAACATATCTTTCTTTCCCTTGTACGCTCTAACCCTTGCAACAAAGGCTTCTTGGTCCCCTGAGTCATTTAATTTAGCTGAAGTCTCCATATGTAACGCGGGACCTTTTGCGAGCATCCCTTTTTCACCTTCAGCTGTGAGTATATAATTCTCCTCTTTACTAGCACTTGCGTTATCCTTTGTAATTTCTTTATGCGGTCGAATAAATCTTAGATCATATCTATTGATCTTATCCTCAATGGTGAGTTTCACTTTATTCTCTTTGTTCTCTTTTTCAATTCTCATGACATACTTTTGTAGTGCTTCTAGTTCCAGCATATTATTAGATTCTTCTGGACTATTAGATGATGACTGTTCAGTTTGGCTCTTGCCAAGATTTGATTCTTCATGTCCAGTTGTATTCGGTATTGACATTGACATTGGAATATTATCCTTGTCAGTCCAGAGCATTCCCTCCCTTGCTACAGTAATTTTGAATTTACCATCATTTCCCGTAATCTTAAGGTATGAATCTATTGTCTCTTGCAATTCGTCTGACGTCATAGGTTTGGCAGGCCCTCTAAACCACTGATTTTTTGCATTCTCAAAATCTGATAAACCCCTGTAATGAACTAAGTAACATTGTTTGGCATTCCATTCTCTAACTATATTAAACGATTCTGTAACAGATATCAAGCCAGTTTCAGGATGCTGATTAAAGCTCTGTGTCCCTAAAATCAATAGATCAGGATTCCACAATAAACTCTCATCTGCAGATTTTAAGGATAGAAAGTCCCAACCAATGACTATCTTCTTGTTGTCAGGCAGTCTGACGACATAAATTACTGAACCTGCCGAGTTTTCACCGTGATAAGCTTCTATTGGTGTGATTGACAGTGGACCTACCTCAAAGGCCTTGTTTGGTTCTATAACCTTAAAAGATATTTTGGAGTTTGCGTTGCTACCATCAACCATTTCAGTAATGACCGGGAATTTGGCAAGAATCTGATCCCGACATTGTGCTGTACAAAATATTTCAAAGATAGCATCGTTGGATAATTGCCTTATATTTTCCAATAGTAATGGTAAATCCTGTATATGATCATCATGTGCATGAGTTATGAGAAGAGCATTTGGTAGATAAAATGCATCCTGAGATGTATCTGACGCGTCTTTTGTAATTCCCATCATTCCTGAGGTTCTAGAATTAGCAACTGGTGTCCTAAGGCGAGTATTGGTAGAAGTGAGATCCGATATATTTCTGATAGACTGCAAACTGTCCAAAACTCCATTACCAATATCAACAAGTAGATGAAAAGTCAACTGATTTTCAGATGCTGCTTGACTTCCAGAATTTTGCATAGATCCAGTTGGCAAAGGACTTTTTAATGCTTTCTTGTTCATTAAGAACAATGAACACGAAGTGTTTGCACTAATACCATACTTTTTCACTTCTGCTGCGCGTTCTGATTCCTGCTCATCTCCTATTGTACTTATGTCTGGCAAGACTCCATTGATTCTAACCATATAATCAAGATCTGATTGCTGCATCATACGAATCAATAATATTATGATAGCGTATTAGATAAATGTAACGGTTCGATATATCGAATCCACAATAGTTATAAAATAATAATATAGTTTATTACATTACATTACTATTAAACTATTGCGGATATTGTTGTATCAAAATCCACATTTGCCAGAATTTTGATCAAACTGACTCTTAAAGGCTGCACAACACAGATAACTTTTTATCCATTTACTTCTAACACATGCTACGACTTTCATCAATCATCATAACACATACAGGATCTTGTTGAATCCTGTAACACCATTACCTTTTGATGAAATATATTTTCTATGTTTACAATTGTGGAATCGTATACTAAAAATTAATATATTTTTCCATTTTCTATGTTTGTAGAAACCCTATATTCATTATATATCTTATCCACCATCTAATAGTAATGTCTAGGGAAACATTACAAAATTCAAATATCAAATGTATTTAGATTTTTGCAATGTAAGTGCTGAATTTTGTGAACTGTATACTACATCATGGAGTGTGGAACAAGACACAAAGACGCTAGAAAGATATATTCAATTTAATAGAAATTGTGTTATAATATGAAGAGATTATGTAGCTACTGCAGATCAAGAACACTAGAAGCTTAATATCATGATTCCAATATGGTTCAAACAATAGCGATCATATATCATTATGGGGGTTTGGCAGCGCTTTTGCAATAAATGCGATATTGGATTAGGAAAAACAGACAAAAAATGCGTATAATGAATATTGGACGGCCTGTTAATGCGTGGTTTCTTGTGTTTTTTTGGATTTTGTGCCTATAGGAAGATTGGCCTACAGTCAGTCAAAAAATCCGTACAACAACAAGAGGTGCAGTACCAGGAGCAGCAACATAAACAGCTATAGTACAATCATCAGCAGAAAATGCAAGAAGAACATAAAAAAGCCAATTTCACAAAAAGCGTTCACAGGATCAACCCATTGTACAACAGGTTTTATCTTAGGTGATGTAGTCGGGGAATGGGGTATTGTATTTCAGTACTTTAGTATTATTCCCATGCGTAAAATGATGGAAGGAAAACAATTATCTAAAAAAGAAGGCGTTAAGGAAGCTGACAAAGCTTGACACTCTTTCATTAATAATATATGAAATAGGTTTATTTATTTGGATGTGATTGACCCAACCAGTATTCTTTAGCCCTAAACTAGAGCCAACGCAGCCCACTTATTGGTTCATGATGCAAGTAAGTATGGCATTAGGATTACTAACTGCGTATCCTGCTAATTGGTGGCTTGTAAAGAAGGGCAGTAAATATGAGATATAGCAACATAACAGGATTAACTATCTCTTTTCTATAGTCTATAGTGTTATTAAATTTTTGAGCACGACTTGTCCTGTATCATTTTTGCAGTTTTCGCAGATCCTATTTTGTATATTACATCTGAGTGTTTCATTGTGGCTTTTAGAATTGATCCTCGTAGGAATCTTAGGATCCGGAGATAGCTGCCGAATATATCAGTTAACATAAGATATGATGTTAACGGTAAACGAAATTGTGACAAGTCCAAAAGGAGAATAGGGCTTAAGAAGAACTAATGGCTGATTAGCTGTAAACAGAATTATCATTCCATATAAACAAATTAGTATATATACTCTCTCTCAATACTCTGTTCGCTAGGCTCCGCCATGGTATTTGAATTTAAGTTAGCTGTATATGCATCATTATTGCTCGGATCAAATGCGATACCATTTGAGTATTTCCAACATTCATAGTCTTTATCAGTGTTTAATCTTTGTCAGTAAAGACAGTGCAAGAGCCACAATTGGTTAGATACCCTTTTTACTTGAGATGTAATGCATTCTTGATTTCTTTCTCGAACTCAGGAAAGTAATCGTTTATCTGAGCGATGTCAAACTGTCGTAACACAGAGTCTTTGGACTCTCTATTAAGTAGGAATTCAAATGATTTTTTGATAAATTCTTCAGGTATTATGCGCCCTTTTTCTGTCAGGTTCATGTAATAATCCCTATCCATCGTAACTAGGTGAATTGTCTTAGAACCACTTCCATCACTCTCGGTTATTTCCACATTATATCTCCAACTCTTATCTCTTAATGGAGGAATAGTGATAACATTAATTCTTACCATATGCAATATTAGATAAGGCCATCTTTTATTGCCTTTTGCATATCGAATGGCATTTACATATTGTCATTTTTCATTTCTTAGTATTACTTCTATTATGATTAGATTTTATAGCATATCCAAGACATATTACTCTGACAATAGTATATTACAAAGGCATGCAAGTTCGCGATTCCTGGCAGGCGATAGGGTTCGCTTGCTTCATATTCTTCAGTAGGATCATTTTTTCTTCCAGACGTTGAGCTCATCCCAAAAATAGATTGACATATAGATTTTAATTTCTTATTCATAAGTGTGGCTTACAATAAAGTCAAGAAATACTATAGGACGTCCAGCAGTATCATTTATTTAGGAAGGTACTCCTTGTTGGCATTCTATATGTCCTAACTGGATGTCAATGGAAGATGTTGCCAAAAGAATTTGGCTCTGTACTAACCTGCCATAGACGCTTCCAACAATGGCCAACACAATATTGCTGTTAAAACGACTCATAATATGGGTCGTTTGTATGCAAACATAGTGCCATGTAATCGGTTCGACTCATCTAGTCATAAATTTTACGAATCATTATTTGATACAAATACTATGGTACACAACTTGAAAAGATTAACCAAGAAAAGCCATAATTTCGTTTCGAAGGTTCGTAAGGGTTTAAATTAGTTATACAGATATCTAGTACTTGGCTAGTATTTGGGTTACTATGACGATGGCAGCATTGGCCGTGATGATGATTCCTCATCATCGATCATTGCTAGAATATCTGGTGCGAAGCTAGCAATACTAGCTAGTCTTATAATGGTTGGTGGCTTTTTTGCAGTTCAGGCCATGTTTGGATTTCCGATAAAAGATCTGATTAGGAATGAAGTTACCATTGACGCAAAAGTTGTCATTAAAGATCATAATACAAATACATGTGTAGTGGAATCATCATTGGATCATGAGCCCAGAACAATTCAGAACTGTCCATATAATAAAGGAGACATACTGACAATTACATATAAGCAAGGTACAGTACCTATAGAAAAATACGCATTAAAAAAGAGTTAGAACATGATCCAAGTACTAAATGACAAGTTCACTAGTGAATTTGAGATAAATCATACTAATGGTGAATAGTTTTCATGGACTTGAGGCTATAAGTGTTAGGGTTATTTAGAATTCTTGGAGAATTTTACTTACACTAACTCTTTCTACGCCATATTTTATATATTTATTATATCTAACAGTTAGATTTATCTAATATGTTTTCATAATAAATAATATAAACATTATGATGAAAATACAAAACGGAGGCCAATTCAATTATGCCGAAAAGATAAACGGTGTCCTCTCAGATATTCATACACTAGGAGGCGAAGAAACCTCTGAACGTGCAGTTGAAATAAAAAGACTTGGAATTAATACAAATACTTGCTGCTCACTACTTATGCTTAAGGACGGAAATCAAAGAGCATATAAACAAGTGACAGTTGGAAATACATCCTCTGTCATCTATACCAAAGTTAATGGAAACAAATCGCAAGCTCAATTATTTCATCTACCTATTGATGTGGGTTATGTAGTGGTGAATAGTCTACAAGCAGTTAATGGTCTCTCAGATCTCTCGATTCCAATATTAAACCCTACACTCCTAAACTTAGTTCAGGTGCTATTACCACTACCGCTACTACGGCTACAGCAACATCCGAAATGGCTGTGAAGCCATCCTATCTGCCAAATGCTCTTCTCATAACTCATGCACATGATGATCATATACACGATTACCATTACTATTGGAAAACATAAGGCGATTATCTAACGATGCTACCTTTGAAATATGAAGAATCCTGCGTAAATCGAGGATACTATGTATGACTGATGGAAAGAATATCCTGTCAGATAAATGTATAAGTTATCCTTTTGTTTTGTTAATAATTCTGGCCGCATCGTGTTCAATTTCAATTTTAATATTTACTCCGTTTGTGGTTCATAAATCATATGGGCATGCATTTGTAATAAATAGCGACCCGTCGCCGTCTCAATCATTAAAGACACCACCTTCAAAGGTTCAAGTTTCGCTAAGCGAACCGGTGGATGCACGCTATAGCAAAGTTTCGGTTGTTGATGCAAATGGAAAGGAAGTAGATAAAAAAGACGTACATTATGTCAATGGTGATCATACTTTACTGAGCGTAAGCTTACCATCAGGCATTGAGGATGGAGTCTACACAGTATCTACGAAAATGCTGTCAGAAGTGGATGGCCATGTTACTGATAACGCATTTGTATTTGGCGTTGGTAAAGCGACAGTTCCCAGTAATGTGGGCAAGTCTGGATCCAGTAGTACACAACCATCTTCACAGCTTTCTATTCCTGATGCGATTGCAAGATTTCCTTCATTAGTAGGTCAAGTTATTATTGTTGGCGGCTCTTTTGCAACTCTTTGGATTTGGAAGCCTATATCTAAAATTGAATGGTTAAATATCTCTATTGAAAAGACGAAGAGAAAGATAGATCGGAGTTTTATAATTTTGATGTTAATTGGCTCTATTATTTTAGTATCATCAGATTTTGCCATGATATATGTTCAAGCTTATTCGATTAATGCAACTGTTCTTGATGCAATCGCTACCAATTTTGGTGGTATATGGGTTATCAGGATAATCCTATCGGTCATACTTTTCTGTATATCCTTGGTATTGTGTTTCAAAAAAGGAATTATAAGAAATAGATATTTTAGAAAAGTCAGAATCAAAAAGTTACAGCTTGAAGAGACGACGACGCTATCTTCATCCTCATCTGCTTCACCAAATTTAACCAAGAAAACTATAGTATGTTTTTTGGTAATTGGTGTGCTAACTCTATTAACCACAAGTCTAATTAGTCATGGGGCAGCGGTCTCAAAGAATACTATTCCAATGACTATTGATTTTATTCATAATTTAGCTGCGTCTTTTTGGATTGGTGGCTTAATTTATATTGCTTTTGTTGTAATTCCCAAGCTAAAAGCTGCATCAGTCGAGGAGTACATAAAAGGTTGCATGCTCTCTATATTACTTCCTAGGTTTTCGATTATTCCAGTGACGGTACTTGGCATCATTGTAGTTACTGGACCATTTCTCCTATACATATTAGAAAGCAACTTGGCTTTGACTATAGCTTCATTTTATGGAAAGGCCTTGATCGTGAAGCTTGTACTTGCCGCGATTATGATTGGTATAGGTGGCTATAACCAGGCAGTTATTCATACTAAGGCACTAAGAGAGGCATCAGTTCTCACGATTAAACCAACCATCGGTGAAGAAACAGATTACTCTATAAAGAATGGTAGACGATTTCTTCAATTTGGAAGGATTAATCTAGGCTTAAGAAGGCCACCAAATGGCAGTCCAGATAATGATGGATATAGTCCATCTGTGAATAGAAAAGCAAGAGGTAATGGAACAAAAGATAAGAAAGTACAACCATCTCCATCGAAGATAGCGATATGTACTGCAGTTTCTAAATTTAATAAGACCACTAAAGCTGAAGCAATACTTGGTATTGCTTTATTAGCTGCTGTAGCCGTTATGGTAAACAGTGGACTACCTGCAAGTGAATTTCAAAATCTTATCCAACAACAGAGGCAGCAACAACAGATGCAACTCTTGCCTTCCCAGACAGGAAGTCAACGTTTTACTTCTACAAGTTTTACAGAAGATGGGAATAATATGGTAGTTCTCTCAATAGATCCATTTACACTAGGTAGCAATAATTTTCAAGTAAAATTTTTGGATTTACACAGAAATCCTGTAGACATTAACTCTGCAAAAATGCGACTAACACAGACAGAGAAAGGAATAGGACCTATTGAGGTGGATACAAATCCAGTCCCGGATACAAAGGGAGTATATTCCAGTAAGGCGTCTTTTGGCCTACCTGGAAAATGGGAGATCCAAGTAGAAGGCACACCTAATAAGAAGAATGAGCCTAGCGTAGTGGGTACTTTTGATCTGCTAGTCAGACCCTCTCTTGATCAAATGAAATTTAGTGTTAAAGAATTTCGAATTCCTTCAGGCAGGAATAACAATGGTACTGTAAGCCAGCCGCTCTATCCTATATACGACAAGAGTAGGAACGCAATCTGGGTTGGCGATACAGCTATAGGTAGCGGAAGAATATTAGAATTCAGCCTCAATACAGGCAAATATGTTTCACATAAGATCAATGGATCTAGTATTATCACGGGAATGGCTCTTGATCCAAACAATAACAATCGCATATGGTATATTGATCCATTGAATAAATTTTTAGGAACATTTGATATCAATACTGAAGCCAACCAAAATTACAAAATTCAAAGTCAGGGACCACCTTCAGGTATTGCGGTCGGATCTAGTAGTGGCGATAATGAGGGAGCTAATACTAATAAGAGTAACGTATGGATTACATTATCTTCCGATAATTCTGTACTAGAGTTTAATAGTCAAAACAAAGGCTTTACCAAGTATTCTTTACCCACACCGAATGCTGGCCCTCTTGGTATAGCAATAGATAGAGATGATGGATTGGTATGGATTGCAGAAGGTGGATCTGGGAAGATAGCTAGCATAGATCCTCGCAAGAGCTATAAAATTGCTGAATATGAACCAAAGAATAATAGTTCAGGCAGCAATCTTAGCGGTTATAAAAATGGCTCTCCATTAAAGAGTCCCACTGCATTATTAATTGATCAGGATACTGACGATATTTACATAACAGAACACGATGGTCATGCAATAACTATGTTTAACCCCATACTGAAAATATTCAAAAGATATTCTGGTCTTGATCCCAAGGGTCTACCATTTGGTATGGAATTTGATAATTATCATAATATATGGGTTGCAGAACATGTACTAAATAAGATATCAGTCATTGATCCGAGAACAGGAGCACACAAAGAAGTAAATATTCCTGCAAGGAGCCCCTTTGTTCAATGGTTAACTAGTGATTCAAGCGGTAACATATGGTTTGCAGAACAACGAGGTGACTCTCTTGGCGTAATCAAACCAAGTTTAAATCCATTGCAATCGAGTACGAATTTAGCTGGTTCTCCTTCTTCTACTCCTTCATCATCGCAGAGTAACAATAAAAATAATAGTAATAGTGTCCTTCCACAACTAGGTTTCAGCTATGCTGACGTAGTTGGTCCTACTGTTGCGCTAGGAATAATATTTAGTGCTGTAATATATGCAGGGAGCGTCATCAGTTTAAGGCAAAGCGAGAATGTCGTATCATCTATAAAAAGTAAACATGATAATAACAGTTTTAACAATAATAGGATAATTTAATGAGATCTACGCGGTTTAGGCCTCATCATCACGTTAATGGACGAGAAAAACGTTCTTGTAATCTATTGACTTATACTTTAGTCATTATAGTACTTTTGAATATATCTATAGTAGCATCAGTGCAGCAAAGATCTACCTTCGCCATATTAACACGAATATCTAATAGAAATCAAAGAAGTACATATCAAAATATTCGATTGGGATTTAAAATGGATTATCCTAATAACTGGATGAAAATTTCTGAAATCAATCTAAACAATAATTATTCAAACGTACTATTTGTAACACCAGAAAATCAATTTCCTAATCTGAAATCCCTGTTTTCCATAACTGTTGAAAAATTCGCTCTATGCAAACAGAATGCCAGTAATATTGCAAGCAAATCTTGTACTCAAACAGCGATGAAGATGCAAAATACACGAAATATACAAGAGATAAAAGACTTGAAACGAAATCCGTATGTTATTGACTATAGTATAATGAACACGATCTTATCTGGCTTCCCTTCTAAGCAAATTACTTTCAAAACATCTGCATTAGGAGGGCTTCAAAAATTAGAAATATATGCTGTTCATAATGAGAGACTTTACACCTTGACATACAGGGCAATTGCTTCATTTCAGATACACAAATAAATGTGTATAATGGAAGTATAGTATGTTGTTAGCGTTAGCATTACCAATATAATTATTTCCGTAACTTTGATACAATTCCTTAGGTATGAATAAAAAATAGAATGTATGTGCTATATGTTATAAGTACATTCTAAAATATTGTTGTTTTATCGGCCCTGGACAATTCGATGAGAAATCTATGTTTAAAGTGAATACGCCATTTTCTGGTATATAGTTATATAGTTATCTAGCTAATCGCCACAATTGAATAGTTGAGTAATTGAATATCGGGTTTAAACTATATCAGACGCCCAAATAACCCTTATATCCTTTTAGATTAATATATAACTAATGATTATATTTGTCTGTTCATTGATATCAAATAGGCTGCGCTAATATGATTTCAACTAGTGTACGTTTCTTAATTACAGCAGTCCTATTGTGCAACTTAACATTATCTTTTCCCATAATCCATACATTTTTCCTTAACCAGAAAGCATATGCTGATGGCTTGACTCAGGAAAATCTTCCTCCTGCTACTGTTGGTAATAGAAAAGCAAGTCTCTTTGTGAAGGTAAGTCCTCCTATACTAACAACTGATACCAAAGGTAATACATATCTGCAAATGCGGCTATTTGATGCAAATACCAACGAAACTATCCAACACGTTACTTATGATATTACTGTTACTAAAGGCACTGCTCAAGCGGCACCAGGAACTAAACCAATTTTGAGGGACTTTTTTCATGCTCACAATGGTTTATTAACTCTAAAAATAGAGCCTATCAACACTACCGGAGGACAAGTTACAATTAATGGCGAAAGAGATCCATTTCAAAATGCATGGGTGGCCGATCCAGGTGGTTCGATAAACCTAAGAGGTCCAGTTCTAAATGCCGGAGGACTATATCATATTCACATAGAAATCTTTGGAATTGATAACGATAGAAACCTCTTCATACCTGATCAAGCACCAAAATTTGATTCTTATCTTAGCGTAGGAGATGTTTTTCGTAACAACATAGCAGATCCTAGCAATGGTCATAAATATAATACTACACTTATCTCTTACTACGACAGAGTCCACAACTTCAAATTCGATCCTAATACAAAGAATATAACCTGGCAGATGCCCTTTGACTGGAATTTGTCTAGAATTCAGAAACAGAACATATTTGTACATGAAGAACTCAGGTTGCCAAAATCCTGGAAGAACTTTGTGGGCAGTGGTTTTGCAGGTTCTTTCAATGCTACAGTTAATGGTATTCCTATAACAGGAAGATCATTGGCCATAGATCCATTCTCTTATCCAAATGCACTGGTCCTGCATTATTTGATAAATAAGGATGATATCATAAAGATAGCAGAGGCAAGACAAAAGCAATTACAACAGCATCCAGAACAACAACAGCAGCAACAAGGAAACATTAGTGGAGCTGCTGCTACAAATAGCTCCTCTTCTTCCTCTTCCTCTGCTAGTAATACTAGCAATGCTAATAGTCTTAGTAATAATAAGACATCAACAACACCAACAACAAAGGTTTCAAATGCAACAGCATTAACTACATCATCAACAACACCGACAACAGAGAAGACAA
>JBQCDO010000086.1:0-2789 GCA_051961195.1 Nitrososphaeraceae archaeon | reverse complement strand
AAGAAGCAAACATTGAGCTTGAAACTACAAATAAACAGTTGTCAGTGTCAAATGAGCAGCTAAAGATGCGTGAGAAGGCACAGCAAGAGTTTATCAATATAGCTGCGCATGACTTACGTACTCCAATGCAACCAATAATTGGGTTATCTGAGATTCTGCGTTCAAAAAACATAGAAGGACAGTCTCAGCATTCTCAACAGGAGACTATCTTGGATGTGATAATCAGAAACGCAAAAAGACTACAGAAACTATCCCAAGTCATATTAGATATTACTCGAATTGAGAGTGGATTGTTAACACTCAACAAGGAACGATTCGATCTACAAAGAGTAATAATCAATACTATTGATGACTACCGAAATCACATTAGAAGTTCAAATTTGAATGTAGAGATAGTATGTGGAATTAACAAAGACGAAGAGACAACGCGAGATGGAGGAGGAGTAGCGGGTCGACAACAACAACAAGAACAACTACTGCATAAACAGATAATAAATCAAAATAATACTCCAGCAATCCTTATAGAAGCAGACAAAGTAAGAATAATGCAAGTAATCGATAACCTACTTAGTAATGCCCTTAAATTTACAAAGGAAGGTACTATATCTTTATCAGTAGAGAGCAACGATAAGAGGCAGGTTGTTATCAGTGTAAAGGATAATGGTCAAGGTATAGATCCTAATATATTGCCAAGATTGTTTACAAAATTTGCTACAAAGTCTGAATTTGGAGGTACCGGTTTAGGATTATTTATTTCGAAAAACATTATTGAGGCACATGGTGGCAAAATATGGGCTGAGAATAATCCTAATGAAAAGGGGGCAACTTTTTACTTTAGTCTACCATTGGTGAAGCCATCGAATGATTGAAAAAGCATTAAATACTAACAATATCATTCAATGCTATGACGTGAGAACGTTGGGTTAAATATGTATAAAACAACAGAAATCTGCTTGGACAAAAAACTTAAAACAGAAATATTTCATAAAGTAGAAACCACTTAATATTTCTAAATACACCTCAGATATAAAGACAAAATGCAGATATACAAAATGGGAGTTTAACTGATCATTCATATGAGGATAAGACGAAGCTTCAGAAATTTTTACTAAATCAAATTCTAGTTTAACAATTACCTCACTGTCAATACTACCAAAAATTGGAACTAAGAGGATCAAAATAACATTGATTCTAAATGTGATATCTAATATCATAGTTCATTCTACCCTCACCCATCTTCTAGACTGAAATTCGTTACCTTGGTTTAGTCCTCATTCTAGTATGCTGCCCTTCATCATGAGAATTTATGGTAACAATAAACTAACCATTCAGTAGAGATTTTCGATTATTGGATAAATCTGAAAGAAATGAATCATAATAACATCTGTAATCTATCTATTCAATTTGCATTAAAAATGCGCCGACAATAGTCAGTGAATCAAATTTGAAATATCTCAGTTTAGTAAGCCAGTAATTTGTGAAGCAGCATATCACTATAACAAAGAGAAAATATCTTTACTTTACAGATCCCTATGATGTCATTCTAACATATATACCGGAATGATAATGCTCTTTCATGATTTCATAATTTTCGAGACTGAAAAACGCGAAAAACGAAAAGCGGACTCAAGCCGATTAAATCCATCCATGGTGCTGACGTTACATGGAGACGAGTAGTTCTACCAGGCGGCTCAGGTTACTTCATAGTGGGCGACGCAGCAGCTGTGTTGGATCCTGCCTCTTCACATGGAGTACTAAAGGGAATTATGTCTGGAATGAAAGCTGCTCATGCAATAATCAGAATTACTAAAGATCATTTTCCAAATAAGGTTGCATTCAAGAATTATAACGAGTGGATAGCTGAATGGTTTTTATATGACACTCATAAACTAAGGAAGTTTTATTCACAGCGTCCATATTAGCCAGATAGATGAGTAAAAGAGATCATGCCAGTTTACTGGGTCTAATGGAATCTAGATTGCTATCTGAATTAAAGCATCGAAAGCAAAGAATGACTCAATTAAAGACATGGGTTTTTTCTAGTGCTAATAAGGCAGATATATTGATAGCTCCATTATTAACAAGGTTTACAGTCATTCATCTTAAACCTTATACTAAAGAGGAATTTGTAGAAATCGCAATTAATGTCTTGAATAGAGATGAGAGAATCGACAAAGATCTGGCTAGATTTATAGCAGAATTAGTATTCGATAAATTGAGCTCAAATATTAGAGAATGTGTAAGAATTGCCAGATTGGCAGACAATAATATTGCACAGGCTCAACGAGTTATCAACATGCTAACTATATACAGTACTAGAGTAGTAAAAATATAGAGACAAGAATATGATATGAACTTGACACCACATTTACTCTAATTTTAAAGTGTTATTTTATCCGATTATCGGAGAGGATCTACTTATAGTTCACATTAGTTTGGAGATAGGACACAGATATAGCATCTATTAAGAGTTTTTTAATCGTAGATGGGGTAAAATCATCAAGTCATTCAGTAGTACTAGTTGATATTCATCATATTACTGATCAACCATCTTGCCACTTCAATTTCTGAGCAAGATTCCTTTAAGTCAACTCTAAACGAAGTAATAGGATTTTAGACATCATATAGCTAAAATAAAAAAATAAAATTACTATTTTTTTATTTTATGTGCGGCCGCACAAAGCTGTTTGATAATGACAGCAATGAATGTTAGTCAAAATCAGAATAAAAAGACATCATATGATCAACTATTGCAGACAATAAAGAATGAACATAAAAACAGAGCAAAG
>JBQCDO010000085.1:0-5636 GCA_051961195.1 Nitrososphaeraceae archaeon | reverse complement strand
TTCTGTGTTCTAATCGATCTAGACATCAGATGCTCTCCGAATAGTCGTTTTATGACCGAGACAATGGTCTCATCCTTGTTTCGTTGATTGTACAACACTTTGGAGTAACCACGTTTCATCTGCTTCCTATGCCTACCATGTGTTCTCCATATCGGTACATGTTCATATCTAGCTGGGATTATACTTAATGCATGCAAATCCTCTCTTACTAAAAGATGATGATCCTCACTATCATAACCCTTATCGGCTATCACCACAGATAATGGAAGTATATTTGACGTCCTTGTTATAATTGGTCTAAAATCTATATTATCATGCCTTGTAGGAGCTCGTCTTATCCTTATGTTACAGATAATCTGTTGTAGTACGTCAGCCCCAATAGATAATTTCGCATATTTTCTTCTTAATCCTGTTCTTTCAGTATAATATTGTGAAGCATGAGTTATCTTAAATCCGGTCGAATCTATTCCCACAAAGATATGCTTGGTACCGCTAATTATAATGAATGATGAAATTATCTTTTCAAGCAATGAATTATTAATTCTATCTGTAAACTTTTGCAATGTTGTAAAATGAGGAATACGTGACAATTGTAGGTACAATCTAAGGTAATGTGCTTCAACCAGCCATTCGACAAACATCCTATAACTCTTACCTTCATACTGTCTTATTGTGAGCAATATCAATGCTGCCACATTGTAAATACATGATTGCTCTTTCGGTGAAGAAACAGAGGTATCCTTGAACTTCTTAGAACCCGGTACATAGTATTTGCCAATCTAACATATCTGGATTCCTTCAACAACCATAGTGGATTATGCTCCTACAAAGCTCTAATGGTGTTCGATACATGATTTCTACAGAGCCGAGCCACTCATATCTATATTTATATGTTGTCTGTGCTTTACTTTTCTAGTGGTACTCTGTTGACTGCTTTTATATAGCGTATTTAGGGTCTTAAAGAGACTAGAAGATTTTTCTACTCCGATTAGGTCGCGCTAGTCAAACAGGTCTAAATCACTCATCCCATGGTCCGATGCCGTGAATATGTTCAACAGTAATGTGGGTAATATATCCCCCTGGTGCTTCATCAGGAACGTACTTTCTGCCTGGGGAGATATAGATCTGGGCTAGTCGGTTTACTAATTCGGGTGCACCACCCTCGGTAATTCTGGCACGACCATTGATCACGAGATAATTATCTAGTTCATTAGTCTTCCCACCAGTCACCATTGAGAGTGCGACCCGAGCATCGCGCTGAATATTCTTCAATTTTTTGTAGAGATTCAGATGAGCACAGACAATTTCATCGCCCTCAAGACCAACCCAGACGATAGAGACCTGAGGACTGCCATCCTTATTCAGAGTCACAAGATGAGCGAGATTGCCTGCTGTCAAGGCTTGCCGTACTTTATTATTCAAAATCATAATAATGAGATCCTTTCCTGCATGATTAGTAGTTAATAATATCTTTTATTTATTTTCACTCGAAATGGCGAACAAGCAGCAATAAAAAATGAATTAAGCATAGATCACTTTTACGACGTCGAATGGTTCACAGAAAGCTCAGTCAAATTAAAAAGGAGTTGGAATGTACTTGATAAGATAAGGATAGTCTTCCATTCAATCTTGTATGTAAGCGAACTTAGCAGTAATTGTTACTTCGGCATCATTGATACAACCTTTGAAATGTACCCAGTCATAAAAGGGCCAAAGTCTTCTCGATGCACTATAATGAGCTATCAAGACAATCAAATTAACCATTAACTTGATTCTTTATGTGAGAATGAAAGTCCTTCCACATGTTATGAGAAACATCAATGAATTTAACATACCTGCCGGAAATTCCCATGGCTATGAAGTATTATATTTTGGTGTAAATCTCATACTCATGTTTGACTATAGACTTGCCTTTGACATAGAGGTAAAGAATTCTTATGACGAAATACAGGTTCTAATTGTTAGTAGAAAAGACATCCCAGGATGGAAAGAAAATAATGATATTAGAAGTTCTAAAATTAAACCATATTATGACAGAAGTGGACTAAAAATTAATGATGTCTTTAGGCCTATTATAAGCGATGCATATGCATTTGTGTTAAACAATCGGAAGTCATCTATTAGCCAAGAAGTAAAAACAGTTGAAGTTACTTTGATTCATAATTGGCAACAGGAAGTAAAGGAATCTCAATTAAAGGATCGTTTCGACGTATAGGGAATGGAAAGGTCATTTAATTGTGTACAGATAATCAGAAAATAATCTTTGCCCTGTGGGAATGGTAGTAGTATTATCTGTTCGAACTAGCCTATCATATTTCCTCTTAACTTCGTGCCAATCTATTGAAGGAAAGCCAATATCTTTCTGAATATATCGGCAGTCTTTGATCCAAAGCCAGCATAATAGATTTTGGCAAAATACAGAAAGATAGATAGAGTTGCAGAGATGAAAAAAGGGCTGCATTTCTGAAGAGAGACAGAGAAGAAGAACAGGAGATAGACTAAACCTAGCAATAGTAGCAGCAAATAATCATTATGCTGGACTTGGTCCCGCAACTGCTAACACATTCCGGAAAATGTTGGATTTGTCAGAAGTAACATGGAACGATGACTTTAGAGTCTCGGAGACAGAAGGCGAAGCATTACCTGGTAATCCAAGACAAACTAGTCAACCAGATTTTTTGAAATTAATCATTTAATGTGTAGTTTAATTAGCTATGACTTACCATCACATTACTATATAAAGCGACATCTTTTGGACTATGTTTTTTGGTAATATTATTTATGATCACATTCCATTACTTCGTTTATAATTTTCAATAGATCTTCATTTGCCACAGGCTTTTGAATTATACAGTTGTCTGGTAGTGAAGAAAGAATATTTGAATATTCTCCATAGTTAATTTCTGCAGCTGTAAGAATGCACACTTTCATCTTCTCATCAAGTTTTTTAATCTCTCTATAAAAGGAAAAACCATTCATCTCTGGCATCTTTATGTCAAGAATTAATAGATCGTAAAAATGTGGTTTGAAGTTCTCTAAAGCATCGTGAGGATTATCAAATGAATCAACAGTAAAACCATTTGATTCGAATATCTCACGTAATGCAGTATTGATGTCAGCCTCATCATCGACTATAATGATTCTCTTTGACATTTTCATTTACCATTGATTTTTTACTTTCTTTCAGATTTGATCCTACATACTGAATTCATTAAATCGCTGGACTATACATGCAATCTTTTATGGTCTTGTCGGCTGTCAAATATGATATATAATGCCAAGCTGTCTCAGGTGGAGATAGAGTTATAACAAACTCTAAAGCTGGATCGATTGAATGTTCAAACATATAGATAAATTATTAATGGTTCATATTTTTATTCTGGTAGACAGTTATTTTGATTAATAATAAATATTGTTTATTTATTGGAGCTAACCAGATTTTACTCAATAAAATTCTAAAACCTAGATAGACCAAGCATTCTCTACAACGTGGTGTTCTACAGAAATTTGACGTAGCTCACGAATTAGATCCTTAAATTCCCTAACATCCCTTTGAATCAAAATATTATGCAAATAGTTACCCTATCAACTAATCCAACTCTGTTGCTAAAATTTCAATTAAATATTTTATCGACACTGGCTTTTCAATAAAACAAAGCCTACATTACGATATACTTCTCTTAGTGCTCGAATATTTACTTCCAATGCAGACATAAAACATACTCTCATGTTAACATCTAATTCTAATATCTTTTCACATAGCTAAAAGCCATTCATGTTTGGCATATAAATATCAGTTAAAAGAAGATCGTAATAATGTAGTTTGAATTCTTTTAACACTAATAAAGGATCGTTATATACGTATACTTCAAATTTTTTCTTCTTGTCACCGTCGCCATAATAATAGCCATCTAAACCTGCTTTGAAAGTTAACGCAATATCAGGATCATCATCTACAAGAAGTATCCTTTTAATAAATGGAGATTTTGGTTGTTCTTTTGTTTCTGTTTCTATGATGGTATCTAAACGCGATCCCTCATTTTGTAGGTAATTAGGATCGGTAAGAAATGAAGACTCTGAAAGATATTGCTGCTGATGACGATCAGCATTGTTACTATAAGAATGACGAAATGAACTAACCACATTATCTAAAATCGGGTAAGGAGAATGGTTCTTAGCTGGTGTAAGTAACATTGTCTTGTATCTCTCAATTTTAGACCCCATATTATATAACTCTATATAACCTTACTACTTTGGATCAGTCCTATTAAGTTAAGCCGATACAGCGAAAGCATTGAACGTCCTCTTCCACGGCATATGACGGTTTATCAAAGGAAGAGACCGTCCACAAGACTAGTCTATTCGAAGAATTGAATCTTTCTACACTTGTTTTAGTATTAAATAGACATAATACGGACACGGTAAGCAATGTTCGAATTCAATGTAGAACTCACGATGAAAATAAATGCCAGCACCGTTATCCCCCTTGGATTAGCTATTGAAAAGTCTGTAAGCAAGTAAATCTGCTGCCATGACTTTTAAGACTCTGTAAAGTTAAGATATCCACCCCTTGTTACGATGACAGACAAATAGATTCTGCCATTTTTGTATATGTTGTAATTTACATTTGTTTTTCTACAAGGAAATTGTCATCAAAATCTTCAGTTTTTGAAACGAACAAGGGTTAGACCTAGGTTGTGGGAATTTTTCTGAAACTTTGAAATAATGAAAAATAGCTAATTCGGCTAAAATGTTTAATAAAAATGCCATTTGGAACGTCTCCTACAAGACAACAAATAACAAAAAGTTGGACTGGTAGCTGCGATAGGGCTATTCACAGTTATCGGCGTCGCAATGGCATTGATTACTACCTCGATCTCTAATGTGCAGGCCGGTCCTCCGCACCATCATCATTGCGCGCTACCGCTTCCTAATGGAAAACCATATAATGGCAATAAAAATGGTTGTCCACCAGGTCTTGAAAACTAACAATGACTATAAATTAAGCTGAGTCAATTAGCCTTTTTTTATTTTTGTTCTGCTATTCATCTCTACAAATTGGATACTGCGTTATGACTGCGAATACGAGTATTACATCGTCATATATCTTGTGCGTGTCGCACAACAAAATTAGAAATACCTTTTTGCAAAATACTTATACCGGATCTAATATAGTCTGAGTTAGATTACGAATATGTGAGTTAGTTCTACTTAAGATGTAGTTAATATATTAAACAAATATTTAGTTTCTACCTTTAGATTCTCCAGACTTACTTATCGGTAGATAGCCATTCCTAATTGCAGAATTAATATTCGTTTAATAATGTAGTTAGGCCTGAACCTAGTTGTCTTAGACTACAGCATCAGTCTAGCCATCCCCTGATAATATTGGATGCTTCATCAGTGGAACACTTTCTAATATAGGATAAGGTACTAATATGCGCCATACAACAAATTTGTGATCATTTATTTGAGTTTGTAATAGTTTTTCTATCCATGAGATCGTAGTTGAATTTGTGGGTGGGCTTCCTTTCTACTACCTACTAGCCTCTGCATTAACTTTTTATTAATGAGCCACCTCATAAAATCGCGCAACAGGTAGTTTATTGCAGGTCTTTGACCATCCCATAGTTGTA
>JBQCDO010000084.1:0-28356 GCA_051961195.1 Nitrososphaeraceae archaeon | reverse complement strand
TCAAAATCTGAACTTCTCAAAAAGTCAAATCGAATTTCTAGAAAATCTGCTGCAGAATTTTGAGCTTTTGAAATATCGTTTTCAAGCTGCTCTAAGTTCTCAGCGGCAATTGAGACACATATCTTTGGCAATACACATAATACAAAAGAATTAGATTATTAACTTGTTCAAAGACATCGCAGACAACCGACCTCAATCCATCAAAGCTGATCGCATAAGTTAAACTTAGTCGTATGCATAGACATCAAGTAAATAAGCACCACAAACAACAAAAAAATGCTGCCAATTTTTGGAGTGGCATATAGAACACTATATGAATTGTATGATAATCATATTAATCTTGGATAGAATATTTGCCAAAATACATTTTATTTTAAATAATATAGAATAAGAAATCGACGCAAAAGACTTTCCATATTTAAAGACATTAATGCTGGTTGTTGTGACCTATAAATCCGAAGGGATAAGTTCACAATGCCCGCGTAATTAGTCATCGATGAACGAAATGAGAAGGAATCTTCCTCCAATTTGCTATGAGAGCATTCGGTCTTATATGTAGGCCTTCTTCTTTCAACCTATCTCTAGCTAATTTGACGTAGTCTTCGATGATATCCATTCCAACATATCGCCGTTTAAAGTGTGAGGCGACCTTGGTGGTTTGACCGCTGCCATTGAATGGATCTAGGATTATGTCACCTTTGTAAGAATACAGCTTCATCAATCGATACGGTATCTCCTCGGGGAACGGACACGGATGGTTTATGTAACCTGGAGGGACAGGGGCAATATGCCATACCGAATTTGCTATTTCCTTAGTCCATTCTTCATGAGTCGCTGGCAATGCATCTCTTCTTTGGTTTCTACCTGAGTTCACGTTTCCTTTACGGAGGACCAGTATAAACTCGTGCATTATATTGGCTCGGTAATACTTTGGATAGGGATTTATTACAAACGATCCATACCTATTGGTTCCGCCCGTAACTTTATGCCAAATAATTTCCTCATGTAGATTCCACTTCCCATAAGGTTCAACGAGTCTAGAAAGGAGCATATGAGGCAAAGGTAACAAAGTCCCATTTACTAATTCGTTACCAATAACTATGCAACAATATCCACCCTCTTTAGTTACGCGAAATATGCTTTCGTTAAATATCTGCACCATATCAGATAAGTAATCTGAGGTTTCCTGTCGCAGTCTACCACGAAAGTATCCTCCATTCCTCGAAACATGCATATCATAATCAATTGCATTTCGGTATGGAGGGGAGGTGATAGTCAGCTGGATAGATTCTGGAGCGATCTTTTCTAGAACTGATTTGCAATGACCTACTGTGATGGTATTGAGAAGGCTTTCTTGAAGTAACATGGATATTAAGAAGTAAGTGTATCAATATGGCGTATACTTTAAAATAATAAACATCCAGATAAATAAATATTATTTTCTCAGAACATCATATATCTCATTTCTCTATCAGATATTCTTCTATTTCTATACCGAAATGTCTGCCTGAGCCTTGCTTTACCGACCCCAGGATCCTATCACCAATTTTCAATTCCGTGACTGAGACTATTGATCCATTAGATTTCACAAGTCTAATAGTTTCTGCATTCTGCAGGATTGTAGTACCAACTATGCCCTCAGTCTCACCTTTGATTAGCCTAAGGGGCCGAGTTTCAATTTTTGATCTACCAACGATAACCCGTCTAGATGCTCCATTGGTATTAACGGCCAAAATTTCAGAGCCTGCTTCAAGTTCCGATAGATACATCGTCTTACCCTCAGGGGTAAGAGTGTAGCAATGTACTGCTCCAGCATTCACCCTAAATGGTCGCGGTGATGTAAAAGACGATCCTATAGATTCGTTATGAACCAAGAATAGGAAGTTTGATTTGCTACCAATCAACATGCCTTCGCCTGTTGCGAGTATTGACGTAGTATCTACACAAACTCGTTCTCCTACGCCGACGTCGATTACATCTGTGATGTTAATTTCTTGAATAGGTAATGTTCTGTTCTCCATATAATTTTTAGAGTCACTTACTTCTTGCTCACTGTTGGTATCAAGTATTACTCCGTCGACCCCGAGCTCTAGAATTCCAAACATTGTTCGTACTTCTTCAGAATTTTTGGCGGTTGTATAGATTTTTGTCTCTGACTTGTGTATTCTTGCTATTATATTTTCAAGGGGAATAATTTTCCAATCTACTGAATCAACGATAACAAAATCTGCGCCCTTCTGAGATGCTAGTAGTATATCTTCTATATCGCCATCGCTTTTTACCTCTTTATAAATTCCAATTGATTTTCCTGAACCTCTCGATTTATTTAATTCTGTACTAGATTTACAAATCACCATATTAGCAGCTTCAGATTCGTACATTGTCTTGAATTTTGTTCCCTGCAATTTTCTTGGATCGACATATAATACCTCGATTTCAGTTAATTTAGAAAGAAAGTTTGGAAGCTCTGATTCGGAAACTCGGGGCTTGATAACTAAAGTTTTCTTATTCATGTGTCGAGTCAAGGATTTTCATCGCCTCGTCCGATCGTTTACCCTTCATTATTATCTGATATAAAGCCCGCACCATTACTGGAGGACAACGGTGTTGAAATATATTTCTACCAAATGTTACACCTCTAGCTCCAGCTTCCATTGCATCATAACACATATCTAAAATTTCCTTATCGGTGTCAACCTTGGGTCCGCCTGCAATAACTATTGGCACTGGACAGCCCTTGACTACCTTCCTAAATGACGACACGTCTCCTGTATATACTACTTTAATGAGATCTGCACCTGCCTCTGCTCCAATTCTCGCTGCGTGGGCAACTACTTCGGGGTCATTTGGATCCTTCACATTCTCTCCTCTTGCGTACATCATTGCGACCAGGGGGACGCTCCATTCATCACACTTATCAGATATAGTTCCTAGCTTTTGCAGCATTTCCGGCTCCTCTTTTGCGCCAACGTTAATATGAACAGATACAGCATCAGCACCTAGACGTATTGCCTCTTCAACGCTCCCCAAAAGCATCTTTCTGTTGGGCGCAAGTCCCAGACTCGTGCTGCCTGACAAATGGATTATTAGACCAATAGAAGTAGGTCTAGGCATTGACTTGACTATTCCCTTGTTAATGAGAACACATGTAAGTCCTACGTTTTCGCAGGAATAAATAAGGGTGTGTGCACTTTCCAAGCCTTGTATCGGTCCTAACGTTAGACCATGGTCCATTGGTATGCAGAGCATCTTTCCCTCGTTTGTTATTCGGTTTAGTCTTATATCTCTGCCAAAAACCATTATTGTAACAAGAATTCCTTACCTCCTTAAAAGTCATCTGGCATCGTTATCTTCTAAGATTTTTGTACCCACTATTAACACTGGTGGCTGTCGTATCATTACTTTAATATACAAATTCACAGAAATAATGATTATAGTGATTGACGCCAGAAATATAGGCCTTAGGAACATAGAGGTTGCTGATACAAAGATAAGTTCAATCGATGGAGAAAATGGGAAGTTAATTTACAGAGGTTATGATATTCTAGATTTAGTTAATCATTCCACCTTCGAAGAAACTGCATACCTGTTAATATTCGGTGAACTGCCAAATTCGGACGAGTTGGATGACTTTACAAAACGTATGATAGAAGCAAGATCCTTACCAAGTCCAATTATCAGAAATCTCGTTAATAGGCCAAAACGAGCCGACCCTATGGATGTTGTTCAATCTGCCATATCAGAACTGCCAGATCATGATCTCAATATGGGAGAAGACTCAAAGAGTGCAAATATAAGAAGAGCAATTACTCTAATTGGTAAGATTCCTACGATCGTAGCCGCTTGGGATAGGATTAGGCATTCGCAGGATGTGCTTGAACCCCTAGAGGAAGGTAGCCATTCAGAGAATTTCCTTTATTTACTCCGCGGAGAACATCCTACTAAAGAAGAGGCAAAAATATTTGATATATCGCTAATTTTGCATGCGGAGCATAGCTTTAATGCTTCAACCTTTGCGGCAAGGGAAATCGCGTCAACCAGGGCGCATATGTATGCGGCCATTGCAGGTGCTGTTGGTGCCTTGTCAGGAGAACTTCATGGAGGTGCCAATGTTCAGGTGATGAAAATGCTTCTTGAAATAGGGGAGTCTAATAGTGCCAGAGATTGGGTACGCAACAGATTAAAAGAGGGGGGTAGAATAATGGGAATGGGTCATGCAGTGTATAGAACCACGGACCCTAGAGCAGAGGTCCTTCGGACTTTGTCACATATAATTTCTAAAGAACGAAATACAAAATGGTTTGAAATAACAGAACAAGTCGAAAAGGCAACTCAAGAATTCATGATTGCGAATAAGGGACAATCGATCTATGCGAATGTTGATCTCTATAGCGCTTCCCTTTACTACAGTCTGAACATCCCCTTAGATCTCAATACTCCAATTTTTTCGATTGCTAGAGCAGCAGGATGGACCGCTCATGTTATAGAAGAAAAATTTGCGGAAGCGGCGCCAAAGCCAGCCCTATATCGACCAAAGGCATCGTATGTAGGTAAGTATTGTGGCCCAATGGGGTGCGAATATATACCCATAGCCAGCAGATTGAATGAGGATCCGGATAACAATGAAACGAGGAAGAGAACATAGAGTGGAAAAACAAATCAATTTAGGATTCAGCATTAACGGGCTAATGCAAATTTGAAGGTAAGCGTTCTATCCAAGACAGAAACATCTAGGATCATTGATTCGCTACGTATTAACTGGCCATTTAATAGCATTCCAAAAATAAAGACATTAAAGGTATATGAGGCTGAAAAGAACAAGTTTTTACTAAAAGCTGAGAACTTTGTAGCAGTAAGGGTTGATGAGCATCTTGTCCCATTTGTGGGAAGTGAGGATCTTTTGCGGCATTTTCCATTCGTTACTGTTGATATGAAAGCAGTCAAGTTCGTGTGCAACGGGGCCAATATTATGAGACCTGGTATCACTACTTTTCAATTCTTCGAAAAGGATTCTATCGTAGTGATCAAGGACGAAAGTCACTTCAAAGCACTGTCCGTGGGCATCGCGCTAGAGAGTAGCGCCGATGCAACTCCCAAAAATAGGGGCTGCATAATTTGTAATATTCATTACGTAGGCGATAAGGTTTGGGAAGTGTATAAGGAAATAAGAGTCTAAAAGAACAGGCCTTGTTCATCTTGTGTAATTACTTGCTGTTTGTTCGCGATCCAGTTAATTGGTCTCTTTCGTAATCACGTTATTGAATTAACAGTGGAAGACAATCTCTTTCTGATACTTGATTGTGCAGCTGACAGAATAGCAATGGGTATACGTCTTGGTGAGGTGCTGATATAGTCTAGTCCTAATTCGTTAAAGAAATCGATTGAAGCAGGATCGCCTCCGTGTTCTCCACAAATGCCAATCTTGACTTTCTTTCCTGTCTGCCTGGTGTACATGGTGGCTAATTTCATTAACATTCCAACTCCTTCTCCGTCAATCGTTTGGAACGGGTTAATGGAGATAATCTTCTGATTAATGTATGCCGCAAGAAACTTGCTTTCAGCATCCTCCCTACTAAAGCTGAAAGTAGCTTGGGTAAGATCATTGGTACCAAAACTTATAAAATCCACACATGTCGAAATTTTATCAGCAATAAGACAAGAGCGGACCACTTCAATCATGCTTCCAAATTCGATGTTCAATCTAAGTTTGTACTTCGATTCCACTGTTTTCTTTACATTTTCGAAGATGCCTTTGATAGCTTTCAATTCTTGTATCATACTTACCTGAGGAACCAAGATCTGAGGATGTACTGCAATACCATTTTGCTTTAATTCTGCTGCGGCCTCACAAATAGCATTAATCTGTGATTCATATATTTCTGGATAGGAAATGCCGACTCTAACTCCGCGGTGCCCCAGCATCGGATTGGATTCTTTCAGTTCGCGGACTCTTTGTAGCTCTAGTTTCTTTTCATGACCCACTTGAATATCAGAACCGGGTCTTGACATTATGCCCTCGATTTCAGATATGAGATCTTCCTCTCTAGGAAGAAACTCGTGTAGTGGAGCGTCGAGTAATCTAAGTGCCACCGGAAGATTTTGCATTTGTCTCAGAATATTTAGAAATACTGATTTCTGATGTATATTCAATTCCAGTAACATAAGCTTTCTTTCGTTGATATCATCTGTTAGAATCATTTTCTTAAACGTATTTCCCATATCTTGCTCGGCAAACATTGTCTCGGTTCTACATAGTCCTATGCCTTGTGCACCATATCTCTTAGCAAGGGCGGCATCATCTGGGTTATCGGCATTGCCGCGGATTTCTATATTTTTTTCATTATTTGCCCATTGAAGTAATTCCATTAGCTCTTTAGTAATTTTACTCGAAGTACTCCTGATTTCTCCTAGGTAAACTTTGCCTGTTGTACCATCTATTGTGATCTTTTGTCCTTCTTTGATGACGTACTGACTCCTGAACGAATGATTCTGTCCTTCCAAGTCTCTAAATATTTGTGAACAACCTACGACGCATGGCTTTCCCATCCCTCTTGCTACGACAATTGCGTGGGATGTTTTACCACCCCTAAGAGTAAGTACCCCTGCAGAAAAAATAAAGGCATAAGCATCTTCCGGTCGTACTTCATCTCTCACCAAAATTATTTGTTCGCCTACCCCAGCCATTTCTTTTGCTCTCATCAAATCAAATACCGCAATTCCACAAGCAGATCCTGGTGAGGCCCCTATACCTAATGCAATTGGTTTAACGTGAGCTTCCTGTTCAATACTCGGGTAGATCATCTGTTCGAGCGCGACAGGATCAATCCTAGATATGGCAGTAGTCTTATCGATTAAGCCTTCGTGACAAAGATCGACAGAAGACTTAACAGTTGCGACTGCGCTCATCTCTGCGGGTCTAGTCTGCAATAAATATAGATCATTCTCTTCCACAGTAAACTCTATTTGTTGAGGTTGCTTGAGTTGTTCTTCCAGAGTTTTGGCAATGTCTCTAAGCCTTGTTTCAACCTTTGGAAATTCCGAAGCTAACTTTTCGATTGAACACGGAATTGATCGTCCAGAAACTAATTCTTCTCCCTGGCTATTGATGAGATACTCTCCATACAGTTTTTTTTCACCAGATTCAGGACTTCTTGTAAACGCTATACCAGACATGCTCGTGCTTCCCAGATTTCCGAATACCATTCTCATTATAATAACTGCTGTCCCATTTGCCATCTCAGGAGGTATACCGCTAAACTTCCTATAGTCAGTTGCTTGCTTACTAGACCATGATTTTAAAACTGCATTTATAGAAAGTTCGAGTTGTTTATACGGATCTTCTGGGAAAGCTTTTCCTGTTTTTATTTTCCATACCTCCTTAAGAGATTGTACAATATTTTGAAGGCCGTTTACATCTTGAGCTTTGGGCTCTCCGCATACTTTTAAAAGTACGGTTTCGTCAAGATCTAGTACGCTTTGGGTAAGCATATGAACAAATCTACGATAACAATCCCAGGCAAAGGATTTCGATTTTTTCTTTGATGCTAATCCGACAACGTTCTCCTGGTTTAGGCCAACATTAAGAATTGTAGCCATCACTCCAGGCATAGATATTGACGAGCCGGATCGCACGGAAACCAATAGTGGATCATTTGGATCTCCATACTTAAGGCCGACTTGAACTTCCAATTCTTTTATCGCCATCTTAACTTCACTCATAAGACCGTCAGGCAAACGCAAGCCTGCTTCGAAGAACTTTTCACATACCTCGGTTGTAATTATAAACCCCTGCGGGACGGGCAATTTCATGGCAGACATTTGAACCAGACCTTTTCCCTTTAGTCCCAATAGTCTTGAGCTCTCATTAACGCCGCGCTCAAAGGAGTATATTGGCATAAGTAAACTCTTGTGCATATTTTAGGGATAGATATGCTCCAACTTAAGTACTCCCAACGTTGTGGATATTTCGTCCTAGAAGTAGAATCAAAGATAGCTCCAAGTTTATACGAAATTAGTTATGATAATCTTCAGTTCAGATTGGCTAAACAAAGGTCGGATACAATAACAAGCGCTGATTTGTCATATGATTAAAAACCATGGTCAAATTAAGATAATTTTTTTTAACGTACCTGATGCTCATGGTTAGTGGTAAATCTGTTTGAAGGATCAATATTTGTATGTGTAAATAGGACTTTAATAGCCAACAGGTTAAATGAAGATACGAGATCCTGTTGTCGCTTGCTTTACATAATTTAAGGCAGCACTCGTTTTGGACTCGTACTTGGCTAGCACTTCGATATCACGTTTCGTGTCGATATCTATCATTGTGTTATCAGATAACAGCACAAAAATGGACGCCTTAGCGTCGAGTGCTTCTTCGATATGTTTAGTATAACTATCGTCATCATAATGTGTCTTTATCACGTCAATTGGTTTCCGTAAAAGCAGGTTTGTCCCATCATGTCTTAACGAGGGACAGATTCCAATGCACTTATCGCAAGATTCGCCCAATCTAGAGATCATGTCGATCTGTGACGGCTGGAGAAGAGGCAGATCATGTGGGACTATGATGGTCGCATCTGCACCATTCTTGTTACTAAAATCATCACCTGTAGTTACCGCTTGATCGACCCCTGAATCAACATCTTCCTTCAAGAATTTAGCGCCCATTCTAGTGCTAATTAACTTTGCCCGCTCATCTCCGGAGACTATAATTACAGTATCAACCGATTTAGAATTATTTAAAGTCGAAACCGTATCAATTAGGAGTAATTCTGTTAATCTTATGCGAGATTCTACGGTTAAAAATAATTTTAGTCTAGATTTGCTCGTTTCAAACCGTTTGACAGGCACAATTGCAAAAATTTTATCATTCAATGCTGTAAACAATACGTTAAAATATAATTAGCAAGCGAATTTTCCTCCTTTCTGCTTTTCATAATGATGTTTGTACGATGGACGCAAATATTGAACTTAGATATCTTTTCGACTATTTGGCCATCACTTTCAGAAATAATGAATTTACCCAATATGGTTCTGTAGTGCTTTGCAACTCCAAGTGGCGAGACCTCTACATTCATACATTTCATGTATTTCTCGGCCGGTCCGGAAATTACTCTGTTACCAATAATAGGAGATATAGCTACTATTTTTTCCCTCATTGATCTAAGTTTACTTCTAAATTCCTTTAATGACAACATCGGTCCAATACTGCTGATCGGATTAGCCGGAGCGATGACTATCGCTCGTGACTTTTGTAGAGCATCGATTGCGATGGGATTTACTTTGACATTCCTACATCCACTATAGCGTATAGATCGAATTGTTGGCCTTCCCTTTTCTCTTACCCAGAATTCCTGAATATGCAAATCACCACGATTAGTCATTAACCTTGTTTCCATATGATCATTCGAAGCAGGAATAATTCTTGGTAAAACCTTAAATTTTCGCCTAAGAAGTTCAGTTATCTGCGTAAGATTCTTACCTTCCTTTAGCAATTTAGTCCTGAGCACATGGGTTGCCAAGTCTTTATCACCTAGCTTAAACCAAGTAGGTGCACCGAGGATGGCTAGCTGCTTTAGAAACGAATAAGAATCCTGCTTTATTCCCCATCCATTAGCTATATCCAAGATATTACCAAGGCCATAGAGAACGGTGTCCAAATCTGGACAAACGTACAATCCGTGCAACCAAATATTGTCAGCCACATTTGATATCACTACCAGATCTTTGACTGACCTAGCCAGCCCTCGAATTAGTTTTATAGAGCCGGTTCCTCCCGCTATTACTGCTATCAAGTTTGGATTTCTATTGTATATGCATAATGTATAACTTTCGAAGTCCCATAGTTGGAACCCTTTGAAGTAAAATGAGCTCTAAATGACCTTTACTGAGCCGTTAGGATCCCTCTTCCACACAATCAATCAAAAAATTTTTCCCCGCTGATCGGTTAGAAATAGACGCAGTATCACTTCGGATATAGACATCCGAAAGAATTATTAATGCTAGAAGGAGTATGGTCGCAACAAAGATTATAAACAGGACACATGAGAGTTTTGATGTGAAGGCTGTAACATTCTCTTCATATGCGTTTATCGTATTTGTTTTGTTGGGAGGTGCTGTTTCTTATGTAAAAGGTGTGCAGATGACAACATTATTAATTCCCAGTGAGAACTCTGCCAAAGGGGATTTAGTTGGAGTAAGATTTATTGATCTTAAATACGATCCCGGTAGTACGATTTCTAAGCAACTCGCTGGAAAAACGGAAAACGTTCGGTTTACACTAAATTCTTCTGATCCTGCCATGGCAAGGATTGTATCTATTATAAATAGTGATATTGCTTCACAGAAAAAAAGTCCAGTGAGATTTACTAATGCTTCTTTAGTGTATACTGGCCAGATACGTGGTGACGCGGACAGCGCGACACTATCTTATAAGGTGAATATCAAACCCACCATCAGTAACTTTGTACTCGACAAAAGCAGTCAGGGTACTGTTGTCGATTTGGATTGGCGTGGGTTTGTAATAGATGAACCCTTGGTAGTTAATGTGCCCAAATATGGAAATATGAGTATCAACTATCCAATCGGGCTTTTGCAAGCTACGCATCCAGATTTAGCCAAAAAATTCCTTGCTTCGGCCTCATCTTCGGCTATGAAAACCCCATTGTTGGATTTTCAAGATGTAGCAAAATCTATGGATTCATGGCATTTCTTGTTTGATCCAACTGGAAGTCAGGCCGGTGCTGCGGGCTTCAAAGAGGTCGGAGGTGCTCGTGCTGTCTCTATTTATTCATTAGGAGAGAGTAGTTTCAGAGAAGGGACTATGACAGAAAAAGTGTCCGATACCACAGCCAATATTAACGGCTCTCCTGTAGGGGTTCATGCGAGTACTCCTCCACCTAGTGCTCAAATTCAGATTACTGGATTTTCTAATATTCGTAAGTCTGGAAATAGCGAACTGGCGTTTGTTTCAGATAAAGCACCGGAAGGGACGGTTACGGCGACAGGTGGATTTCCTATCCAGGTGCTGCTTGTATTAGGTGGGATGATGGGGGCCGTGGCCGTTTTTGTTCTCCTCAAGGCAAGGAAATAAAAAACTTTGGTTGGAATTCAAGTTTGAACAACCAAAGATTACTAGGAGCAGTTACCTTAATTCCTTTCCTTGAAATCTTAGGTAGTATCCAATATCAAGTACGTTTATGACGGTGACAGAGCCCTCCTTGAATATATGCTGGCTTGGAACCTTCGCCAGACCAATTGCAAGGGTTTCTTGTCTACTGTTTATGATTACTAGATTTTGGCTGGCTTTGATATTGGGACTTGCATCGGTAATCGATTGTCCAAATACATCTCTCCCATATAGTACTAATTTTTCCCCCATCTCATTGACGGTTATAAATGGGTACTTGCGGCCTAATTGGTAGATAATTTCAGCTCCTTGCAGAGAAGGAACAAGTCGTTTTCCAAGACGACCAATCATTATGCCCGCATGTGTTGGGCATATTGATAGCGCTATTTCGCCTGCACTTTTCGATGTCAAATAGACCTCCCTTACTTTGGTCTTCGATTGTTCCTTAATTAGTATACATTTATCGTTCCCTTCGAAGTATTCGAAACAACCTAACCTATCATAAGTCCTCCTGAGCACTGTTAGTTCTCTTCGAGTAGGATTCCGGTACAGGTTTATTCACCACTAATTACACGAATTTTCGCAATAAAGAAGCCAGAAGTGTTATGGAGATGGGGATAGAATCGACGTGTATTGGTTAGACGTTGATCCAGTATCAAGTCGCCGTACTTCGTTAAGCCGGGCTCTCCATATTTTTGCGGTTCAATTTTGATCTTATTGTTCATGCTTA
Source organism: Nitrososphaeraceae archaeon (assembly GCA_051961195.1). GTDB lineage: Archaea > Thermoproteota > Nitrososphaeria > Nitrososphaerales > Nitrososphaeraceae > JARBAU01. Next base: position 16,495 of record JBQCDO010000084.1, on the reverse strand, counting down.
GCAGTTTGTTGATCACTAATTCGTTTTCTTCAGGGGCAAAGGTGCAAGTAGAATAAACTATTAGGCCGCCAGGTTTGACGATATTGATAGCGCACTGAAGTAATTCGATTTGTCTATGCACACAATTTGCTATCTGCTGAGGCACCAATCTGGTCTTTATAGTGGGATCTTTTGCGATTATACCTTCGCCACTACATGGCGCGTCAAGGAGAATCCGATCGAACTTTAATCCCAGCTTACCGGCGTGCGCCCCGCTGAGTGCATAAATACATGAGTTTCTGACACCACATCGTAATAGGTTAAATCTCAAAGCATTTATCCTCTTTATACTTGGTTCCAATGCTATGACGCATCCCGAATTTTGCATTTTCTGTGAAATGTATGTTGTTTTGCCTCCAGGAGCAGAAGCCATATCCAAATTCAACTGGTTTGGTAACACGTCCAACTCATCGACTGCGAGGCAGGAGGAAAGATCTTGAATATAGTAATATCCTCGAAGGTATTCTGTCGTTGCGCCTATCGGGTAGCGGGAGCTTTTGATTAGTAGAACTTCATCCAAGATCGTGTCTTCGTACATTATATCCTTTTGTATTAGTTTCTGAATTAGCTCACTTTTGGTTATTTTCAAAGTGTTGATCCGAATGTATTTAGGTGGCTCTTTTTCCATAGCTCCCAAACAGTCTTCCAATTTTGGGATAAACTGTAAAAACCTACATACCATCCATTCTTTATAGCCAAACTCCTGCGAGATCTCATTGGAAATTGTCGAAGGAGGAAAACTGTAAACGCTCAATTAATTGAGGAGTATCTAAATCTCGATTATTTAATAATTTATGAAGGCTAAATAGGAGGCATTCTGGGGTGTGAATTAAATTCAACTGGTATTTTGAAGTTACATCCCAAGCTTCGTTCGATTCAGGGCATACATTGTCCGCATGCTCAAATCGTATAAAGCAGTGGTGTGCTAGCAGTAACCCTCCTTTTGTTTTAAGCGAGATTTCGCTGAGCGGCCAACCTGAGGTAATGCAGGAATATTAGCCCTCTATTTGGCCTTGCTCCACTCGGGTCGGCAGTTTCATTCTAGTGTACAATCTTCAGATTATTCACCATCATCAGGACACGGTCATACCTAGATTTCTTTTCTATTCCGTAGCCAGCTGTCTCCAGCTAATTATCGCTAAATCGAGTGCCTGCGATGAGGGAGGAGTTTCCTCTCTTTGAAGTGACTCGCTCACTAGCTCACCTAAATTCAAAATGTTCAACAAGCTATATTTGAATATTCTTATCCAAAGTAATCTCGTTCAACTCTCATGACTTCCTCTTGATTGGTTGCATGAGAATATTCCTCTAATGGTTCAGCATTGAGTTCAAGAAAGGTGTGACCCCATTTGAATTTGCTCATAAGTTCGATAGATAAACTCTTGTTTCCGAGTATATAGGTGCTTCCAGCCAGCGCTTCTGCTGTAGATAATTTTCCGACTTTAGAATAGTTAGTGGGATTTCCAGCCAGCAAGAACGGTAACCGCCTGTTGTTTCTGAAACGAAATGCAGTTTGTTTCTCGGCGATATGGTGAATTTTTTCCCAGGAACAATCTACTGCACAGATTGATTCTGAGGTAGATCTATCACCGGCTGACAGTAAAATGTCTGAAAATGGATTAAGTACTATGCTTTGCCTATGGAACGTTCTAACTTGTATCGCAAGCCTGAATTTGACTAGTTTTAAGGCTGTGCATTTTGACGGATCGTCTTGATTAAGTAGCATTATCTCAAGCCTCACGAATCATTATTAATATACCGACTCATTTAAGATTAATAATATTGATATAGTTCAGTTCTTTAGGGGTAATCCTAAAAAATAATGTGGTAATGTTTATGTGCCGATCCGTCCTGCTCCCAGTAAACAAGCAGCAAGGCTTACGGATTTAGTCCAAAACGATTCTTAACGATTTCATCTATCGTTCCTTTGCTTATTGGAAGATCATTACTACCAGACATATTCATAGGAGCTATTTGGTTGGGCCCAGATGCAGGAATTGTATTTGACTGTGGTTCAGAAGCTGGTTGTGAAGTTGTTGTATTTGAAGCTGGTTGTAAAGTTGTTGTATTTGAAGCTGGTTCAGAACTTGGAAAAGAATCATTATAGCAACTAGCTAACTCCGTTTCGGTAAGTTCGCCGTCCTTTGCCGCCTTAGATTGGCAACTCGATAATTCTTTTAGAACTTTCTTGGATACACCAGTGGTTGAATGGGAGTTATCCACCGGCGTCTTGTCCTGTGCAAACACGAATCGTGTTACTGAGGTACTTGTCGACACTAATATTAAAAGACCTATGCCAATTGATATGTATAATGTCTTTCTTGGTGTACTCATACCTCCGCTTTAATTATATAGATAATATGGAATTTGCTAAACTATATTAGAAACTTGCTCTGGCTAAATGTAAGTCCAGTATCTTACCATGAATATTTTAGTGATAATTGCCCTCGACACAGTGGGGAACTAAACCTGACGTAGAATTGACAACTCAGCACAATTGGAGTGATAGTTTAACCTGGAGGGCCCTGGCCTAATATCGACATCTCAATGCGTATCGTATTCTCTTCTTAATATATAGATCTAAAACCTGCTAGTGCTATCAAAGGTGCTATTATTTTAAAATACGAATCTATATCAGTCTCTATGACTTTGCCTTCGTCTACGTTAATGACATATATCCTATGTAGTCTCGCGTTTACTATCTCCTGAATCTCAAGCTGTGGGGATTTGTAATATTGGTCACACAATGACTTTAGCTGTCTTACCGCGTGAGAATTTCTATATGTTGGGGGCGCAGAAAAAAGGACTGGAATTGGCAGTAGGTTTACGCCGGGTGTTGCCATAATAAATTCAGTTGCATGTTTACTGTACCGAGAAATTTTGCTGACAATTCTAGAAACGTAGTAGGAGAAAGGATCTAACGCATGCTCGGGAGGCATGAAGCCAGTTTCGATTTCTATTATTACCTGTCCGTCGCCTTTTGTAGCAAAGACATCACAAACAAGCGTGTCAGTCAATTGCTTCTCAACATCTACGCGATATCCATATCTTATTAGATGCATTGCGCAGATCAATTCCATGACAGAATGATTAATCTTGACAATATTTTTCTTATAGAGTGCAATCAGTCTTTCCCTCACGAAATTTAACCTTTGAATATGGTCTGGTGAACATCCAGAAATCAATCTCTCTGATAAGTTAGTTACGTCTGCAGTGAACCGCTCAACATCCAATGCGTGTTTAATTACTTAGCGTGATTTTAAGTGTACCTATTAAAAAAGAGTAAAATTATAGTGCGGACAAAAATATCTGACTAACATTGTCTAGCATTAGGAAAATAACAGTCATTGGTTCCGGTACTATGGGTCATGGGATTGCTCAGGTGTCTGCAATGGCTGGGTACAGTATATCGTTAAGGGACGTCGAACAAAGATTTCTGGATTCGGCTATTGCAAAGATAAAATGGTCTCTTGAAAAATTATTTCAGAAACAGAAAATTTCCGAGATGGAAATGCAAAACATACTTGGACGCATTCAATTAACAACCGATCTGAAGGAAGGATTGCACAATTCAGATCTCGTTATCGAGGCAGTTCCTGAGGATTTGGTCCTAAAGAAAAAAGTTTATGAAGGGATCGATGAGTTTGCTGAGTCCAAGACTCTTTACGCATCAAATACAAGTACGTTGCCAATCACAGAAATTGCTTCGCTTACCTCTAGGCCGGACAGGTTCATAGGACTCCACTTCTTTAATCCTCCACAATTGATGCAATTAGTAGAGGTAATACCAGGCAAGGAGACTAAAACAAATATTGTTGATAATGCTATGAGTTTCATACGCTCGCTCGGAAAGCAGCCTATTCTATGTCGTAAGGACGTCGCTGGCTTCATAATCAATCGAATCTTTATACCACTAGTTCACGAAGCGGCCTACTGCTTGGAGAGAGACCATACTAGTTTGATTGCTATTGATTCCGCAGTCAAGGAAAAGATGAAATTTCCTATGGGAATTTTTGAGCTTGCCGACTATACGGGCTTGGATGTAATTTATAAGGCAACAATGGAGATGTACTCTAGGGACAAGCGTGTTGTAAATCCCCATCCTATAATACAGAAATTATTTGAAGAAGGAAAGTATGGCCAAAAGTCGGGTTCCGGATTCTACGAGTACAAAAATGAACAGTATGAGCGAATCAACGTACCCACCAGTGACATCCAGCAATATGATCCTATTAAATTGGTAGCCTTTGCAGCTAATAATGCAGGTTGGTTAATATCCAATGGTGCTTGTGACGAAACCGATCTTGAGAAAGCATTAAAGCTTGGAATGGGACTTAAATCAGAACTCTTTGGAACAGTTAAAAGCTATGGAATTGAATCAATAGTAAAAACCTTGAGAGGTCTGGCCCAAGAGTATGGTTCTGTGTACGAGCCGGATCAGTATTTAATAAATAACCTCCGGAACTAACGATTCAATATTGAACCCATGATGCATTAATGCGTTGATGCGATGACTTAGTTGGCTTCTAGCTCTTATTCAAATACATTTTATAGTATCTGTCGTTGTTACTTTGAACAGAGATCTTGGAAAATCGAGTGATTATAAAAAAAATTATGATCTTAACCTGTAGAGATTACATGGTAATAAGGAATCATTAGGCTATTTAGATCACCATCCGATCGAATAAAATAATATATGGGCTGATTAAGCCTTGAATCACACAATGGTTCACTATAGAATTAAGGATGAATCTCTTGCCCACAAAGGAAAGAAAAAGATCGACTGGGCAGAAGAACATATGCCTGTTTTAGTATCACTCAGAGATAAATATCGTGATAAAAAACCTCTTGAAGGTGTACGCGTTAGTGGTTGCTTGCATGTAACTAAGGAGACCGGAGTATTAATTAGAACCTTGAAATCTACGGGAGCAGAATTATCTTGGTGTGGTTGTAATCCACTGAGCACGCAGGATGATGTAGCCGCTTCGATCGCCGTTGACGAAGGAGTATCAGTTTACGCAAGTAAAGGCGTCTCTACGAGTGAGTATTATAAAGACATAAGTAGTGCAATGGAAATCAAACCTAATGTCACGATAGATGACGGGGCTGACTTAACTATCGAGATCCATAAATCAATAGGCGATTTCAAATCCGCATTGTACGGCGGAACTGAAGAGACCACAACAGGTGTAATAAGATTGAGGGCGCTTGAAAAATTAGGCAAGTTAATGTATCCTATAATCGCAGTCAATGACGCAGAGACGAAACATGACTTTGACAATGTCTACGGAACAGGACAGTCGGCCCTAGACGGTATTATTCGCGCCACAAATATTCTATTTTCTGGAAAAAATGTTATTGTTGCGGGATATGGACATGTGGGAAAAGGTATTTCGAAAAAGGCTGCAGGGCTTGGCGCCAACGTCACCGTTACAGAAGTTGACCCAATCTCGGCATTAAAAGCTAAATTAGATGGGTTTAGCGTTACAACTATGAAACACGCATCAGTATTTGGAGATCTTTTCATTACAACTACTGGTTGCAAAGATGTAATAGGAAGCGAAGTAATTAACGAACTAAAGGACGGAGCGATTTTAGCAAATGCAGGTCATTTCAATGTAGAAATAGCCGTCTCAGAATTAGAGCGACAATCTGTAAACAAAGTTCAAATCAATGAGAGCATAACACAGTATGACCTGGATCACAAAAAAGTATATCTTATAGGAGAAGGCCGTCTGGTAAACCTTGTGGCTGCCGACGGTCATCCTTCCGAGGTCATGGACATGAGTTTTGCCAATCAGTTTTTGTCAGTGCTAAATCTAGCAGAATCAAAAGGCTCACTTAAGCCCATGGTGTATGATATCCCGAGAGAGCAGGACCAAATAATAGCATTGGCAAAGTTAAAATCCATGAATATAGATATCGATACTCTAACGCAAGAGCAAGAAACTTACCTTAACGGATTTAGTCAAGGAACTTGAAAGTTCCTTGGAAGATAACTTATATCATTAGGTGATTTTGTACAGTAAGACAATTAATATGAGATTTGTTATGCGGGAGCCGGATCAAATGATTAGATATTTATTTCCATGCATGTTTGCATTATTTTTAGCCCTATTCTCGGATGGGTGGTCCAGCTTGGTTAAGATACCTGTCTCACACACAGGTGATCGAGAGTTCAAATCTCTCCCCATCCATTTTCCTGTCGCTCCTTGATCATCTTGTCAACTTTTACAAAAATAGTGTAGCTGAATAAACAACTATAGTTACTAACACAAAAATTTTAGAAAGGCGCATGGATTTATTCAAGGCTGTTGCGTATTCATCAAATTGCTTTTTACCCATCACTTTAATCTTCGTCTGTGCAGAGAATAGTTCAAATTTGGATGGCATAATATTTGCCATCGATCTTCTAGATAGGGAATAAAATAGTTCTGATGCCACGCCGGGATCTGTGACACTACCAAATACGTAGTACCCTTGCCTAGTTCTTTTGCCTGATGTTGCGTGGGTGTCCGAGGTGCATATTTCTAACATCTCTAATCCCTTATTTGACATATGTGATACTATACGCTTTCTCAATGCATTATCCATATTGTTTGAATCCGCCCAACCAATCACAAAGTAACGACCCTTAACGTAAAGGACGACAGTGGCCAAACCGGATTCTCCCAGATCCTCTTTCAATGAATTCGCTTCATAAGGAATGTCGTGAAGATTTGCGAAACCAATCTTAAATGGAAACTCTTCCGATAGATTGAGCTCTTTTAGACACTGCTTTCCGGCAGCTAGTAATAATTCATTATTCCTTTCATTTAGCTGCGTCCCCAATGCATTGTGGCAATCCACTACTAGCGTATCAGTAAAACCCAGCGAGTTTGAATAACCCTTCAAACCCTTCTGTAGCTCATCAGATAGATCATCCATTCCTTCTGGAGCTCTAGAAAGTAGAAGAATAACTGTACTTCCAAATTTGAGCCCAGTTGCTGTGAAGCCTGAAACATGTACCTGGCAGGGCAATGAACATAAATTATACCCAGATTTGATTTCCTGCTTATCAAGCGACCTTACATATCTATCCAATTCTGATTTAGAGGGTATATTCAAAGAGTGATCTGATATACTATGCAGAACTATTGCTTTTCTTGAGAATGCCGTAAACAAAACATAAGGTAAATTGCTTCCGCCAATAGGGTTGAATGGACCAGGATGGACATCGGGAATAATAATGTTCACAGAATCGCCTTCATTATTCGTAAATCTACCAATCCATGTCTTAACAATCTGTTGTTCGGACCTAGATTCGATAAATTTTTCCATTTTATTAGGTTCGTTATTGGTCCATGCAGCGAGAAATGCCTGCAACAGGTCAAATGTACTCCTAATGTTTGGATGGCCTGCTTTGTCTGCTAGTACAGTCCACAAGATAGTAATACCCACAAATATTATGCCAAGCAAAGGCACAAGATTTATTTGATTTCCAACAAAGTCGTGGGATGGAACACCGAGTATAATAGCTGCCAAAATCATCGGCTGAACCACTCCCACTGTGGCTGATTTTAGTATTCGAGCACCGAATACAGATCTAAATATTGCAATTCTCAAACCAATTGCAAGGAACATGCCCTCGATTACGTACAAAATAGGAGAACTCTCTTTGCTTAACAATACATGAGAAGCGAAGCCTAATGCTGCTGTGCTAGCCCATAAAACATTCGAGAATGCAGTCACGTGAAAAACCTTGGATAATTTATTGAGAGGAGCTTTACGCAATGAATAGAAGTCAAAGAGGGCCAGTCCTACCATGGGTGGTATCCCAAACAGTAGCGCATACAAGAGTTCATCATCTTGTTTGTAGATCCAACCTCTTACTACTAGTATCAAAAAAGCTGTGCCAATGATTGAGATGAGAAAAGATATTTTAGTAGAAGAGGGATTAATCCGTGTGAAAGACCATCGACTATGTATACTAGAAACGCTTTCCATGACGTAAGTCTGTTATAGTGAGTACTAGACTGGGAAAAGAATTCTAATTAGCAATGATATTCCGATTAAACCACCAGTCACACCCAGGACAACCTCAGGTTTAATCTTAACACCCTTAGTTTCGTCTTCAAAAAATCTTAACAATCCTGCGCTAGAAGCTGGCAGAGGTGCATTTTTCTTTTTACTGCTCATTAATAATCACAGGAAAGATTCAGTGCTTTAAATACATTGCGCTACTGATGGTAAAGAGAATTGATCTCAGAAGTTCTATTGGGTTTGACCTATCTTCGGGATACAAGCAAGTTTTAATAGTTAGAATATGAATAGTCAAAATACCTAGATGGTGGTTATATGCAAGAAATGCGGCCTGCCTGACGACCTTTGTGCTTGTGGTGAACTGGATAAAGAGGAAACTCGAATCGTGGTTCGGCTTGAAACCAGGCGCTTCAAGAAAACGACTACCATGATTGAAGGCATCGATCCAAAGCTTGGCGATTTGCAACGGATAGTTAAAGAGTTGAAAAGTAAATTTGCCTGTGGCGGAACCGCAAAAGACGGATATATAATGCTACAAGGAGATCATCGGGCAGACGTCAAAAGTTATCTCGTAAGCATGGCTTTTAATGAAGCTGCTATCGAAGTTCAGTAACATCTTTATCGCATAGCGGAAGAATTCCCCTTTAACAATAGAGTCATGTGCCATGATTTTCCTCTTTTCTCTATGATTCCATAATAATCATGATTTGGTATCTCGACATTGATGGACCAAGGTGACTATGGATTAGACGAAGGCATTTATGTCGGTAACTTAGATCCACATCATTGTTCAAGGGAAAGAAGTCGACCAAAAAAAGCGAGCGTGTTTCAAGTTTGGACAACACATTCAGGATCGCTTCAATTCTCCAAAAGAGCATGAACTCAGGACGTTCCAGCTACGTAGAAATGTCCAAAGTGAATCAAATTGTTTCATTTAATATCAAATCTCATTTGGATTCTCTCAAGCCCGAAATTGCCTTTGAAAACTATAAAGACGCGATTAACCTTTTTGATCAGCTCTCATTTTGTTACGAAAATACTATTACTCCAAATGGCTCAGTTAAGCTAAAGGAATTGAATAGAATGTTGGATTATGATTCAGAAATAGCATTTCAACTTAATATTCTAGGTAAAATTCCTAATTTTGACCGGACGAAGGTTGATTTGGATTATATTAAAAATCTCAAGGATTTGATTAAGGAAAGAGAAGATTTCGTCAAATCAATTAGAGCTTGAGATGTAGCTTTAGCCCCTTGTACCGATTTCTAATGGTCACTTCAGTTACACCAGCTGCCTCTGCGACATCCTTCTGTGTCTTATTTTCCCCATTCATCACACATGCGACGTATAGTGCAGCCGCAGCCAGGCCCATCGGGTCTTTTCCTGCAGAAATTTTACCCTCTTCGGCCCTCTTGAGAATCTCCAGGGCTTTTCTTTTAGTCTTTTCAGACAGTCCGGCCTTGCTCGCGATTCTGGCTACACATTTCACGGGATCGACAACGGGCATTTTTAAGTCTAGCTCACGAATGAGCAATCGGTAACATCTAGCCACATCCTTTTTCTTTATATTACTCGCATTAGCAATATCCTTGAGTGTTCGTGGAGTCTCGGTGTCTCTACAAGCGGCATAAAGTGCAGCAGCCACCAAAGCAGATATCGACCTGCCTCTTACGAGTCCTCTTTCCAGTGCTTTTCTGTAGACATAAGCTGCTTTTTCAATGACTGCATCGCCCACTGCAAGCTTATCCTTCAATCTGTCTAATTCACTAAACGCCTGCCTAAAATTCCGGTCAACTGGTTCGTGAACTTGACTACGACTGTCCCAAGTCCTTAGTCTTTCAATTGTGCTCTTCATTGATGCCGACAAAGGTTTTCCTGAGGCATCCTTGTCTATAGGGCCAATTATAGTAGCTAATCCCATGTCATGCATGGCTAAAGAAGTTGGGATTCCGGCTCGACTTCTATCTTCGTGCTCTTCTTTTGAAAAGGCTCTCCACTCCGGCCCAGTTTCCTCAATTCTCTCAGTAACAACAAACCCACAATTCCCACAAAACATTTCACCACTCGAATTATCAGTGACCATTGGACCCTTTCCACAGCGAGGGCATCTATCACTAAATAATGAAATATCTTTTACCAGGTCTTTTCACCATAAAAATGCCAAAACTTGCCATCTTATATAAATATTTTATTCTTTTATTTATACTTTTTCCTCGATGGAGTGTGTACATCTAATATTCGTAGGTTTCATTCTTTGCATGCAATAATTATGCCAATTGCCGCTTGTTATTTGAATATATTTTATCAGGAATGTGGTTTATGGTATTCGTATCATTTACTAAATTCCGTATTTTAGCTATTAAAGCTAGTATTATCCAAATTAATACAAGATCTAGAAAGCTGTATATCGGTTGTCGCTAATGGCGCAACACTGAATAACGAAACTTTGTACATACATCCGATGTATCTAGGATTATCTCTATCCATAATCTTAATTAAAGGATAAACATTTCCTTGAATTATGGAAGACATTACGCAGATACCACGGCGTGCTATCGAAGAAGATCCTTTATGGGAAAAGGATTTCGAAGCAGGACCAAATGTAATTAGATGGAAGAAAAGGGGTACCAATTTGTTTGCTATCTGCAGCGTTAAAAGTACGACGTGTAATCTATTTGATTATACAAGCAATTTACATTCATTTCCGAATTTCTTGCAGGCGAAGAGACAAAGTCAAGGTACTCAGGATATGATTTCTAGTCCAGTTGATCCTACTGATATTAAGCGCTATCTTGCCAGTCGGTACCTAAATTCGAATTATGACCTATTTAAGCTTCCTGATAGTAGATCACTAAAGATCAAAGATCGACCTGATTACATGGATATTTCATAGTGCTGCTGGCATAAAAAACCAAAAATGAGAAGTGGCAATGGATAGATAACTTCTTCCATGTTATTTAGACCGCCGATCCTCGGATTTGTGTTTATGATAAGCCTGCTTGCTTCAATATCGGTAGATCAGAGTTTGGGTTCTCTAGCAATGGCGGACGGTCCCCAGGCTGCGACGAAGGGTCCATTTATTGACAGTGCAAGATTTATTCAGTATCTGGATGATAACACAGCCTTGCAAGAAATGAAGAGGGGTGGAATTGACACTTACTATTTCCGAGTACCGCTTGAGGTTGTGTCTGACCTGAAGCAAGATCCAAACCTTGTGGTGTACAACAGAATGGCTGGATCGTTCGGAATTTTATTAAACCCTGCTCCTCCTAAAAGCAATGATACCCTTAATCCCTTTTACTACAGAGGAGTAAGATATGCGGTAAACTATCTTGTTAATAGAGAATTTGTGGTAGATGAGATACTAAAGGGCTACGGCACACCCATGGTAGATCCCTTTGGAGTTTACTCTCCAGAATATCAGAATATAATCGGATCAGTAGAATCACTTGGTCTTAGGTACAATCCGGTATTAGCAGACAAGATCATTACGAGTATACTAAATTCCGCTGGCGCCATAAAGCAGGCTGGGAAGTGGACCTTCAAAGGCAATCCGATAGTCATAAAGGTCTTGATTAGAAGCGATGACCCGGAAAGGAGGTCAATGGGCGAACTTGTTTCCTCAGAATTTCAGAAGATCGGATTTTCAGTTATAAAAGATTATGGAGATTTGAACAAAGCTAATACAATTGTTTATGGATCAGATCCCCAAGATTTTCAGTGGAATGTTTATACAGAAGCCTACGCAGGGACATCGGCATTTGTTAAATATAATCCGTCTGTAACTTCTCAAATGTATGCTCCATATGCCGGTAACATGCCAGGTGGGCAGAATCCGAGCTTTTGGCATTATCAAAATTCAACAATTGATAAGCTGGCTCAACATATTGCCTTCTTCAATTTTACGTCTTCAAACGAAAGGAATGACTTGGTTCGAAATGCGACCCTAAATGGAATTCAAGAGTCAGTCCGCATTTTCGTTGCACAGCTAATTGAACCTTACGTTGCAGTATCATCTGTCAAAGGGCTTATAAACGATTTTGGAGCCGGAATAACAAGTAAGTATTCATTGTCGAATGCTAGGACCAATAAGACAACCAATTCACTTGATATTGGCGTCAAGCAGATTTATCAAGGGGCGTGGAATAACATTGCAGGATGTAAGGATGCCTATTGCTCAGAGATTTATACACAACTGGCAGACAGCGCCACCTTTAGGAATCCGTACACAGGTGACGTGATTCCTATGAGAGAAGTCTGGACCAATATAACAACTTTAGGACCACACCATAAGATGCATGTACCAGATGATGTTCGTATCTGGAATCCAGTCATTCAAAGATGGACTGGATTAGGGAAAAATGACTCTGCTATGAGTAAGGTTACTTTTAAGACATTACTTTCGAAATGGCACAACGGCATTATGATGGATAAGGCAGACGTATTATATCCACTTTACTTCACCTTTGAATGGGGAACAAATACTGGGAACGCGGATAGGACATACGATCCTGAATATAGTGCTGCTGCTCAAGTTTCCCTTCCACTTATTAAGGGTGTTAAATTTGATTCTAATAATACATTCGAATCCTATATCGACCAATGGCACTATGATAAGAATGAAATAGCTGACTCAGCGGCTGTCTGGCCTTCTGAGCCTTGGGAGATCACTTCCGCGTCAGAAAGGCTCGTGATGTCTGGAAAATTCGCATTTTCGAAGGGAGAGGCATCGGCTAAAAACATTGATTGGTTATCGCTAATTATTCCCTCTCACGCAGATGCGATAAAAATTGAATTGCAGAAAATGAGAAAGGAGGGATATGTTCCAAATCCCTTAAAGGGTTTGGTAAGCGTGGCTGAGGCTCAAAAAAGATACGACGCCACTATAAACTGGATTGAAAAACATCGAAATGCGGTGGTTAGCAATGGTCCGTTTTATCTTGATTCCTACAATCCAGAGGGCGGCGTTATAACGATAAAGGCTTTTAGAGACTCATCTTATCCTTTTGAGAAAGGTCATTGGTCAGTCTACGAGTACCCGAAGATTGCCGCATTGGATAAGATTCAAGCTCCGCAATTCGCAACAATAGGAAAGCCCTTAAAAATTGTATTGAATGTCTCTGAAAATGGAAGGCCTACAAGCGATGCCTTGGTGAATTATTTTATCTCGGATTGGCGGGGTCGGGTTTTACTCAGCGGGACTGCCGAGCCGCAGCCCGCACCTACGACAGTCGATGAAGCTTCGGATCACCTGAAGGGTTCATATGAGATAAATCTGAACTCTAGTGCCACGGCAAAATTTCCGTTTGGACCAAATCTTATCAAGATATTCGCAACTGGAAAACAAGCTTTTAGACCTGACATATACACTAGAACGATATTGGCTGTGAAGGCCTCTCCTTAGTGAAGAATATTTAGGGGATCTGCAGATTAACGGCAAAAGAAAAGCAATATTAGAATCATCTAGTTATGAGATTAGAGGTAAAAGGAGTAAGTAGGTCTTTGGGATTTCGATATTTTCTGATTAAGAGATCAATAAACATGATTCTGGTTGTATTTTTTACCCTTATTATTACAATCGCGATTCTTGGCTCTACCATAGACAAGATTCTGATTAACTCTGTCAGATACGATGCAGTAAATGCGATAAGCCAATCAAAATTCCATTTTCAATCTCTCAAAGAAAGACAAACCTATGTTGAGACCCAAATTGCGCAAAATGTTAAGTCTTTGGGATTAGACGAACCATGGTACTCACCTAAACGCTTTTTTAATACCTTGTCTAAAATTGTGACTCTAGATTTAGGAAGGTCTAATTTTTTCACCACTGACTCAGGTTCTTCTAAGGTCAAGGACATAATAATGGAAAGATTGCCGAAAACAATTCTGCTATTTAGTAGTTCAACAGTGATTGTTAGTATTATAGGGATATATCTCGGCGCATTTATATCTGATCGATCAGGATCGATCGCGGATAAGGTCAATTCATTCTCTGCCGTTCTCAGTAATAGCTTCCCATCCTGGTGGATAGGTATGCTTATGATATTCGTATTTGCCTTTGTCTATCCGATATTTCCAGCTCGCTCCACCCCCACAAGTTCTCCTTCGGATCCATACTACATACTTGATCTCTTGTACCATATGTTATTGCCATTGATCACCCTGGTCTTGGTCAGCATAAGTGCTTGGGCATACATAGTACGCTATTATCTAATTAGAATCAGACATGAGGATTTTATACTCTCCAAAAAGGCAATAGGAATATCAAAGAAAAAAATCTTGTACTCGCACATGTTAAAAAATGCTGCACCGCCCATCATAACCTCCGTGGCATTAAGTTTGGCGGCTTCATTTGGTGGTGCAATTATAATAGAATCTGTATTTGACTGGCCTGGAATGGGTAAACTGTACTATGATGCTATCGCCGTCAACGATGTTCCAATCATCCTAGGCAACACTTACATTTTTTCAATAATATTTGTTGTTACGATATTCGTCACCGATGTTGCCTACGGTTTTTTTGATCCTCGGGTGAAAGTTGGATAGTTGATCTCAGGTACGGGATGCGCAGGTTAATGATAGTTCGATTCCTAAAGTCGTCCTTTTTCAGATCGAAATTAGGGAAAATCCTGTCCCTCTTAAAACTTCACCTTCTAATTCAAATCCTAAATTCGAAGACTGCCATTTCAGGCCTATCCATCTTGATGATTCTGATTGCTATGACAATCTATGCAGTTATCGCAATCCCGCTAGAATCATTTAAGCAATGGAACAATCCTAATTACTGGATCGACTATCCAAAGGCTGCCGCTCCATCTTGGACCAATCTAGGTCTATTTGGTCCAAGATACTCAGAGCATATAATTCTAGGCACTCACGACGCCAGAGTCTATTCTGGATCACAAAACTCTATTCATATCATTTCTCATACTTATTCTGTAGATTTCAAATACGATTCTTATCCTACAGACTTTATGATACCATACTCGGTAAAGTACGGCCTAGTGCCGCCTGCTATTGAGGTGAAAGTACTGCGACCAGACGGCCATACATTTAAAATATATGATACTGCACTGCCGCCCGGATCAGCTCAGCCGTATTTGAATCCCAATTATCCGAAAGACAATTACAACGAATATTCAGGTCGAATTTTTTCGACGGACTATTTAATAAGTAAGAATCTGCATGATTACCTTGGTCTCTTTGCATATCCGCAAGACGAATCTAGCCCTCAAGTTATGATCTTTTCTGAACTTAATTCGAAGAAAGTGCTGAAGGGTGTCTATAAATTTGAAGAGACGTTTTACTTTTTCAATGACACTGACAAAGTAAATGAATCAGGCTTGGTTTTAGGTGGCACCGTTTATGGCTTAATGGGCACTGACGATCTGAGGAGGGATCTTAGTATAGGAATATTCTGGGGAACACCGGTCGCACTTTTTATCGGAGTCACTGTGTCTCTATCATCAGTATTCATCGGCCTCATCTACGGCGTCGTAGCAGGTTATAAGGGTAAGAGAACTGACGAAGCGCTTATGCGGGTTAATGATCTGATAGTTTTTCTACCAGCTCTTCCAATACTGATCCTAATAACTGCAACATTAGGTAGGAGCATATTTATAATTACTGTGTTACTAGTAATATTTGGCTGGGCTGGGGCTACTAGGGTTTCTAGGAGTCTGGCACTTCAGATAAAAAACCTTCAATACGTAGAAGCAGCAAGAATAATGGGTGCTTCTGACATGAGGATCATTTTCAAACATATTATACCTCAGTTGCTTCCGTTAACGTTTGCTAGCATTGCAATTGCTGTACCAGGCGCTATATTGGCTGAAGCTGCATTAAGCTTTCTAGGATTGGGCGATCCTACCATTCCAACGTGGGGTCAGATTTTACATGATGCTAATTCCGCAGATGCTGCTGCAAGAGGGCTATGGTGGTGGATCATTCCACCTGGTATGATGATTGCTTTAACAGGCTTGTCATTTGCTCTGATTGGAAAAGCTATCGAGACTCATACAGACCCTTTACGCAGATCATAAAATTCGACAAAATTATCTACTATATTTTGATAGTAATAGTAGTTGAATCTTTGGCTACGCCACTTGAAGGCGAATTGATACCAACATGAGAATCATCATCATTAAAGTAATAGATGCGAATCAGTAATGAGATAGAGGCAGGTCAAATAGTATTAGAATCGCCCGAGATGACATACATCTACGCCGCATATCATAGATGAATCAAAATATCAACGATAAGTAGAATGCAAATGTAGTCTAATTTGTAATTGTTAACATTATTAAAGCCTATCTCAAAAAATACGCCATTCCAGTTATTATTATATAGCTTTACTATTCTTAGATAACATAGTATTTTTCCAAATCAATTTCCAGGCTACGTAGAACACGTTAAAGCTATTTAAGACCCTCAT
>JBQCDO010000083.1:0-3999 GCA_051961195.1 Nitrososphaeraceae archaeon | reverse complement strand
GTACTGGTTTAAATGTGCTGCGAGATCCGAATCATCCTTTAATTGCTGACTGCATTCATCACATACTTTTTCCATAAGACTGTAGTCACAATATTGCATAAAAGGTTTTCACTAATTTTTGATACTTAGAGAAGAGACTAACTAATTGTACGCCTAACTATCAGAAAACTTTCAGATTTCCTACAAGTGATCCAAATCTGTAAGTTTTGACCTGCTAATACATTCTTCTTTTTCACATGAAAAGAGCTGGTAATTACTACGATGTCTTCCAACCAATCTCGCAACGAATTCAGCTATATTACCATCTGACCGTTTGATCACAGTTTATACCAATCATTTATAATGATTAATGATTATGTACATATACATTTTAGTAACAAAAAAGTTTGGTAACAACAATAATGTCTACGACTTTTGCTTCTAACCAATAATTTACTGTGTACAATCAATTTTCCTTTTTTTTGCTATGTACAAACACTCTTCAAATACGTATTCTAATCATATGTCTAAGCGCGTGGTCATAAACGACTATTTGGAGCATCCGAAACCAGGATTAACCAGAATACAGACAGGGAATTACCATTCATATGCCTAGCTTATAACCTGCACAGGCTAACGAATCTTTAATTATCGTGATAGTTTTTACGAGTTATCTATGAACTAACAAAATAAATATAAAGAAAGACCTGTTAGGATTCATGCACCATTCAAAGCCAATGGTGTTAGCGTCTATAGTGATGCTATCAATTTTGTGGGGATCGAGCTTCATCGCGATTAAGATTGTAGTAGAGGGAGTCACACCGCTTGTTGCATTCGGGATGCGCTTTTTCATGGCTGGAATACTGCTAATAGCAACCCATTATATACTACATTATATCAACCTTAAGCGATCCAATACAATAGATTATCATCACATTACGATAAAAAATAAACAGATGTGGAGAAGCTGGATATTGTCAGCTTTGTTCTTCATTGTGGGAGGACAGGGATTATTAGCATTGGGGGCTCAATATTTGTCCTCTGGAGCTGCAGCTCTTGTTAACTCCACTATACCAATTTGGGTGGCAATATTTGTATTAATGTTCTTCAGGAAAATACCGACTAAGTTGGGCTCTGCAGGAATTGTTACTGGCTTCGTAGGACTCATCATTCTTGTACTTCCTACCATAGAAGGAGGAGGAGGATCTAGTTGGATTGGTATTATTTTTTTGATGATCAGCTCCATCTCATGGGCAATGGGCTCAATTTATTCAAATCCAGCACGTGATTTAAGTACTGGACGGGCTATTCTTTTGCCTACCGGAATGTTTATGCTAATAGGCGGCATAATTTTACTGGCTATATCAATATTTACAGGTACTGATGAAATTTATGGTCTAAAAGCACTTTTTTCGCCAACAAATAACATTTTGATATCATTTCTATTTCTTACCATAGTATGTACTGCAATTGGATATTCGATATTCTATTGGCTTCTTGAATCTACTACACCATCGTTAGCGAATACATTTGCGTATATTGTACCTGTGATAGCGGTGTTCTTAGGATGGGTTATACTGAATGAATCAATAGTCACTCAAACTGTGATTGCTACAGGGATAATATCCGCAGGAGTTGCAATGATGATGATTAATCCGTCATTCAAAAAGATCGATAAACAAGGAGCCAAGGCCAAAAAAGGTTAGAATAATTACCCACCACATAATGATTATGCACCGAATACACAAGTACTTGACGCAAACCATTCATTGTTATAATCTCCGAAAGTGCAAAAAGATGCTAGTACAGTCCTAAAGAAATCAACCAATTCGCTATCATTTATTGTGTACTTTTCTGTCTCCTACTCTTTCTTGTGTAGTTACTCGCATATTTTAATCCTTAACAACTAGATTAAATCCACGACAAAAGTTGTAGTTGTATTGCAATCAGTTGCAATCATATACAGTTTAATATTATTATTTCTATACTAATATGATGTGTGCAGAGGCCTCTTATGATAGTATAGCCAGTTATAGGTCGCCAAACAAATTACTATTTTCTGAAATATCCCCGATATGGTCAGAACGTCTGAAACAAGCAAGATATAATGTCCCTCCATTTTCAACAATTCGGTTACAATGGTACCGAGAACTTAAGAATTCATCAACATGCGTGGTAGGCGAGGCATATGGCTTTTCTTCAAATTATGTATCCAAATGCAAAGAATGTAATAAGTTGGGCTGGAGGTTTATGTTTTACTTTCTAATACAATCGGACTCAAGGATTGAAAAGACGAAAATTAAATTCGCAGATCATTGGAATAAAGAACATTCTAACATTAAAAATAGAAATAAAATTAAGATAAATACAAATTCACAAATTGAGCTAGTTCTCTGATCGTCACCTGTGAGCATCAGTTGCGAAGATAAAACGACTTTGCCTGTTACAAGATTATCCATTACAGCGTTACCGTTTATCATAAGTATTGCAATTTGCCTCCTATTATTTTCTCTTGTCCATTCCTTTTCTCTTTTACATAATATATATTATAACAATTTAGCCTATGCTATAACTGGCAAGCATTATACTATAACCATCCCTAAGGGATCAGCAAATCCTGAAGTTGATATAACAAAGCTAGGTCCTAAACAATGGTATTTGCCAAGAGAATTACTGATAGGTGCAAACGATACCGTAACCTGGATAAACCAGGATACTGAAGCCCATACTGTTACAAGCGGTGCTGGAGCTGGTATGGAAAGCTTAGTTAACGTTAACAAGAAGGGTACTCCGACAGGCGATTTTAATAGTGGTCTATTTAAGTCAGGACAATCTTGGACACATACTTTTACAAAACCAGGAGTTTACAATTACTTCTGCACGATCCATCCATGGATGGAAGGAGTAATTAGCGTAAAAGCTCAGGTACAGAATGTACCTAACTATCCAGTTACCGATAATGGCAAGCGTATAGACAAACTTCCAGTATATACATTTACTCCAGATGGGAAGATGGAAGTAGGATTGAGTTGGGATCCTAAAGTATTGCTAACAGGTAAGGAAACAACATTTTTTGTAAGCTTCTTTGATCGCGCAAACAATAAGCCTAATCTTTTAGCCTTTGATTTTGTGCTACTACAGAATGGAAAGCAACTGAAACGAGTTCCAACCAGTGCACAGATTGGCATGAATGTACAAAACTACGTATTTGCAAATTCTGGTCCTATAAATATTCGAATAGAGAACGTCGGTGGTATAAAAACTGCCTTTGCTACTTTTAATACTACAGTGTATAATAATCCCAGTATATCTTCATCTTCTGCTAGCCAACTTGCATCACAATACGAGAAATCTAATCGCCAGTCTAGTTCATTCCAGATAAGCCTTGTAACACTTGTTTATGTTGTCTATGCTATTATAATAGGTATCCCAGCTGCTGTTGCAGGAACATATATCCTCTACCGAAAGGGAATAATCTGATCCTACATATTTAGGATCGAATCCTCTATGGAGTATATTTGATGGTCTATTGATTGATGAAATTGCTAAATAATTTATCTATTCTCAATAGTCTTGTTGGAAGGATTCAAAATATATGTAACTATTTTTAGTCATTTATATCCATCGGAGATAACTTATCAATCTCCTAAATATTCATATACACGATACAAACTTTGGGAATCAGAGTGGGATAGATATTTCCATTTTGCAGTATCAAGATTTACCTCTATAAATTTGCTATTATTATCTACTTCTTCATAGTTAATGGACGATAAAAGAATATTGTAAATACGTTCTCCTATTAATATCTGATTAGCCTTTGCAATAGATGTAATCTTTGCAGCCAAGCTTATGCTAGAACCAACTATGTCTATGTGTGCACTCTCCACATTCTTACCATAAAGTACTACTAAGATATAGCCATAAGCCAGTCCGATTTTTACCGAAATTTCTGGTAAATCATTTGTTCTAAATGTGGGATTAATAACCTCTCTCATGATTCCCAATATTGCTGTTGAA